>CAZFIM010000062.1:0-5035 GCA_964519615.1 uncultured Dehalococcoidales bacterium
GTTATCTGATCCTCTGCACTAAAAACGAAGAGTTTGGGACATTTATCCAGCTCGGCTAGTGCTGCTGACAATCTGGCTTGCAGCCATGATTCTAAAAAGCCGCGCCAGTTTACTTTTACCTTTAATCCGTTATACCAGTTAGCAATTCTCCATATCAGTGAAATAATCCATATGGTAAGTGGGAAAATAATACGCAATGGGTGCACATTAACCTGCTGACATCGATTTCAAAAGGACAGGATAATGCGACCACCGCTTTAGCCTTCTTAATCTTCGCTGCTGCCAGAATGGAAGAAAGTGCACCCAGGCTGTGTCCAATAAATGCCGCGCGCGTACTATCGACTTCCTCAAGCGCAGTTATTGTCTGCCATGCATCGATAACATCTTCATGGAAATCACCGTCAAGGGCGCCTTCACTGTCTCCATGACCGCGCAAATCAAATATAATAGCAGCTATCCCTTTATTAACCAGCAATGCCGCCCCTGTTTCCATAGCTTTTCGGTCCGATCCAAAACCATGACAGAGAATGGCGCAGGGAATCGGCTTTTCTGCGCTGGCATGAGAAGGCAATAAAATTTTACCCTTCAAATTGATACCTTGACTTCCAAAAATAACCGGTATCTCTTTTCCTGCAATTGAATCCGTCCTGCATAAGGAGATATCACTATTATCAGAACGATGTTTTTTACCTCTCATGATCATAGTGTAGTGCAGAATACAGATATAATTATCGGTAGTAAAGGTAGTTTTACCGCGGAAAAAAGTTCTACTCGTCCCTGCACTTTTGACAGCGCCAGGTCACCCATTTGGCGGATAGGCTTTTCAGGGTTGTTATAAATCAGGGTTGTTATAAATATGTATATGGTTTCAACACTGGGAGCATAATCATAAAAAAAGGATTTCTTACACAATGTTTTAGAGTATATCAACAAGCTCTATTTCAAAAATCAGGTCTTTACCAGCAAGTGGAGGATTGCCATCCAGTGTGATGGTGCTATCGGTCATGCCGATAATAGTGACGATAGCTATCATGCCATCCTGCATAGTCATCTGCAGCTGTTTGCCGATTTCAGGATCAAGCTCTGCCGGTATTGTCTCACGCGGCACATCTATTACCAAATTCGTATTGCGAGGACCGTACGCCTCACTTGCAGGAATGGTTACAGTTTTCTTTTCACCTATTTTCATGCCCAGAACAGCCTTCTCAAATCCCGGGATCATCTGGCCTTCACCCAGAGTAAATTCAATAGGTTCGCGGTCTATGGATGAGTCAAAAACAATCCCATCGGTGAGCGTACCGGTATAATGTACCTGAACTACGTCACCTTCCACGGCTGTTTTCCCTGCAGTCCCACAACCCGATATCACTAATAATGCAGATAGCACCATTGCCACCAATATAATCAGGCTCCGTTTCAGCACATTATCCTCCAAAAGCTATAATATATCCTTTTTCGTATTGACTATACCCTATCATAACACAGCTCAAGTTGGAAGCGGAAAATTCCTGTAAACGGCGCAAAGATATTATACGTTACTTCAGTATCAGGACTTTACATCGTCCAAGCCCGTGTTACAATATGCGTAAAATCAGTGAAGTAGTGTCCTATACTCTGAGGAGAAATGGTTTGAATAAAGCTCTTTGTCTTATATTAGTACTATTATTATTTACCGGCTTCAGCTGCATCAATATAACCATTCCGGAAGAAGGAACCGATGAGAATGCCTCAAACAATAGCGCACCTGTTGCATATATTGATTCAGTTGAGCCATCCTCTGCAATTACAGGTCAATCCATTGTTTTCAAAGGCCGCGGTACGGATACTGATGGATTTATCGTAGGATATGAATGGCAGTCAAATATTGACGGTGTTTTGAGTACCGTGGAAAGTTTTTCTACAACGTCTCTTTCAACCGGTACGCATACAATTTCCTTCCGTGTTATCGATGACAGTCAGAGATGGTCTCCAACAGTCAAAACTGAGATAACCGTTCAATCCAGCCCCGGCAAACCTCCGGTTATCCTTTCGTTTAAAGCCTCGGCACAAAATATTGATGCAGGAAGTTCATCTAAACTTCAGTGGAGTGTTACAGGAGCGGACTCTATTGCTATAGACAACGGAATAGGACAGGTTCCGGCAAGCGGCTCCATTAATGTATACCCTTTTGAAGACACGATCTTTACATTGGCGGCCTCCAATCAGGATGGTACGGTTACATCAACAACCGATATTACCGTCCGGCAATCAACAGTTACTGGCAATCCCGTAATAGATTTTACCGCTCAGTATATGGGAGGTAATTCCTGGCAGCTTACCTGGAACGTGGAGAATGCTACTGAGATTACTATTGAACCGGACATCGGTCCGGTCGATTCTGCCGGCAGTACTGTGGTAACCGTGCCTTCAGGGCATACAGTGACATATACCCTAAAGGCAATCAATAATTGGGGATGGGCATACTGGCAGGTTATCCTCAGTCAACCATAGCTTTCCGATTGCAAGAGTTGATTGTCTGCAATCTAGACAGTATGCATTTCACAGATGTTGCTAAGCTTCGGTCAGTATCTTTTATCTCATCCGACAGCAGCCAGCCTCCTTATAACCTGCAGCAATAAAAATGAAACCTATATAATTTGTTTTCACATACCTAGCACTTCACAGCAACAATCAGTGTTCATCGCTGAGGTCCATGAACAGTGGATAGTCTGTCTTTAGATATGAAAAACGATGATATAATTTATATATAAAAAACGTTTTCAGTAAGGTAGCTATGGAAAAGGGAGATTTTAATGCCGCAAAAGCTGCAAAATTCGATAATGAAGGTCGTCTCGCTGAACTTCGTCCATATCAGCTTTTAAATGACCGGGGAGGTATCAGCTGCGGTATGACCTGTGTGGACATAGGCAGCGGAACAGGAACTTTTACCGTACCAATAATTGATTGTATCGGTAAAGACGGCATCGTATACGCTATAGACAATAGCGAAGCCATGGTCAAACATATTCTGGCGCGTACATCTGCATCTAATCTGATCACTATTCACGCAGATGCCTGCAATACCGGCCTTGAGAGCAACATTGCTGACCTCTGCTTAATGGCATTCATATTGCATGAGGTGGATAAGCCTGAAAAGGTCGTTGCCGAAGCGGCACGTCTGTTGAAACGCGGCGGTACCGCACTTGTGGTTGAGTGGAGGGCCGATACGGATGTAAAAGGACCGCCAAAATCAGTGAGACTCACGAGAGATAGAATTGCAGATCTTTTGAGACAGACAGGACTAACTCCTTTGGACTATGTTAACTGGTCTGTCAATCACTGCGTTGCTACCGCTACCAAACAATATATCCTTTCTTTATATAATGCTGTAACCCGTTGCTTGTAATACGGCAAGTGTCGTGACTACACCAGCTATCAGCCCAATGACCATTTGCATGACTGTTTACTCTCCAAGATAATAGTGTATAAAACGCAAAAATAAAACAGGTAAAGGCCACATCATCGTCATACGGCTAATAAATACTGTACATATAGAAATACAGGTATTGACAGAAAAGGCACTACGGTATACTATAATACCTCGCATAGCTATGTACTTAGTGACACGAGGTATTCAAATTAAGGCGGCTCACGTACAACAAGAAAGCAGCTCTATCAATGATGCATTCCATTATGCTGATGATTATGAATTACCATAAACGACATATGATTACTGAAAACGTTAATTTCTATCAAAAGCTACTTGACAAGCACTCATTGAATGATTACTATACCTCGTATCACTATGTTACGCCACTATGTAATCACTCTTTAGCCCGATATATGCAATAATTTTTCATAAGAGGTGTCATTATGGCAACAGGTTTTGGCAGAAAAATTATCAACCGCACAAAAAGAGACCTGGCGGAAAAAGCACTGGCACAGGCACTCGGAATTTTGGGTAACAACACTGAAAAGAATGTTTCTTACCTTCTGGCGGCAATAAACCGAATTACAGACGATGAGAAACATGCTACCGTCAGGAAATGGATTGCTAATTGGCTACAGGAGGGGAATCCAGGCCGTGAGTTTTTAGAGAGGATTTTAAAAAACATTCACCCCAATGTACGCCAGAAATATCTTGCACGTATGATTGTTAGTATGTTCTTCCGTTATCAGGAGATAATAGACCGCTGTCAGGCCGAGTACGGTATAAAACCTCCTACGGTTATGCTTATCTCACCGTCAATGAGATGTAACTTCAGTTGCAAAGGTTGTTATGCCGGCAGTTATGAACGAAAAGATGATATGAAGCAAGAAGTATTCGACGATGCCTTAAACCAGGCAGAAGATATTGGTATCAATTTCTTTATTATATTGGGCGGAGAGCCGTTTATCTACCCGGAACTTCTCCCTGCCCTTAAAAAGCACAGTAAGTCCTTCTTTCAGATTTATACCAATGGTTCGTTCATCGACAGGCCTATGGCTAAAAAATTGGTTGAGATGGGCAATATAGCGCCTCAGATTAGCATCAACGGGCCTGCCGAATTTACAGATGCCTCACGTGGCAAGGGAGCGTTTGCCCAGGCAATGAATACGATGGATATCCTAAGAGAAGAGGGCTGTGTGTTCGGCTTCTCCTCGCTGGTAACGCGTCATAATATAGACGCCATCTGTTCCGAAGAATGGATAGATCTTCTCATTGAGAAAGGCGCTCTTTACGGCTGGCTTTTTCTCTATATGCCTGTCGGAGATAATCCGAATATGGATCTTATGCCAACTCCCACGCAGCGCAATGAGCTCCGTGCTATTATGAGAAAATACAGACAAACCAAACCCATTCTACCCGCAGATTTCTGGAGTGACGGAGCCTTAACGGGCGGTTGCATCGCGGGCGGCCGCCAGTATTTCCATATTAATCACCGTGGTGATGTCGAACCCTGCATATTCTGCCACTTTGCCACGCACAATATAAACGATTGCAGCCTGGGTGAAGCACTGGCATCACCATTTTTTAAATGTATCAAAGAAAATCAGCCCTTTAGCTACAATACAC
>CAZFIM010000062.1:5045-13433 GCA_964519615.1 uncultured Dehalococcoidales bacterium
CTCAGACCATGCCCGATGATAGATCATCCTCATAAAATGTGGAAAATTATAAATGAGCACAATGCCAGAGCCACGCATCCGGGTGCAGAGAAGATGTTTACGGTATTTGAGCATGAAATGGCTGAATATGCCAGAGGCGTTGAGCGGATTATGGATAATGTCTGGAATACCGATGACTATCATATCTGGGCGGCTGAATGGATGAAGAGCTGCCAGATCCCTCCAGAGCGCATTGCAGTGATAAGACAGGAATATGAAGCACTGCAGCAAGTATCTTCCGATAAATCTCTCTAAGTACGATCGTTTACTGCTGTATATTAAAACATATAATGATAAATACCGTTACAAAGCACAATAGCCTACAAAGGTTTTGTCTTTCACTAGCATTTTATTGTCATACAGTATTGTAGCGGCAATAGTATAATCCGCTTTAAATGTTCCTCTGCAATATTGACTAATCGTAAGAGCTTCCCGTTCCTGCTGTGAAATGAAAGATTGGACGATCAAGCCTTACAATCCTCTGCGGACAATGCTTAATACCGCGTGGCACAAAGATCAAACAACTTTTAGTCAATAAATGCTTCTGTCCGTCGATCCAGTACTCTACTTCACCGCCAAGGTCCTCGGGATCATTTGTGTGAGTACCGAAAAAGCCAATAACCTCATCAAAATCATGCGTGTGTGTCTCGACTTCGTATTCCTCATGCGACTTTAAATACCACACACATTCAACATAGAAAGCACCCTTTACTACGCTATCGTCCAGCCAGATAATATTTTTTTTCGCATCAGCAGGAAATGCGACTCCTGCCTGCCTGAATTTGGGTAGTTCTTTCTTCGGTTTGTACTCAGTAATAATATATTTGCCGGTATCCAATTTTACCTCCATGGTTTAATAATTCTATTCTCCGCCCTACATACGATCAGGAAATAGTGTTGAACAAGATGTCCTGCGTGATAGTAGCACAGCTTTTTCCCGAGTTGTTTTATACCGATAATATTCAATGCAGCTAATAATGCAATTCCAGCTTAAATACATAAGCATTATAATTGTCTTTGTCTTATTTTCACGTGCAACAACACATCAAACACGGTTGTCACTCCTGTTTAAGAAGGGTTAAAATACCAAATAATAAGGTTATAAAGTCTGTCATAAAGGAAGTCAAGTATTATCATATGTCAGTGAATCAGGTTTATGAGTATAACACCGCCGTGTTACATTCCACCTCCCTTCTTTCCACGAACACATTTTTTAACACCAGCAAACAACATCCGTACAGCATTGTGAAGAATTGATCCCTCTATCGACATCAATACTTGATACGCAAGCGCAATCGTGATTCTATTTTATTGAGCATCGCATTGTCAATAGTCAGACCACAAAAATAAGCAAACTGCCATCATGAGTATATGGTATACTGGTTTTATCGGGAGTTATTATGACAAGAATCATAGTATTATCTCTTATGATACTGCTCATTACCTCAGGATGTGAGTATTTACCTGATAATCTGTCCACTGACCCGCCCAGTGAGAACACAAAAGCATTTATAAATACAATAACTCCCGCTGAAGCTGAAGTTGGGAAGACCGTAAGCTTTAGCGGATACGGTGAAGACAGTGATGGCACAGTGGTGGCTTACAGGTGGTATTCAGATCTTGATGGCGAATTGAGCGTAAAACCGGAATTTATAACGGATACTCTCTCTCCGGGGAATCATATTATTACCTTCAGAGTTCAGGATAATAACGGCAATTGGTCTCAGGACACAAGCCAACCACTTATTATTACTGCTCCAATAGTACCGGTCCCTATCATTGAACTCTATACAGCAAGCCCTCTTTCAATAACAGCAGGCCAATCATCTGAACTACATTGGCAGGTAAAAAACGCAGATGCGATCACTATTGAGCCTTCAATTGGCGTAGTCGCTGCAAATGCCGCGGCCAGCGTATCACCTGATACAACCACCATTTATACTTTGACAGCCGCAAATAGTTATGGCACGGTTAACACACAGGTTACCATTACGGTAACAGGAACTTCCAGCCAAAACGGTACAAATGAAATAGTACTCTATTCACTGGCTGATGAGGACGGGACTCTGGTAAAATACAGTTCTTCCTATGAGAAACAAACCATCCCCTGTGCCGGCGATAACGAAATTAACCTGGCCTGCCGTGCATTTCTAAGTTTTGACATCAGTTCTATTCCGTCCAATGCCTTAATACAGGAGGCTGTTCTGGATTTAAGCAATTGCACAGTGAACGGTAACCCCACCTATGCCAAAGGACAGCACGGCAATATGGGAGCACTGGAGGTCTATCACTATCAATACGGCACCTACGAAAATCTGGAGAGAACCGCATATCTCAAAGCAGCGCAGCTGACCGAAGGTGGTTCTTTTCAGAATTATCCGCTTAATCCGTGGAAATGGGACATTAATAAATCAAGCGGCGGTGACCAAATCATTCAAAAACTGGTAGGATCAGGCGCATCTCGCTGCCAACTCAGAATACAATTCTTCACATCTACAAATTGGGATGGAGTAGCAGACATGATTTGTTTTGAGCATGCCGTTTTAACCATCCGCTATACTCTTCCCTGAATACGGTAGTAGCCGCATGTACTAAGCAAATATAAGTCATTATCCGACTGTTATAGCTGTACAATATGATGAAGCAAGTAGATAATATATAGTATGAAAAATAGATTGGTCCATTTATCAACGGCAATAGTTATACTCTGTATATTCATTATGTCATGTGATAAATCCGATCAACCTGAGATACCGCTGACAACATATCCCCCACACCAAAATCAATCTCGTTCCGTGTCTGAGCCAAATGCGGTATCTAACACCCCACCTCAAGATGAACCTGATAAAAACAAGGATGTATACCTGCGTACTATCGTAGTGGATGAGCATAACAATGTTTTCCCTATCGGGACTCTTGCAAGTCAAAATGAGCAAACTGAGGTAAATGCGGATAAACCCGTTGATTTCTGGTTCGAATATCTACCCGAACAGGTGAAACTGGAGATTAATGGTAAAGAAATTCAGCGTGATACCATGCATTGGGAGCTAAAAATCGGTTACACGAAGTCCGTAACAAAATTCAGCTACTGCATTTATAATACTACCGGTGGTGATATAGCGTACATCCTGCACATCGTGCCGTCATCAGAAGGCGATTCAGTCCCTGTGATAGTACGCCAGCGTTGGATAACCCAATAAAACAAGGAGATGAAGATATGAGCACATTATTATTGATAGGGATAATAATTCTGGTATTATGGTTACTCGGCTTCGTCTTTTTCCGCAGCCTGGGATTTTTAATTCACATTGCTCTTATCATCGGGATTATTCTTCTCATAATCTGGCTTCTGCGTACAGTTTTGGGTCTTTTCTAGGTTGGCTGGTCAATACTATGACTGATAGTCTATCCACCAGCGAACAATCTTCCGGTATAAATCATAAAGCTCGATAAAGGCTAAAGTCCGAATGCTATAAAGGTCATTTGACTATCGTGATTGGAATAAACGCCAACTCTTATTTTTGCTGTCTTAAGCAATCACCAGATTCAAGGCCACCAGCTATGATGCGCTAGTATAAGGGCATTCCTGGACACGGCATTGAGATTTATCCTGCAGAATAATCTTCAGCATCCTTAAATGGTGATATTGTCAATGCAATACATTAGCGAGATATATATTCCGTCCACGTTCATTTTCCATTATTTCAAAAGGGACGTGACACTGTTCCCATACAATAGCGAAAAATGATATTACGCTCCCTGCGATCTATTGCTTCTATTGGTAGAGATTTCAAGGCAGAATACAAGTATGATAGTTTGAACTTCTCCGAGATTGCAGTATAGTTAATTTGTGTAGCTTCTTACCTTGAGCACGCACAATAATTATGTCAGATTTTCGCGTAATTCAACAGCAAGCAGGAAAACATGGCGCAAATATGTTACCATTATATCTGGTTTATATCGTATATTACAGTCATTCCAACAGGAACAATAACGAACACATAATTAGTAGCTATATTCTATTGCACCATGTCATGGATTGAAAGCATTGTTTCGCAGATTGCCAGTCTATTAGGACAGGGCCAAATAGCCACTTTAGCAGCCCTGTTTTTTATTACTCTCTTAGCAGAGATAGGGGTTCCCTTTCCTTTTATTCCTGATTCCGCTTTATTTTTAGCCGGTTATCAAAGCGGCTTTACTATACACTCACTTTACACATTTCTCATTGTATTCTCTGCCCGATTATGTGGATCATCACTCACGTATGTGTTGAGCCATATTCTCGGCCGTAATCTATTAAGCTGGATTGGCAACCATTTCCCTCGAATTCATAAACGTATCGCAGTCATTACAGAAGGGTCATCAACACATATACCTATGACAATAGCCTTTTTACGTCTGGGAGGACTTCTCTATCTGCCATCAATAGCCGCCGGCGTTATCCGTTTGCCGTTTCGCCACCTCATACTCGGTGTTGCTTTATCTTCTTTGATTTTTGATGGAGCTACCATTATCCTGGGAATGCTTACCAGCCACGGATTTCGCATTCTCGGTTTCACCCCAACGAATTCCTCAGTTATCGTCGGGTTTATTATTATCATGGTAATCGCTCTTCTTATTCAGGTGTTCATAGCTCGCCGGAAAAGAATGGCAGGAAGTGATAATTAACCCGATATGCGGGGGGTCATCTACCGGATATCTCTACTCATAAGGTTTAAACAATAGTCGATATCTGCGGTATAACATCGACATTTATACAGACATTTTTCGGTATTTTATATATAATCTAAATGATAATCTTCAGTGAAAAAATTGTAGAACACTACGGGAACAGAGTATCAACATATATAAACTGAATAATATGCACAAAGCAACTGTAATCGCGGTAAACATGGGATACGGCCATCAGAGAACGGCCTATGCGCTGAAGAACCTGGCCATTGACGGCAAAATCATTAATGCCAATGACTACAATGGCATACCGGCGAAAGATAAAAGAATATGGGAAAGCATGAGACATTTTTATGAGTTCGCCTCGGATGCCAAAAACATTCCACTTGTGGGAAATGCCATTTTTTCTACGGTGGATTTTTTCCAGAGAATATCGCATTTCTATCCTGTCAGGGATCTATCCGGCACGAATTTCCAGCTCAAAAGGCTTTTTGCCTTTATGAGAAAGGGGTGGGGTAGTGATCTGATAGCGAGAAATAATCATGATGGTGTTCCGCTGATAACATCTTTCCTGACGCCCGCCTTCATGGCGGAGTATTTCAAGTATCCCGGAGATATTTATTGTGTTGTATGCGATGCCGATATCTCCAGAACATGGGCATCTTTATATCCTGCGGAGAGCAGGATCAAATATTTCGCTCCCAATGAGAGGACCGCCGAAAGACTAACCTGCTATGGCGTTAAAAAGGGAAATATTTTCTTAACAGGGTATCCTTTGCCTCCGGAAATTATCGGAACTGAGCAAATGGAGATTCTAAAAGAAGACCTCAGAAAACGACTTATTAACCTGGACCCGCAAAAGAAGTATCTGGCAAATTACAGGATTCTGGTTGAAAATAAACTGGGTGCTCTTCCGGATAAATCAGATCATCCGCTGACAATACTTTTTTCCATCGGCGGTGCCGGAGCTCAGAAAGAAATCGCCATTCAATACGTTAAAAGCCTGTATTCTGAACTTCAATCAGGTGCGCTTAAAATTATTCTATCTGCCGGAATAAAGAGGAAAGTGAAGGACTACTTTGAAAAGGAGTTGTTTAATAAACCGGCATTTGAAGCTATTAGAAAAAGCATTGATATTTTATACCAGAACAATATTGAAAAGTATTTCTGGGAGTTTAATCAAAAACTCAGGAAGACGGATATTCTCTGGACCAAGCCTTCCGAGCTTTCTTTTTATAGCGCCCTAGGTATACCTGTACTTATTGCTCCCACCATAGGTTCTCAGGAGGAGTTCAATAAAAGATGGCTTCTCAAATCAGGATTCGGAATTGTGCAGGAAAATCCGGCATACGCCAGACAATGGCTGTATGATTGGTTAAACAAAGGATACATCGCGGAAGCTGCCATGCAGGGATTCGTTGAGGGTGAACAATTAGGTACCTATAATATCGAAAAAATTGTTACCCACAGACCGACTCCCAACCTCACCCCCTGGATCGGAAATAGATGTGATATTACAGAACCTCCACCCCGATAGCATAAATTATTTCTATATTACTAAAACCACACCAGCTATGATACAGGAGGTGCAATCATCAAAAGCCTTCCATGTATACTTTTTACATATTGTCGATAATAAGTCCGGCAGCCAATCGTGCTCCGATTCCGGGTGCAAGGCCGCATTTCTCAATGCCTTTTTCCGCTGTGAATTGAGCCATTGATTCTTGGCTTTCTCCGGGATTACACTTATGACCGAGTACAGTATGGATAATATCTGCGCAATATACACTCCCGATCTTCTCATTGAAAGTAGTCAGAAATTGCTTGGCAATCCCCATAGTTCTACCCGTTTTCTCCGGTTCCGGAGGGGTATCACTCCCAAAGAAAAGGCCGAAGGCAATCAAACTGCCCGATACACCACCGCAGATCCCGCCTGAACTGCCAATGCCCGGAAAAGGCGTAAGCGCCTTGATAATTTCCATATTTCCCATACCGAACTCCTCTAAAAGTGCAAGCGCGGTGCCCTGGGCACAGCTTTTAAGATAATAGTTATTCTCTTCAGCTCTCGATTGGACACGATCAAGTATCTCTTTTTTTCGGGCCTTTATATCAGCAATATCCAGCTTTTTATGGGGAATGCCTTGCTTGATCAGAGTGTTGATTCTTTCAGCAATTGCTGCATCATCCCATTTTCTCTCCGCAAGTTCATTTACTTTACCTTTCAATATCGTGAAATCGGGCATAGTTGCCTACCTCCTGTTTTGCTTAAGATACGTTTTCACAAAGTGTTTTATGCAGATTCTATGAATATCTTCCTCTTTTAAAACTTATTAAACAATAGTATCAAATTTTCCTTTGCGACTATTATACTATCATCAATCAACATTATGAATATCAGTGTAATGTAAACATTACTACGAATTCATCAATATATGGAAGCAGGCAACCTTCAATGGTATCATTAAGCGGTGGCAAGCAGTACACAGAATACGGTACTTTCATATATGCGTATTTACGTCTTTGGATACGTGTATATATATGAGCTGAAGAATAATTGCTGAACAAACCTGCCCACATATACTGTCGCGAATACTGTTTTTTCAGGTAAAACAACTTGCTGGAAGACAGCTGATAAGACTAGCGGTAAACACCATATTGTCTGGTGAAATCTATTACGGTCTTAACATTAACCGGATCGGCCTCGTCCAGAAAGGCGCCGTTACTCATAATGTAACCACCGTCACCTGCACAGTTATCGATGAGGTTTTTAGTATAATCTTTAACCTGCTCAGGCGTGCCCAATGTTAATATATCGGTCGGTATGTTGCCTGTTATGCATGCAACTTCTCCGATTGTCCTTTTTGCTTTGGCCATATCCATATCATCAAACATCCACACAGTCTTTCCCACAGGCAAATCTTTGATAATCTCCAAGCGTGAATGGTAGCCGCCTTCAGCTACAGGAAAAGGAACACAACCCTCATCGATCAGTCCGATAAGCACTTTCCGAAAGGTAGGCCAGTAAAACCTTTTATATTGCTCATCTGAGAGAAAACCGTCTGCTCCTTTATGTAAAGGCATAAAGACAAGTGGCCTTCCGCTTGCCCGTACAGCCCGTACCCCCATTTTGATCATCAGCGGCGTTATTGACTCCATGGCCTCGATAAGTTTTTCGGGGCAGCGGTACATATCGAGCATAATTCCTCTTGTACCTCTGAGAGTATCACCTATCACATCAAAAGGAGCTTTACTGAAACCTGCGGTGAGGGTCGGATATCCCAATGATATCATCTCTTGATTAAAACCTCTTACCATTCCTGCCCATTTTGCGGTTTCAGCACCGGCATTAAAAAGCGTCCGATAGGTCTCATGAACAGATTCCATGTTGAAAGAGGTAAAGTTAAAGGCAACGCCATACATTTCAAGAATGTCTGTGAGCGTTGGAAGCATCTTGAAACCATCTAATTTACCGTAACACCTTGGTAAATATACGTGGGTAAAATAATTAGAAGGATCTTCAATCAACTCATCGTATTCTTCAACTTTCATATACTCACCTTCATTTGCTTGATAGCAATACTCAGGTGCTACACCATGGCCGGGCCACGAGTACAACTTATAGTCAAGTATTTCAAAGAATTTGCCTGGCCCGGGACCGCTGCATCCCGTATGTGCATC
>CAZFIM010000063.1:0-13349 GCA_964519615.1 uncultured Dehalococcoidales bacterium
CTATCGGCGCTGTATACTGGAACGAGGAATTGCAGATCCCGCAGAAATGCACCATGTGCGCCGAGCTGCTTGATGATCCCAATTACCTGTCTTATCTGGGAGACTCCAAGCTGAAAGTTCCGCGTTGCGTGGAGGTTTGCCCCAACAATGCTCTTACCTTCGGTGACCTGGATGACGACAAAAGTAAGATTTGCCAGGTAATTGCAGCAAATCGTGTAACTCAACTGGAGCCGCTGGAAGGACAGGAGACCAATGTGGTACACCTCAATATTCCCACGGTATTTTTAGCAGGTACAGTGTACTATCCCAAAGAAGAGGAAGAAGTATTCATCGGCGCTAAAGTAAAGCTCTCCTGTAAAGAAACCGGAGAGAGCTGGGAGACGGTGACAAATGATTTCGGCGATTGGGAAGTTGAGTGGCTGCCCAGGAATAAGAACATAGATATCACGATTACCTTTAACGGCTACAAACCCGCCACTTATACTGCCTATACGGATAAAGACCACTATGTTGATATGACCTACCTGGAAAAGGCATAGATTACGTAATCACAAAAAGCCCCGGTTGTGCACTACAACCGGGGCTTTTTTCATTTTTAAAACGATTACTTCTCATACACCCATGGCGTAAATATCAGCGTCTGTTTTCCGGCTCTTTGCTCCGTATTCACTTTCAATTCTCAGGAGGCAATACCGGAGGCAGACCTCCCGGGCCGATAAGAGGTTCTTCCGGTTCGGGCTCCACTCCTTGAAATTTAAAATACAGGATAAATTGAATATGACCGCCTGCCTGCAGGGACTGCGAAGCGGGCTGTACTCCCTGAAAGACACAACTCGGAGGTCCTCCGGAGCTGTAGGAAAGGGAATAGGTGCCCGGCGGTGCATTGCCTATACTATTGGGAACCGTGGAACCGGATTCTACATAGGGTCCGTTAATTACATAGCCGACCGGCCCTGACCACGGTTCATTATTCATCATCGCCTGTACCGTGACAGTACCTTTAGCCTCCGCACTGAAGTTCAAAGTATAAACAAGGTTAGGATTACTGGCAGTTAACTTCTGTACCGGCGACGGCGTAATACTTGTCAGTGTGGCACCGATCGGACCGCCGGAATTATACTGAAGGGTATACTTACCGCCCGGTTGATTGCCGAACGTTTGCGGAATTGTAGAATCCGAGTCTATTACCGGACCGACGATAGTATAGTTGATAGCCCCTGAACCGATTGCGGTCTGCCAGGGTTTGCCGTCGAGCGTGGCATTCACCACAATACTGCCGCTTACCTGCTGAGAGCGGAAATCGAGCACATACACAATCTGACCTGTAACCGTCTTCTGCGTGGGCGAAGGAGTAATTGCGACAAGCTGAGCATTGGATGGGCCGCCGCTCCTGTATGTGACCGTGCAGTCATATCCGGCAGGTATGCTGGATAAGGTCATGGGAACCGAATGTTCAATATCGGTAATAGCACCGCTGAGAGAATACTCTACCTTGCCTGACCACGGTGCGCCGTCAAGCGTAGCATTAACTACCACATTACCACCGACCGGGGCAGTGACAAAATTCAATGTGTAGATGATGCTGCCGCCGGAAGGGCCGAGATGCTGCAGCGGCGCAGGTGAAATAGTATTTAAAGTAGCCCCGGCGGGACCGCCGCGCTGGTAGATAAGCGTATAATCCCCGGAAGGAAGGCCGCTAAGCGTTTTCGGCGCTGATGCCTCAGCGTCATTGAAGGGTCCTTTGATATTGTAATAAACATCGCCGGACCACGGTGAGCCATTCAGTGTTGCATTTACTGTAATTGCACTGCTGGATTGACTGTGAAAATTAAGCGTATAAGAGACGGTCGTGCCGTTCTCAACATCCTGCGATGGGGCCGGAGTTATACTTGCCAGTTTGGCACCGGAGGGGCCGCCCGATTGATAGGTCACAGCATATTCCCCTGCGGGGACATCCGCATAGCTCTTAGGGACAATGGAACCCGATATGTTGTTTGGGCCGGTTATCCTGTAATGGATACCTCCCGTCCACATAGCTCCATCTAAAGTAACCAGAACCTGGATGGCTGCTTTACCTGCGGGAGCAGGGGAAGGGGGCTGGCCGGCAGGCGTACTGAAACTCCAGCTTTCAGACCAGGCCGATGTTTTATCTCCTTTACTGGCGTTCACACGCCAGTAATAGGTTTTATCATTGCTGAGTTTGCCTGAAGGTACGGTATACATGATATCTACAATGTCATTTACATCCAGCGCTATTTGCTGGAAGTTGCTGTCAGGTGCTATCTGAAGCCTGTACGAATTTGGACCTCCGAGGCCGTTCCATGACAGTACAGGTGTTGTGGATGAGAGAATACTCCCGTTGACCGGCGTCTCCAGACTTGCTCCAAGCTCAAGCGACGGTGTCGGCATACAGGCAAATGACGATACTATAATAAGAAGCAGCGCTGTTATAATTCTTTTCATATAGCATTCCTCCGGAGAAGTACGATGCTTTACCATATACAGAAAATGATATTTTGTCAATTCACATAATGCGTACATTTGATAATATCAAACCGATATATTACTATTGCAGCAATTCCTGAGAATAACATATGAGAGAACACATACTATTTGTTTGACACCACAACTTCCCCCATCATATAATCATCTGGAATTTGACTCAGGAAGATGATGGATTATGCGTATTAAATTAAAACCCGAACAACTGGAAAAAATGGCACAGGGAATGCCTTTTGATATACTACTGGAGCGGCCTCAGGATGTGCGCGGTTTTCTTGATCTGGTGGGGCATGAGATGCCGTGGGATGAAACCGGCTTAAGCAAGTTCTCCAATAGTAGCTCCAAACCCAACCGTCTTACATTTTCGGTAGAAGAAGGGGAAGGCTGCTTCATTTGTGATATCCATCCTGCTCTGGCACAGCACATCTATACCGTACTATCAGGTAAATAGTTTTATTGCGCAAGCTAAGCTGTGCCCTCATTAAGCGCTGCAGATAGGGATAAATTTCTTTAACAAGGGCATTGCTGTTATAATGATACGTTGTGGGCCGTTAGCTCAGTTGGTAGAGCACCTGACTTTTAATCAGGGTGTCACAGGTTCGAGACCTGTACGGCCTACCATTCAAATAATCGCACCATAATAGTAAGAATTATCGTACATTTCTTTATAGTAAGATTCAGGTATTTGTTTCCTGAGATCAAAGAAGCTTCTATAACCGGCAGCTCTTAAAAATTTTTACTTTGGCTTTATTTCCCGATAGCCTTTATATTTTTCAAGTTTTTGAGGAATTGTAGATGATTCCGGCCTCTTTAGCATAATGTCTAAATTGTCCAGTAACTCGTTCCAGTGTTCCAGTTTGCCTGCCAGAGTTAAACGCGATCGCTGCTTTTCACTTTCACTAAAGGTTACTTTTATTTCGTCTCCCGCCATGCTTAATTCTCCCTCAATACCGCAGATCGGGCATTCAACGGGATTCTTTTGTTTTACCGTCAATAAATTGGAATGGCAGACAGGACAAGTTCCCATTTCATCACCCATCCATTTCACTTCCTCTGCTGAATCAAGCATAGCTTCCGCCACATGACGCCCAAGCAAACGAGCTCTTGCCAGTGCTTCATCATTAAGGACAATATTTCTATATTGTCCTGCGGCTATTACCTGCATCTGGTCAACCACTGCTATTTGCGAAGAGAAGGTGAATAAATTCATCAGGGGTAATCCCAGAGAGAGCCAGTGAGGAGTAGCGGCGCCGCCCATAGAAATAAAGCCGGCAACCCTTCTTTTGAAAGACCTTTCATCCGGCCCCTTTGGCGCTGCTGAACCTTTGGACTGGTTGATTTTCCTTGCTTCAAGCCGGGATGTCATATCATGGGAAGGCCCCATCCTATCACTGATTATCTTCAATAAACCCGTTGGCCCCAGAACATATACTGGCGCTCCCAATATAATTCCATCACTTGCCAGAATCTCTTCATCCAGAAAATGAAAATCATCGTCTTTAATAGCACATTCTCCGGAGCCGCCTGACATTAAAGAACGCGCACAGGAAATACAGCCCTGACATGGTTTAATATCCAGGTCCAATATGCGTATCATCCCCACCTCAACACCAGCTTCCTCTGCCGCCATCATAGCTTCTTTCACCAGTACTTCTGTATTTGCCATCTTTCTTCCGAATGAAAGTCCCAGCAGTCTCATATTCTCATCTCCTGTTATCATTTATCAGACTAAAATTAATTGGGGGAAATCTCCTGGTACAGTGCTTATATTGCAAACAACAGATATAGTATTAGAATTTCTATTCTATCTCCCGATGACCTGACTGGAATTGAATCAGTATTCAAGAATAACTCTTGAATCGACTACAACAGCGCCTTGCTTATAAGCGAAGACAGGATTGAGATCCAGCTCTTTTATCTGTGGATATTTCTCTACGAATGCCGAAATTTTCAATAGCATCTGCTCAAGATACAATATGTCACATGGCTCCGATCCACGAAAGCCAGTCAATAAAGTGTATCCTTTGATTTGCCTTACCATCTCGGCAGCATCTCTTTGGCTCAGAGGTACTATTCTAAAAGAAACATCCTTCATTATCTCCACCATTACACCACCTACCCCGAACATCAATATCGGGCCAAACTGGGCATCCCTGGTCATGCCGATAATAATCTCCTGACCAGGACGCGCCATTTTTTGTACCGATACACCCTGTATAACGGCATTGGCATTATATTTTTCAGCTGAGCTAATAATTTCACGATAGGCATTTTTAGCCCCGACTATGTCCTTTATATCAAGTTTCACACCGCCAGCATCGCTCTTGTGAATGATGTCATATGACATTACTTTTATGGCTACAGGAAACCCTATAGCCAAACTAATATCTATTACCTCTTTTTCCGATTTAGCTAATATTGCCTCATTTACCGGTATTCCTGCTTCTTTAATTAAATCTTTTGATTCGATTTCCGTTAAACAAGTTCTTTTTTCCCTGTATACCTTATCCAAAATCGCATTATCAGTCATTTAAATATCCCTGCTGTCATGATAATAATATTAAGCATGATGTAATGAATACTAAATAGCTGTAATTCCTCTATGTAGATTTAGTAATGTCGTTGAGCCAGCGATAATAAGCAATCATTTTACCCAGAGCTTTAAGGGCACGTTCGATATTGGGATAAACTGCAACATTATTATTACGATAGTACGCACGTAATTTACGTGTCTCTGCTTCACAGGATAATTTTCCGGGCACATCGCCGCCTTCGCGGAGTATGACAACGACAGGTATATTCCACTTTTTTGCCATTAGAACGGGGATATCTTTCAACCATGATTTTTCTTTCCAACTAATTTGTTTGGTATAACCAAACAACTGCCGCAGCTTGCAGGAAAGCGTAAGTTTATCCAGAATGATACTGCGTACTTCTCCTGATGCTGCTAAATACTCAATAATATCCCTTATAACCTCTGCCGGCGGAAAGGGATTGGCAACATCTATAGGATTATTAGCACTGCTACCCACTGGTGGAAGCAATGCTGCTATCTTTCTTCTCAGGCCTTTACTCAAGGGTGCTATTTCAAGTCCCGCACGATAGCTGGCATCCGTTGCCATAACGCTTACGCCACCACCACCACATATCAAGGATATACGGTTATCGATCTGTGGAGGCAGGTGAGAGAAAGCAGTAATAGTGTCAAGCAATTCTTCAACGGAATCGACACGAATTGTACCCGTTTGACGGAATAAGGCATCCCAAATTTGCTCGCTACCTCCCAGTGAAGCAGTATGACTGCTTACCATTATCGCCCCGCGAGGTGTTAATCCTCCTTTAAGTATAATTACCGGCTTTACAAGAGAAAGACGCTTTAATATTTCAAATGTTTCTTTGCCCTTTCTTGCTCCTTCAATATAGGCGGCAATTATCCTGGTCTGATCATCTTCTTCAAAATATCTCAGGAGCTCTGCTTCAGTTATATCACAGGCATTGCCATAGCTGACAACTTTACTCAACCTGATATCATAATCACGCGAAACACGGCAGATATCATCTAAGAGTCCACCGCTTTGAGATATAATGCCCACATGTCCCGATATTTTTTGAAAATGAGCGCTGGAAAGCTGAGTTACTCCACCGTCCGGGCTGTAAATACCAAAGCAATTGGGGCCGATGATATGCATGCCATTGCCTGTATACTGCTTAATATCAGATTCAAGCTTCCTTCCTTCACAGGTTCCTGCTTCACTAAAACCGGCACTGATAATAATCACTGCCGGAACACCCTTTGCTCTGCATTCCCTGACTATTGCAGGCACCTGGGAAGCGGTAGTCGTAATATAAACCAGATCAACAACCTCCGGAATAGCTGTAATAGAAGGATAAGCTTTAATTCCTTCATATTCATCCAGCTTAGGATTCACCGGATACAACTGACCGCTAAAACCAAAATCACGAATTGTTTTAAAAATGGCACTACCATATCTGGTATGATCGCGTGAGACGCCTGCTACAGCAATTGATCGGGGATAAAAAAAAGGACGGAGTTCTGTCGTTATTGTATTCTTCTTTTTATGTTCCATCATTATAATACTTCCTGAAGACGCAATTACAGAAAAGTCCATAATTTGTAACAATGCAAATTATGAAAATTGAATACGGTTGATGAAAGTATTAATGCATATCGGAACTCAAGATTTACCCATCAATAAATCAGGCAGGAATAAAATTATATTTGGAAATACAGTACATAATATAAGACATATAGCCTGAATAAAAATGAAAGGTATTACAGAATGGTAAATATCAAGCATAGTTATTTCCTTGGGTGCGACTGCTTTCAAGTAAAACAGATTCAAGCCAAAAGGAGGTGTTAAATATCCCATTTCCATGTTAATTACCCAGAGAACTCCAAACCACAAAGGGCTTAAATCGAAGGTATTTATAATCGGTAAAAATACAGGCATAGTAATAAACATGATGCCATTAGGATCCATCAACATACCCAGAAATATCCAGATAATTTGAATAAAAACGATTATTAACCATTTATTGATTTGCAGATTGGTAATTATCTCGGTAATAAACGATTGAGCGCCTATTGCTGTATAGACAGATGCAAAGATCATACCTGCAACCATAAGCCATAGAATCATGCAAGTAAGCTGTATACTTTTATATACTGTCCGGCTAATGCTTTTAAAGGTTAGTTTTCTGTATATAACGGCACATATTATGCTGCCAAGCGCACCTATTGCTGCTGCCTCTGTAGGTGTAGCTATTCCGAAAAATATTGTACCAAGCACACCAAGAATCAGTATGATAGGCAGTATTACAGATTTTAAAGAAATAAATTTTTCAACCCATCCCACACGCTCCTCAACAGGAATAGGAGGACCTAACGTTGGTTTCAGATTGCAGATGACAATAAGATATATGATGAACATACCGGCTAACATTAAACCGGGTATAATACCTCCTAAAAAGAGCCTTCCTATAGATTCCCCGGCGATAAGCGAATAAATTATCATCATACCGCTGGGAGGTATGAGCTGTCCCAGGGCGCCACCTGCTGCTATTGGTCCAATGACAATATCTTTATGATAATTTCGTTTTAACATGGCGGGCAGGGCAATGGTACCCATTGCAACGGTACCAGCCGCACTCACACCCGACATTGCAGCAAATATCGTACAAAGAACTACTGTGCCAATGGATAGCCCACCTTTCAATGAGCCAAACCAGCGATGCATTGTTTCGAAAAGCGCATCCACCAGCCCTGACGAATCAAGCATTACAGCCATGAAAGTAAATAGAGGTACCGCTAAAAATGAAAAGGTACTTAAAAGGCCATTAACAGATGTGACACTTATAGCAATACTGGAATGACCCATAAATATATAGGCAAATATTATACCTATAGCCCCCATGCTAAAGGCGATCGGCAACCCTGTTAGTAACAGAACTACCAGTGATGTAAAAAGTAAAATAGTAATTAATTCAATGCTCATGAGAAGGTTGTTTACTGAATAGATATATAATATTTTTAATGAAATTCACCAATCCCTGTAAAAGTAAAAGCAACGCTCCTATTGCAACAATCAATCTTGAAGGCCAAATATACGGAGACCATGCACTATCGCTTTTTTCCATAACCTTGATGGATTTACAGGCAATATCAGAGCCCTTCCAAAGCAGAGCACCAATAAAGATAACGAAGAAAAGAAAGGTGACGATATCTAATATAGCCTTTTTTCTATCCGATAACCGGGTATAAATGATATCCATTTTTACATGCCCGTCATTTAGTAGTGCATACGCTCCACCGAGCATAACCGTAGCTGCAAAAAGGTACATGGTCAATTCGTGAGCCCATATTGTTGGACTATTAAATACGTAGCGCATTAACACTTCAATTGACAATATGGCAATCATAGCAAGCAGCGAATAGCTGGTAATTTTTCCCGACCATTCGCTTAAACGGTCAATAAACCTGATAATCCTGTCAATCATTCTGAAAACCTTACTTTTTTTCTAACAAGGAGCATGAGATTTCAAGCTCATGCTCCTTGTTGATATCGGGTATTACTTAATGCGTCCTGTTTGTTTATAGTAATCTTTCAATATTTCTACCGCTTGTGCACATAGCGCATCTTCTTCAGCAGCTTCATCCCATAATCCTATTGCTACTTCCAACATATGGTCCTGGTCTTCTTGCGGTAAAGTAACAAATTCTACTCCCTGTGCTTTGAACTCATCGAAAACTGCTAATCTTGTCGGAGCATATTCATTAACATTCCACGGATTCCACTCATTATAATAAGTATCATTAATTATATCCTGAACATCCGTCGATAAAGCATCCCATGCATCAGGATTAACTATAAGTTGTGCCGTATTACAGCCGATTTGATTTGGTATCATGCCATAGTTACAGAGTTCATACAGTTTTAAAGAATACATGCCATTCCATGCAGTGGCTACAGCATCGATTGTCCCAGTGGCAATAGATGTATATATCTCAGGAAACGGTATCGATACAGTCTTAAGTCCAAGCTCAGTCCAGAAATCTAGAAAGGAACCGTGTGTTCGTATTATTTTACCGTTCAAATCATCCAGATTACTAAAAGGAACTGCAGACATGATCCCCAGTCCGTCACCAGCACCAGCATTATGTCCAATTAAATGTACACCATATTCAGTTAGCGATTCGCGTGTTAATTCAGAAAGACCATAATCATGTAATAGTTCATCAAGCTCTTCCACAGTTTGAAAGGAAAAAGGAAGACCGTCAACAACGTTTAATACAGGAATCGCCCCTCTAAAATATGCCGGGCTGGATACAGAAGCCTGAAGAATGCCATCGCGCACAGCATTCATTAACTCTGCGGATGTAACTACAGAGCCAGTTTCAAAAAGGGTGATTTTTACCTGTCCATCAGTATTGGCATCAACCAAGTCCGCGAATTTTTGCCAGGCAACCGAATATTCAGTATCGGTTGGCGGCATAAAACACTCCATTTTCCATTCATGAACTTTTGCAGGTTGTGAAGTTGTTGCAGGTTCAGGTGTAGAAGAAGCAGGTTGTTGTGAAGACTGTTGGTTTGAACAACTAATAAGAAGAAGGCTGAATACAATCAGCAAGACCAAGGGCATGATTATCCTTTTATTCATTTTATACTCCCTATAGCTTATTAGTATCGAATTAACGCTAAATAATCATTATAATCCTCGTTTAATCCACCTCCTTGCCATAGATGCAGTGTACACATCTACAGAAAATAAATGAAATATTCAATAATATGCCTGCTTACCAAATTAAAATAACGAATTGAAAAAGACTTATTCTCTATATTAAGGTGTATAGCCATATATAAAGACTACCAATAAACCAATCGATTTATTCTTAGAGCTAATTCATACGCTCTTGCTTATGTAATATGAGGGACCGGAATAACACGTTTTATAATAAGGCAATAATAGTTGTATGTCAATAGTTTATCATCTTAAAAAACATTATTTTTGTCATTTATGATAAAATAATGACTGATTTATAGCATTATTCATATTCTTAATAACACCATAACTAAGGAGATCAAAAATGATTGATAATCACGACATGGATATAATACTGACTCTCTCCAAGAATGCTTTAATAAGTCATGAGCAGCTTGCAATACAAACGCAAATGAGCACCAGTACAATCAGACGCAGACTCCAAAAGCTTATTGACGAGAATATCCTGAGATTCTCTGCTTTAGCTGATCCGCTTAAATGTGAATTGCCTATGCTGGTCGGTATCTCAATGGGTATAGCTCATGAATATTTACACGAAGAAGCTAACAAATTAACAAACAATCCCCATATTAAATGGGCTTCTACAACAACAGGCAGATATGACCTTCTCCTTTTGGGAGCTTTTAAATCGCCGGATGAATTGTCTGATTTTATGGAAAAAGAAATTTCACGTGTACAAGGGTTAAGATCATTGGAAAGTTATGTTTGTCTCAATATGCTTAAAGGCCGCTATATGTCTATCTGATATCCCCTATTTACCAGGTTATGCAATTTTCTCAAATTTACAATATATCGTTAACTAATACTCTTTTAACAAAATGGTATATGAAAGGCTTCCATGCTACCAGATTATGCTCGATAGAATCGCGACACTACTTTATGACGTATCAACTGGCCCAAACCCTCTACCTGTACTACTATACGAGCAGAGGGTTTGAGCTAATTCATGCACTATCAGGAAAGAACCATCATGAAACATACTTTATTGTTTCATAATAACGTACTTATTTATTTACTCCTTGCAGTCCTATTCTCTCTTCTTTGGGAACTTCAACTGCATACATTCGCATAATACATTCTCCCCACCCACCCCTCTTACAACCAACGTCAGGGCAATGCACCGTATCGAACAATAAACCATCCGGATCCAGGTCCTCATAAAAACGTTCCCACATACCAAAGATATAGGGAATAAATGCATTCAGTGCATGCACACACATTAATTTGGGACTTTCTTCCGCAATAAGATAACCATTGCCGGTCATAACGAATTTGTCGCCCTTTTTATGACCTGCATTACAATTATGAGACTCAACTACCTCAACTATGATTTTATGGGTCATAAATTTTGGTGCGTTTTCCATAGCTTTGCAGTATTGCGGTCTTGAGCGATAAATGGCTATCTCCTCATCTGTATAGCCCTGAGCTTCCTGGAACTTTTTCCAGCGTCTTTCTACCCTTTCTTGATCATTTTTGTTTTCCATATTTCCTCCATCAAATGTTTATTAAGCACTTTATAGGTGTAAGCAGGCTTCTATCACCTCAAATTAAATATGCCAATCCATAAGCTGAATCCGTGCCCTCCCAGGAAATATAAACAGAAGCACGGCAATCTATTTATCTATTCAGTATTTTCCTGATCAGCCAGTACCCTTCTCAGAATCTTGCCGGCACCGCTTCTGGGCAATTCCTCACGGAATTCCACCAAACGCGGACGTTTATATGTAGCCATATTATCTTTAGCCCAGTCGATAATATCACGCTCACAAATTTTATTTTTATATTCGTTTTTCAGAACCACAAAAGCCTTAGGCGTTTCGCCCCTGTAAGAATCCTGGACGCCTATGACTGCTACCTGTGCAATAGCCGGATGCCTGTATAATAGTTCCTCAACTTCAGCCGGGAACACGCTAAAACCCGAACATTTAATCATCTCTTTCTTCCTGCCTACAATTGCTACCCAGCCTTCCTCATTCATCTTTCCGATATCGCCGGTATAAAACCAGCCTTTACGCAATGCCTTTCTCGTTTCGGCAGGATTTTTCCAATATCCTTTCATTATTGACTTGCCTTTTACGATAATTTCCCCCTCGGTATCAGGTGAAACTTCATTATCACCGGAATTCAGGTCAACTATTTTTACATCGGTAGAGATGTTAGGAATACCTATGTAACCTGATTTAATACAATGGAGAGGAGACATTATTGCTGAACCGGAAGATGTTTCTGAAAAACCTAAGCCTTCCCGAATAATAATCTGGGGAGATAACTCGTTTAGTCTGTCTATACAAGATTTGGGCATCGGTGCCCCGCCAAGGGATATGAGCAAAAGTGTTTTAATATCTTCTGCCTTTAATGGTTGCCAATTTAAGAGTGCAATAATCATGGTCGCACTTGTCGACCATACCGTGCATTCATAATGACTAATAGCCTTTACAGTAGATTCAACGGAGAACCTGGCTAAAAATACCAGCCTGCCACCCGATAACAGCGGCGCACATAAACAATGTATCATTCCAAAAGTATGGAAAATCGGCGTAACTACCAGATGCACATCATCATTTTTCCAATGCCACCAACGACTTGGAACACAAGCGGCATAAGCAAGCCCAAAATGACTGATTACCGCCGCTTTTGGAATCCCAGTGGTACCCCCGGTATATTGCAGCAAAGCAATATCTTTTTTCAGATCAAGCATCACTCCGGATGAGCTTACAGTCGCTGAATCAATTAAATCCAGAAAATCAATCGTATCCTGAAAATGTAATTTATCATTTGCCAATTCATTCGGTACTTCGACAGGCAAAATCTCGGGTAAGTAGTCACTCAACGATGTGATGATAATCTTTTCCAGGTTCATCTTACCCTTAATTCTCTGAATTTCCGGGTAAAGGATATCCAAGGCAATCAACATTGAAGCTCCGGAATCTTTTAGCTCAAATTCCAGTTCAGCGTGTTTAAACATGGGATTAAGCGCGACAACCACACCACCCGCTTGTAAAATACCAAGAAAACTAATGGCAAACTGCGGGCAATTCTGCATAAATAATGCAACTCTATCACCTTTCTTAAGGCCAAGTTCAGATAAACCATTCGCACATTTATCAACAAGCAATGATAACTCATGATAAGTCAGATCACAGCCATAGTAGCTTATAGCTATATTGTCCGAAAACTTATCAGCAACCTCCTTGAAATATTCGACAAATGATTTCTTTGGAGTAAAACACTTGGGCACTGAAGGGTCCCAGGAACCATACCATTTTTTTACCATTCGAAATCACCCTTTCCTATTTAGTTAATCCGGCAACTTACTTATTAATAGGATAGATACAATAACTTTATTGCAGTTTATTACTGAAATGGCAAAGACACAGGTTTTATCAACTCATCATGTAAATAATATTATACTTATAACATGAATAGTAGTCAACCACTTTATTAATAATTTTGTACTATTTGAGTCATATTATATGTTATTATTAACGATATTTAGTCATTATTTATTTATAGCATTCTGAGATATCCGGTTCTTGGTTATTACT
>CAZFIM010000064.1:0-7384 GCA_964519615.1 uncultured Dehalococcoidales bacterium
TGACTGGAGTTCAGACGTGTGCTCTTCCGATCTGTTAGGGTTCCAGGGCAGATCATAGTTGACCATTAAGGATGCCCGCTGCAGGTTGATGCCTTCACCTGCGGCATCGGTGGCCAATAAGATCTGGACATCGGGGTTGTGCAGGAAGGACTCCTGCGCTCCGGCGCGTTCCTCACGCGCCATACTGCCGTGTATTGAGACGACCGCCTCCTGTCTGCCGATGAGCGTGGTAATGCGTTCATATAAGTATCTAAGCGTATCGCGATGCTCTGTAAAGATAACGAGTTTGTGCCTTTTTGACCTGTCCAGATCAGGAATATCGGCCCATGTTTCGCCTTTGCTCTCAGAAACATTATTATTAATCAACTGGCCTGGAAAGATCACATGGATCAACAACTCTCTCAGCTCGTTCCACTTTGTATCGTTCTTACTGCGGAGCACCGTGAGCGCCATATGCTCCAGTTTTTGCAGTATCTCTGTTTCCGCTTTCAGCTCGGTGATGCTGTTAGCGGCGGTGGCCTGGTCTAGTATCTCCGTTTCTGCCGCCTCGACCTCATTATCGGGGGCCTCTTCAATATCTTCGATGTCTTCTTCACTATACCCCGTCGAGGATAGTTGGAGAGAGTCAGATATAAGTTCAGCTCTGCGCAGCACTTCCAGTTCGCGAAGGCGTTTTTCCAGCCGCTCCCTGCGGCGACGGACGGACTGATAAATCGCCTCCGGGGAGGATGCCAGGCGGCGCTGCAGGATGGTCAGGGCAAATCCCACAGTCCCGGCACGGCGGTTGTTTTTCAATGCCTCAGCGCGGTCGAACTCATCGCGGACATACTTGGTTACTTCCGCATAGAGCTTGGCTTCCTGATCCGAGAGTTTAAAAGGAACCGTATAAGCCTTTCGTTCAGGGAAGAGCCGTGTACCATCGAATTTAAGCAGGCTTTCCTTGGTCATCCTGCGCATCAGATCAGCTACATCTATCGTGTGAACGCCGTCATGGTGAGCGCCGACAAAACGGTCGCCATCGAGCAGCGACATGAAGAGCTGGAAATCCTCGTTTTTTCCGTTATGCGGTGTCGCAGTGAGAAGGAGAAAGTGTCTGGTCAGGGTGGAAAGCGTCTCACCGAGGTGATAGCGTTTGGTGTATTTGGCCTCTCCGCCGAATATGGTAGCGGACATTTTATGTGCTTCATCGCATACTATCAGGTCCCAGCGGCAATCGGGTACCTTCATTTTCTCGACCACGTCCTCGTTACGGGCAAGCTTATCGAGGCGGGCGATGGCCAAGTTAGATTCGAGGAACCAGTTGCCGGAAGCGGCCGATTCCAGCTTATCATTGGTGAGTATATCAAAGGGCAGGTGAAAGCGGTGGTAGAGCTCATCCTGCCACTGCTCCACCAGGCTTCCCGGACAGACTACCAGGCAGCGCTGTAAATCTCCTCTGGCTATCAGCTCCTTGATAAGAAGGCCAGCCATGATGGTTTTACCTGCACCCGGGTCATCGGCAAGGAGGAAGCGCAGGGGTTGGCGGGGAAGCATGGATTCATAAACGGCGGTTATCTGGTGCGGCAGCGGCTCGATCATAGATGTATGGACGGCAAGAAGAGGATCGAAGAGATGAGCCAGGTGTATGCGGTTGGCCTCGGAGGCCAGGCGGAAAAGGGAACCATCTCCATCAAAGCTCCATGGACGTCCAAGAGTAACGACTTCTAGAGTAGCTTCGTCGTCACGATATAAAATTCTATCCCCGAGTTGGCCGGTTGGTGATTTATAGATTAATTCTAAGGAATTAGAACCGAACCACTTTGTGCTAATAACCGTGACGTTTGAATCAGGCAGGATACCGCATATCACCGTATTCGGTTTCAATTCTTCTAATTTACTCATATTGACGCTACCCGATAATAGTATTTTTATAAAAAAGTGACTATTTACTTCCCAAGCGATGATAATTGCATTCTTAGTCAGGTCGTGATAGGAAAATCTTTTAGGATAGCCGGATTATATCATCATTATCGTTTGCGAACAATATTAATACCACCCCCTCCCCCCCTCCCCAACCACTGCACTGGCAGGTAATAACAAACAGCTTTGTAAAGATGATAAGATGGAGTGCTGCGGCGCTTTAAAGCGCAGGGAGGATTCTCTTTAAATGGACTTTTTGGAACTGGCAAAACAAAGGTGTACCACACGGGGATTTACGGATAGACCAATTGAGGAGCACGATCTTGAGCGGATTTTAGCCGCCGGGCGCGCGGCGCCCACAGCCTGCAACAGGCAGCCGCAGCGGATTATCGTTGTCCTGCGGCCGGACGGCATTCTCAAGGTGCAAAAGGCGTATACAACCTTTGGCTCTCGCTGCGTCCTCATCATCTGCCGGGATACAAGAAATGCACCGGTGAGGCCTTTCGACGGCAAATGCCCCGGCGATCTGGATATCGGCATCGTCTGCAGCCATATGGCGCTTGCCGCAAGGGAACTGCAGATCGGCAGCGTCATAGTGGGGCTGTTCGATCCTGAAATTATACGGGAGGAATTCACCATTCCCCACTACATCGAGCCGACTTTGCTGCTTATCCTGGGCTATCCCTCCGATGGCTTTTTAAGCCCCGACCGCCATGCAGCCGAGAGGAAGCCGCTTGCGGATACGGTGATGTATGATGAATACCGCGACGGTGATCAGGGATAGGCAGCACACGAAAACATACAAGTTCACTGCAGCCGTACGCTTCATCCAGATGAAGGCTATCTGAGCAGACCGCTCTGCCTGAGGCAGACCTTCGGCCCCTACTCCAGATAGAAGTTCACGCCCATTATTCCGGGGCCTGTATGGACTCCGGCCACGGGGGTGAGCGTACAGGTCAGCAGCTCCACCGGGGAGTACGCGGAGGTAATCCTTTTGTGCAGTCCGGAGGGATCGAGGTCTCCGTGGGCGATGGCCGCGTGCATGCGGCCGGACCTGCCCGCCAGCATGCCTTCCATCGTTTTCAGAAGCTCTTCCGCCGGGTCTTGCTCCAGCGGATGCGGGTCCAGCTTGCCGTCCTTCAAGATCATCAGGACCTTCGTTTTTTGCCACTTATCCAGTATGTCCTGCGGCAGCCGCACGCGGCCGCAGCGCCTGATGTATTCCATGCCGTCAATGTAGAAAACGGTGTGCATTTTCTCCGCCATCTCCCGTGCCGCCCGCGCCACCTCCTCCATAGTCCCGCCTCCCCGCGCGGCCTCCGCCGCGGCTTGAGCGGCAAACCCCTCACCCATATAGCAGTTGCGGCTGTCAACCACTTCTACGGGCAGTTCCGGCACCAGGTTTTTCGCAGCCAGAGCGGAGCTGTAGCAGGAGCCCATCCCCCCGCTCACCGTCACCGCCACCGCACCTTCCACTTCCCCCCGCAGCGCCTCGAATATCTGCAGGAACTCCCCCTGAACGGCGCTTGAGGTGGTGGGTATGGTCTGCGATGTCCGCAGCCTGGCATATACCTCACCGGGAGTGATGTCTATCCCGTCTCTATACTGAACTCCGTCCCACATCAGGTAGCAGGGAGCAACCAGTATGCTATACTTCTTCCTGATTTCATCCGGCAGGCAGGAAATGCTGTCAGTGACTACGGCAATTTTTGACATCGAATCATCTCCATAATTATACTGTACATCGGATACCTAGGTAGCATACCACCTTATTTTTACTAACGTCAATCTGATACTACAATGCAAGAGCAGACTTTTTTTAAGCAAAAACAAACAGAGCAGGAGATCACGGGGATGGTGCTCGATATTCAGCGCTTCTCCGTCCATGATGGTCCGGGGATAAGGACGCTGGTCTTTCTCAAGGGCTGCCCGCTGCGCTGCCGCTGGTGCGCCAATCCTGAATCGGTTAATTTTAAGCCTGAGCTGGGGCTCATCAGGGCGGAATGCAACTCCTGCGGCGCCTGCGTGCCCGCCTGCCCCCGCGCTGCGGTTTCCCTCGATGAGGACCGCAAACCCGTAATCGACCGTGAGCTCTGCGATAACTGCGGCAAGTGTATAGACGTATGCTTCCCCCACGCCCTGATCATGTACGGCAGGCTGCGGTCCGCACAGGACGTTTTTGAGGAAGTGAAGAGGGACATGCCCTTTTATGCCGCTTCCGGCGGAGGCATGACGGTATCGGGCGGAGAACCTCTGAGCCAGCCCGAATTTGTTAAGGCTTTATTCACCCTTGCTCATGAGGCAGGCATTCACACCGCCGTGGAGACGGCGGGATGCGTGCCGCCTGCGGTGTTTAAAGAAATCTTGCCGCTTGCGGATTACGTGCTTTTTGACCTGAAATGCTTCGATCCGCAGCTCCATAGAGACCTGTGCGGCCGGGACAACAGGCTGATTTTAGCAAACGCCCGCGCTCTTGCCGCCTCAGGCCTGCCGTTTATCTTCCGCATACCCGTAATACCGGGATGCACTGACAGCCCGGAGAATATCAGCGCCATAGCAGACTTCGTCAAAGAGATAAAGCCCGGCGGCTGCACGGTGGAGTTGATGCCGTACCACAGGTTGGGTACACTTAAATATGAATACCTCGGCAGAAAGTATTCACTGCAAGAGGCAGCCCCTCCGGGCAAGGCCGAGCTTGAAGCGCTCAAGTCTATCCTGGAAATCAGGGGAATCACTGTTATTTAAAGGAGCGGGATATGAAGGTGGATTTTTCAGAAGTGCAGGCCGCCAAGATGAGGCTTCTGGAGCAGCCGATAGAGCTGGACCTGGAAAGAGTCAAATTCCTGCAGGAGATCTACAGCCGGACGGAAGGCGAACCCGCCGTCATCCGCCGGGCCAAAGTGTTTGCAAAGACCTGCGATGAGAAAACCATCTATCTGGATGAAAACCCGTTTGCGGGAACGGTGGGCAAAAGCCCGCTTGCCGTCTACCCCCTGCTGGAGGTTTCCTGCGGCTGGATACGGCGGCAGCTCTCCGATAGCTATAATGTCGGCCTGGGAGCCGTTACCACCGCCAGCTTAAGCGAAGAGGATAAGGACTTCTTAAGGAGCGCGATAGATTACTGGGAGGATAAATGCGCTTTTGCACGTGCGCGCAAGGAATATGAGGAGATATATCAGGGAGAAGCTCCCGTGCTCTACCAGCTTTTTTCCGGTGTGGTGTTCGAGCATATCATCACCATGCCCATGGGCTTTGTGATTCTTGACTATGAGAAAGTCCTCAAAGCGGGATTGAACGGCATCATCCGGGAGATAGAGAGCGAGCTTGCCGGGCTGCCCGCCGGGCTGCTGGAGAGCCGCGGCAGGCGGTATTTTTATCAGGCGGCGCTGATATGTCTTAAAGCGATGATACGTCTTGCGCAGCGTTACGCGCATCTTGCGCGCCGGACGGCGGAGCAGGAGCAAGACCCGGAGCGCAAGAGCGAGCTGCTGGAGCTGGCGGATGTCTGCGAGCGTGTCCCGGCTGAGCCTGCGCGCTCCTTCCGCGAGGCCTGCCAGAGCTACTGGTTCACTGCCCTGGGTGCGTTGATAGAAGCGCCCAACTCCGCCGCCGTCTGCCCCGGGCGTTTCTGCATGTATATGTATCCCTACTACAAACAGGACAGGGACGCGGGCAGGATCACGGAGGAAGGCGCCGTGAGCATGCTGGGCTGGCTGTTCCTGAGGATACAGGCCGTCAGCCAGTTTGCCGCCGGCTGGACCTTCAAGGCTAACTCCGGGCAAACCGCCATGCATATAACCATCGGCGGGCTTACGGCTGAGGGGGAGGATGCCACCAATGAGCTTGACTATCTGGTGCTGGAGGTGCAGAGGAGGCTGCGGCTCAGCCAGCCCAGCCTGACCCTGCTGTGGCATGATAAGCTGCCGCGTATGCTGCTGCAGAAAGCGGTGGCATTGATCAGGACGGGCATCGGACAGCCGCAGTTTTTGAATAACGATCTGGCCGTATCCCGCCTGCCGCACACCTTCCCCGGCCTGACGCTCGAGGAGGCGCGCGGCGCCGCTAACGTGGGCTGTATTCCCGTACGCCCCTCCCACAGCGCCTCCAACCTCTGGGGTGCGCAGGTAAATATGGGCAAGATGATAGAGCTGGCTTTAAACAACGGGCGCGACCGCGCCTCCAGATCTCAGGTGGGTTTGAAGACCGGCGATGCAGAGGCGTTCGAGACCTTCGAGCAGCTTCAGGAGGCGGTGGACCGGCAGATCGCCTATATTCTCGACCGCGCGCTCAATGCCAATAACATCAGCTTCTGCGCCCTTGCAGAGGTTATGCCGCTTCCCTACCAGTCCTGTTTTGTGGACGACTGCATTAAGACGGGCAAGGATATTCAGAACGGCGGAGCAAGGTACTCCACCAACTGGTGCAACCCTATAGGCACTATAGACCTGGCCAATTCCTTAGCGGCGGTAAAGAAACTGGTTTTTGAGGAACGCCGCTTCACTATAGCCGGGCTCAAGCAGGCGCTCAAAGCCAATTTCGAGGGCAAAGAGTACAGGGATATCTACGCCCTCTGCCTTAACGCTCCCAAATACGGCAATGACGATGAGTACGTGGATTCCATAGCGAGGCACTGCTATAAGGTCTATGCGCAAGAACATCTCAAACACACAGATGTCTTCGGCAAGGTGACCCATCCGGAGGCTTTCTCCGTATCGCTGCACAACATAGCAGGATCGCGGACCGGGGCGCTCCCCAGCGGCAAGAAGGCCGGGCTGCCGCATACGGATGCCAGCGTTTCTGCCTACCCCGGCACGGACCGCAAAGGGCCCACGGCTTTGATAAACTCCGCCGCCGCAGTGCTGGACAACATGGAGTACGGGTCCAATCACTTAAATATGAAATTTCACCCCACCATGCTGGAAGGGCAAAACGGCAGCGATAACCTGCTGTCGCTGATAGAGGCGTATATGAATATGGGGGGAAATCATATCCAGTTCAACTGCGTGAGCGGCCAGACGCTGAAGGACGCACAGGAGCACCCGGACCAATACCGCGACCTGGTGGTGCGGGTGGCGGGATTCAGCGCCTATTTCATCCATCTGGACCGGCAGCTTCAGGACGAGATAATCAAGAGGACCGAGCTTTCCTTCTCCCGTTAAGCCGGTCAGCCCGATTGCATCGGGGTGACACATAGTGAACGGCATGTTACTCTCACATAGTTTTTCTACAGCCGTTCGTTTGGTTTTTGCCATAGCCTTCTGAGCAGATCGCCACGACCCGACTCGTCGGGTCTCGCGATGACACGTAGGGAATGACACACTTCCTTTTGTCACTGCGAGGAGCTGAAGGTCCATCTAAGGCGGCGCGGCAGCCTCTATGTGTGGGGCTGAGTCAGTATGAGTAACGGTCAGTCCGCTTGCATCGGGGCGGCACATAGTGAACGGCATGTTACTCTCACATAGTTTTTCTACAGCCGTTCGTTTGG
>CAZFIM010000064.1:7484-13173 GCA_964519615.1 uncultured Dehalococcoidales bacterium
ATAGCCTTCTGAGCAGATCGCCACGACCCGACTCGTCGGGTCTCGCGATGACACGCAGGGAATGACACACTTCCTTCAAATGCTGGCAGGTAGTATGCAACCGCTCCAACCGCACACGTTCACAGCTATTCCGATTATCGCTTTGCCTGAAAGAGTGCTATCATTATTTACGCAATTACCATTATGAAAACCGGCGGCCTAAAAACCTTATACAATAAGTTTGTGCCGAACAGAGTGCACAAATCCCATTTTGCCAAACTGATCATACGCAGCCTTCTGCTTACTGCGGTTATCGTCATGTACCTGCTTAATAAAACGCTGCTGATCGAGAGCATCTACCGCATCGGCCTGAATACGGGAACATACCTGCTGCTTATCATATGGGTCTATTTCGCCCTTGAAATGGTTTTCAGGTTTTTCCCCTCACGCAGCGAGAGCATGGGCTGCCAGAAGCAGTTTATGCAAAACTTCGCTCCCGATGATACCTGCTTAACGCTGCTTGATGCCGCCAAAAGCAAGCACGCCAGATCCGCGGCTGCGGTCGGTGCGCTGTGGATCGCTGTGGCTGCCGGGATTGCCGCACTGTTCTTTGCCGGCATCATCGATGAAGCTGTTGTACTCATTATCAGCCTGTTTTTTGCCGTGTGCGATATCATATGCATCCTCTTTTACTGCCCCTTTCAGTCCCTTATCATGAAGAACCGCTGCTGTGTGACCTGCCGCATCTACAACTGGGATTTTCTGATGATGTTCCTGCCGCTGGCGTTTATCGTAAGCTTCTATACCCTCAGCCTGGCGACGCTGGCGCTGCTGCTGCTGGTCAGATGGGAAGCAGCCTATTACAGGCACCCGCAGTGGTTTTGCGAGGAAACGAATAAAAATCTCAGCTGCGCCGTCTGTACAGAGAGGCTTTGCATCCATAAAAAATCTATCCGGGCAGATGAGGCAAGAACACTGAACGGGCGGCGAATCAGTCTGGAAAAGCACGCGTAATGGTTAGCTGATACAGTGATGCTTAACGCCGGGCAGAAATGCGGACGTTCATGCGGCTCATGACCCGCCTGCTCTTTTTCTTGTATTTGTTATCACTCAGGATTATAATAAAATTTAGTTTTTGTACACCGGATCAAAGTATAGGAGAACCATATGCCTCCATATGCCTATTTTCATAAAGAGTTTATGCCGCTTTCAGAAGCAAAGATAAGCATTCTTACGCATGCGCTGCACTACGGTACGGCCTGTTTCGACGGCATCCGCGGAAACTGGAGCGCCGCAAAAGAAGAGCTGCTGCTTTTCCGCGTAAAAGAGCATTACGACCGCCTGCGCAACGGCTGCAAGCTGCTTAAGATGGATATTCCCCTCTCATCGCAGCAGATGGCTGATCTGACCGTGGAGCTTGTCGAACGGAGCGGGTATCAGGAGGATGTCTACATCCGCCCGCTGGCCTACAAAAGCTCGGAGATGCTGGGCGTGCGCCTGCACAACCTCGAGGATGATTTTCTCATCGTCGTGACCACGCTCAACGCCTACCTCGATGTGGAGAAGGGTGTACGCATATGCACGTCATCATGGCGCCGCGTTGATGACACCATGATCCCGGCCCGCGGCAAGATCACCGGCATCTACATCAACAGCGCACTTGCCAAGACGGAGGCTCAATCTCGCGGCTTCGACGAAGCCATCATGCTCAACAGCGACGGCCACCTTGCTGAAGGCAGCGGAGAAAATATCTTTGTGGTGATCGGCGGCAAGCTGATTACGCCCTCCAGCGCCGATAACGTTCTGCTGGGCATCACCAGAGATACCGTCGTTACGCTGGCCAGAGAAGAGCTGGGCATCGAGACGATAGAGCGCCCCGTGGACCGCAGCGAGCTGTACCTTGCCGATGAAGCCTTTTTTACCGGCACCGCCGCCCATGTGACCCATATCAGAGAAGTTGATGAGCGCACCATCGGCGATGGAAAAATCGGCAAGATCACTTCAGAGCTTCAGAAGCTGTATTTCGATATAATTACAGGCAAAAATCCCAAATACAGCAGGTGGCTTACGCCCGTCCGCTCCAGAGCCGCTAAAAAGTCCTGACCGCAGCCGCCTTAAGGATAACTCACTCTACATAACCGGCCGTCAGCCGCACAGGTCCGCAGACAACTTGGCGCGTGCTGAAAAATGGTTTTGCTGCGGCCTCTCTCCCTGCGCGCAATTTGCTCGTATATGTTATTATATACTGAATTTTGCAGGCCGCATGAGAGCGGCTTTAGCGGGTTATGAATACGGAGCAGTTACTCAGGACAAAACTGAACCATCCACACTCACCTGACGGTATTGTGGTACGCTCGCGCCTCATAGATCAGCTCAACTCAGCCGCAAGCAGCAAGCTTATACTGGTCTCCGCCCCCGCCGGATTCGGCAAGACCACGCTCCTGAGCGAGTGGATGGAATCATACGCAAGGCCGGTAGCCTGGCTCTCTCTGGACGAAGGAGACAATGACCCCGTCCGTTTTCTTGCCTATCTCATCGCCGCCCTGCGCACCGTTCAGCCGGAGCTGAGCAGCGAGCTGCTGGATATGTTTAAAACGCCCAACCCACCGCCGATGCAGTCCGCCTTGACCGCACTGATCAATCAGATCATCGAGACTAAGGATACCTTCATCCTGGTGCTTGACGATTATCACGAGATATCCAGCCAGCCGGTACATGATATGATGGCCTTTTTTCTGGAGCATCTGCCGGATTCCGTGCGCGTCATCATCACCACCCGCATGGACCCGCCGCTGCCGGTGGCCAGATTGAGAGGAAAAGGGCAGCTTGCGGAACTGCGGGCAGCAGACCTGCGCTTCACTCCCGATGAGATAGCGCTTTTCTTGAGCCGCTTCACCGGGCAGACTTTCAGCGCAGGCGATATAGATGCTCTGGCGGCCCGCACGGAGGGCTGGATAGCCGGGCTGAAGATGGCGGCCGTCTCCCTGCGGGGCAGGGATGACGTGGAAAAATATATCCGCGCCTTCACCGGAAGCAACCGCTACATTCTCGATTACCTGGTGGAAGAGGTACTTAAGCGCCAACCGCAGGATATACAGAGCTTTCTGCTGGATACCTCGATATTAAAACGCCTCAGCGGGCCGCTCTGTGATGCCGTATGCGCAAGAACGGACAGCCAGGCTATTTTAGAGTATATTGAAAAAGCAAACCTTTTTATCGTCCCGCTCGACAGCGAGCGCAAGTGGTACCGCTATCATCACCTGCTGACAGACCTGCTGCGCCAGCGTCTGGCGCAGGCAGACCCGCAGAGAATAACAGCCCTCCATGCCAATGCCGGCCGCTGGTATGAGCAGAACGGCTATATCGACGAAGCGGTGGAGCATGCGTTTCTTGCCGGCAGCCACCGGGAGGCATCCGGCCTTATACTGAGCCATATAGAGGAGATAATGGCAAGGAGCGAACTGGTTACGCTCCTGCGCTGGATTGACTCGCTGCCGGAGGAGATAGTACGCGCACAACCCTTGCTCTGCGCCTACCATGCGCTGGCAATGCTTTTAACCGGATGCCCCGCTGAAGAGGTAGCCGCGCGGCTCGATGACGCAGGTAAAGCCGATGTAAAAGCGGAATACGCAGGAGAGATCGCCACTTTCCGCGCCTGGTGTACGGGAATGTCAGGAGATTTCAAGAAATTGCGGGAGCAGGGAGAGGCGGTGCTCAAGCTGCTGCCGAAAGACCGCCTGATGTTCCGCTGTTTTGCCTATCTGATACTGGGGGCGGCACATATGATGGCCGGCGAAGTCAACGATGCGATACGTGTTTTTGAGGAAGCCGTGAAAACCGGACGGGCAGCCGGCAATACCATGGTTGTGGTGCTGGCATGTGTACGCCTTGCCTCCCTCTACATTATTACAGGCAGACTCCATCAAGCACAGGAGCACTATCATGAGGTGCTGGAGTATATCGACAGCAAGAGCAACAGGCGCCCTCCCGTAGCAGGAATAGCGCTTATCGGGCTGGGGGGACTGCTGTATGAATTGAACGATATGGAAGCGGCTGAGGCAATGCTGCGTGACGGGATAAAGCTGGTGAAAAAGTGGGGAGAGATAGGTGCTATGTCCGGCTATATGACGCTAGCCATGATAAAACAGGATACGGGCGATTCAGCCGCCGCAAACGAGCTCATCCTTCAGGCGGTCAGGGTGGCCTATAATTTTAAAAGCAGCATCATGGATGATGTCTTTGCCCGTGCCTATCAGGCAAGGTTGTGGATACAGCAGGGCAACATGGATGCTGCGCATACGTGGGTTTGCCAGCAGGGGCTGGAAAGCAAAATTGTGCCGGAGGAACTGGAGGATTTAAGTGAAAATTACTTCCTGTACTACGTCCGCGAGGTAGAATTGACAACGCTGGCCAGGCTGCAGCTGGCGCAGGGAGACTACGGTCAGGCCCTTTCACTACTGAATATACTGGCAGCTATCGCTGAAAAACAGGGACGTACAGGCAGCCTTATCGAACTGCTGGTGCTGAAAGCAGCCGCAAGCAAAGGAAGCGGGGATTCCTCTTCCGCCCTGGAGTACATGGTCAAAGCCCTTACGCTTGCTGAACCCTCAGGATACATGCGCACCTTCATCAGTGAAGGCTGCCCCGCGGCCGAACTGCTCCACGAGATACAGCGCAGCGGCATAATGCCTGCCTATACGGCAAAGCTGCTGGCCGCTTTTTCTTCCCCGTCAGTGCGGCCGCAGGCCGCCGATAATACAGCCCCCGCTCTGCCGGAACCGCTGAGCGAACGCGAGCTTGAGGTGCTGGGACTCATGTCCCGCGGATATTCCAATCAGGAGATCGCAAGCACGCTCTTTATCTCTCTCCGCACCGTAAAATGGCATACGGGCAACATTTATGACAAACTCAATACTCACGGCTGGACCCGTGCTGTCCTGCGCGCCCGGGCACTGGGGATACTGCCTGCATCGTGACGGCAGACAGACAGCCCCGCTTTTGCCTCAAGCACACGCCCGGCCTGATATATGCATTGAACCTGTACCTTACCTGTACTTTGGTCCGTTTTAAACCGTACCTTACCGCATTTACACTGTGACTTACGGTGAAAGAGATAATGACAGGGATGAATAAAAATCAGAAAAGCAAGCTTGCGGATAGACCGGTCACTTACGAGATAGTGGCGGCAGGAGCGCTGGACCGCGGCTGGCAGGACTGGCTCGGCGGGTTGACCGTAACGGTGCGGGGCGCCGGCACCTCCACCCCCCGCACCGTTTTAAGAGGAAAAGTTGCGGACCAGTCCGCGCTGTGCGGCATACTCTGCCGGATTATGAATCTTAATTTGCAGCTTATCTCTTTAAGACAGCTTGATGAAAAAGGCGGCATACGCCGCAAAGCGCAAGGCCGCCTTGCCGCAATGCCCCATACAGGTGGAGCGAGAAAAACAACACGGAGTTTATAATGAAGATACGAACGATTATTTCAATGGCAGCGACAGCAGTGCTGGCGGCAAGCGTCCTTGCCGGATGCAGCGGCAAAGGGGCTGAAAGCCCGCAGGTCACGGAGCCCGCCCCGGAAGCGGCCAGCAGCGTCATGACCGTGACCGCGGACGGCAATCTGATTATGCCGCACGAGGTCAAACTGCGCTTCGGCACACCCGGAACGGTCAAGGAGATATATGTGGAAGATGGAGATATCGTTACCGCCGGCA
>CAZFIM010000065.1:0-12493 GCA_964519615.1 uncultured Dehalococcoidales bacterium
TCGACGGCGATCTGTGAGTGTTTGACCGCCAGTGGATATTCATTGCGGACGTAAATATATCCTTTCGTTGCGCCGACAGCTCTCGCACCGATTAGCATCCCTTCCAGAACCAGATGGGGATTGCCCTCGAGCACGCAGCGGTCCATATAGGCTCCGGGGTCGCCCTCGTCGGCATTACAGATAACATACTTCTCATCCCCCTTTGCCTCCCAGCACTCATGCCATTTTTTGCCTGTCGGGAAGCCGCCTCCGCCGCGTCCGCGCAGCCCGGACGCATTAATTTCGCTGATAATCCTTTCCGGTTTCATGCCGTTTACAACTTTGGCGAGCGCAGTATAACCGCCGCTTACAATATAGTCTTCGATAGCACAAGGGTCCACGGCACGGCTTTTAGATAGTATTTGCCTGTCCTGCATCCTGTAAAAAGGTATCTCGGATTCAGTGCGGGCTTTTTGCCCCGTCACGGGATCGGTATACAGCAAACGATCTATGGTTTTTCCGTGAATAATGGTCTGATGGACGATTTCAAATGCATCGTCGGCAGAAACATGGCAATAAAAGATGTTTCCCGGCTCGATTACCATGACCGGTCCCTGTTCGCAGAAGCCGTGGCATCCGGTGACGCAGATACGTACTGTTTGTTCAAGTCCATGCCTGCTTAGCTCTTCCTGCAGGGCATCGATAACGGTACGGGAATTGGATGCCTGGCAACCGGTACCCCCGCAGACCATTACCGTTGTTGATATATTTTTTCTTTGTATGAGGATTTGCTCGCGAAGGTGCTCCAGTTCGCGAAGGCTATTCAACCTCGGCATATTGCTGCTCCTCCACCTTTTTTTCGCCAAGCTGTTCAATCAGTTTACGCAATTTACCGGGAGTCATATGATGGTGATATGCCCCGTTTTCCGTCACAATTGGCCCCAGAGCACAGGCGCCCAGACAATTGACGTGTTCGACAGAGAACTGCCCGTCCGCCGTGACCTCTCCCGTTTCAACTCCAAGCTGGCCCTTGGCCTGATCATGCAGCAGCTTTGCTCCGCGTACGTGGCAGGCTGTGCCCATACAGATGGTGATAACGTTTTTACCGGATGGTTTCAGACGGAATGCTTTATAGAAAGAAGCTACCCTGTAGACTTCTATAAGCGGTACGCCGAGTTCGCGCGAGACAACTTTCATGGATTCCTTTGAGATGTAGCCGAAGTGCTTTTGTATATCCTGGAGAACCTCTATAAGCTGATTTGGTTGACTGCGTCTTCCTTCCAGAAATTGATCGAAAATTTCGGGTAGCATATTTCTCCTCCTCGGGATGAAAGGCAACTTGATTATCGTTTACAATAACTGATACTATCTCTGATGTAAATACGGAAAAAATACCTATATAATGCCTATATTATATAGGCAGTAAGGAATCGTTATGGAAAATGATGGAGAAGTGAAAGAAGTAGCATCACCGTCAACGCCGTACGGTCGGGACATGAATTTTCCTGCAAAAGAACTGGCTTTACTATGGCCGCTTTCTTTTCCAACAGATATTGGAGCGGAAAAAGTAGAGCATGCTTTGCGCGAGCGCGTAAAGGAGTTAAATTGCTTGTACGGTCTTTCTCAGCTGGCTGAACGCAATTTATATTCGCTTGAAAATCTGCTGAAGGAATTGGTTAATTTCCTGCCGTATTCATGGCAATACCCGGATATAACATGTGCGCGTATCATCTATAAAGGGGAAACCTATGCCAGTGATAACTTCAGAATAACCGGCTGGAGGCAGTCAGCGCGCATATACATGTATCATGAGTCGGTGGGCGAATGCACTATCTTCTATCTGGATGAATGTCCCCCTGCGGATGAAGGTCCTTTCCTGAAAGAAGAACGCACTCTACTGGATGCCGTAGCAGAACAGATAGGCACAATAGCCACACGGATAGCATCAGACCTGGAATTGCAGGAGACCAACAGGCAGCTGATGCTGGAACGCAAAGCTTTACAGGAATCAAATACCGCTTTGAAAATTGTCCTGGCCAGGATCGAGCAGGAGAAACAGGAGATTTACCGTGATATTAAAGTGAATGTAGAGAAGATACTGATGCCTGTTCTTAACGCGTTGTCTCTGCAGCTTTCGGATACGCATAGAAAGTATATAGACATAATAAATACCAGCCTCAATGAAATCACCTCCCCATTCGTGAATCAGTTGTCCAGCAGTTACTCGGTGCTGACCCCGACCGAGATTGCCATATGTGATATGATTCGTAATGGCATGCGTAGCAAAGAAATCGCTGAAATACGCGGTATATCCGAGGTTACAGTCAATCGGCACAGGGAGAAAATCAGGCGAAAACTTCATTTGACCAACCAGGATATTAACCTTGCCACCTATCTGGAATCGAGCATGTGGAGGGATAGCGGCCCTGGGCTGTCGGAATACCGGTAGAGTAATTGTCATGGTTTTTTTATCCGGTCAGCCGGCGGGATTGTATATCAGATTTACGCTTAACACTCAGGTTTCACAAATGATTCCGTTTCACCGGTGAGCCGTTTGAAATGTGTGATTTGCTCTGTATCGGCCAGAACAACGATTGTTGTTCCTGCTTCCAGTACCGTATCGTCAGAGGGGTTATAATTGAAAGCGGTCAGAAAAGGCTTGCGTATGGCCAGTACCAGAGCTCCCGATTTGTGCCTTATCTCTGCATCAGCCAGTGTCTTGTTCTCGATCGATGCCCCTTTTTGCACCGTGCTTTCATCGATGCGGAAATCGCTTTTCGTATCACGCATCATAATATCAAGAAAAGAGACAACAGCAGGCCTGAGAGCTTCACTGACCATTCTCAGTCCGCCGATATAATCCGGGTTGATGACGCTGTGCGCTCCGGCACGCAACAGACGCGGTGCTGCCGAGGGTTCAGTCACGCGGCTGATTATCCTGATGCTGGGATTGAGCTCCCGTGCCGCGAATAAAATATAGAGATTGGTTTCATCAACGGGGGTGGCGATGATGATCCCGCGAGCCTCTTTAATTCCTGCAGCGATGAGATTTTCGTCAAGAGTAGGGTCCGCCTCAAGATGAAAGAAACTGCCGAGCGCGCATGCATCGGTCAATAGAGATTTGTCCTTCTCCAGTACCACAAAATTGATTTGCTTTTTTAACATTTCAGCTATTGCCTGTTGAGCTATCCTATTTGCCCCGCAAACAATGAAATGGTTTTTAAGTTTAGCTATCTGTTTGAGCATGGCACGCCTCCTGTACATTGCGCTGAAACGCCCCTCTATAATAGAGGATGTGAGCTGGCTGACAAGATAAAGCATAGCACCCAGGCCGATAAACAAGAGGCACAAAGTAATAAACCTGCCCGGCATCCCCATATTCGGCAGAACTTCGGCTACCGGCCGTGGGGACAGGTGCAATATCGTCATATAGAAACAATCGAGAAATGAGTAGTGTTGACCGTTCACCAATCCGAGGAAAAAGTAGATGACAGTCCAAAGCACTATAAGGCATAAAACAAATATGCCGATTGGTAGCAGCCGCTTTGTAAGATTTCCCATATCAGCTAATGAATAACACTACAATTTAGTATCCTCTGGTATTGCGGCATATTAAATCCGGACTCCATCAATTTGCTCCTGCAATGCAAACAAAATAAGTCCGCAGATAGTGAAAAACTCAAAGGATTATAGCCAGAGAGGGCGACCATGTCAATGTTCACGCTTATTGAAAAGCAGGCTGATGCCGTATCATTTACACGTATATTTTTGTTTATCACGATGGTATCAATACAATATATCTTATTGCGCCATATAACTACAACTTCATTTTTCGCAAATAGCCTGTATAGCAGTAATTGCAGATGATGGAAAGAAGCAGGTGCAGTCGCTGATAGTGAAGAGCCTTTGATCTGTAAATATATTGTATTCAGAACAAGTCCAAATATCGGAATTATTCATCTATCTGATAATTGTGCGGCTGGGGCTGTATCAGGAATTACGTATCTGTGGCAATAGCTTTATAATAAGTCCTATCAGGCCGATGCCGATAAGTATCACAGCAATAAGCAGGACAAGCAGGATTGTGGTACGGGTAGTACCGGATTTTTTCTGGCTGTCCGTTACTGTAAAGCGTGTTTGTTGCCCGTTGATTTCGATATTATAAGAACCGGGAGTATCCTTAAATACCGTGAATTGTACAGGCACCGCGGTATTGCCGTTTACGGCGACTGTCTTAGTCTGTTCTACCTCGCCGTTGATTATGAGGGTTGTTGTAAAAGCGCCTGCGATATCGCCCTTATTGACTACATTAGCATAGATGGTAACCTTTTGACCGGCGGCTACTTTTTTATTGAGCAGGTTGATGTTCTTGACGCCTATTTGCGCAGGCTTTCTCACATAAGGCGATACCGAATCGTCCAGCAGGGAATTGCCGGATTGGTTTGTTGTTGTTGCTGTAGTTGTATTCTGCTGTGCGGATAGTTCTCCTGTCGGTCCGCCCGGATCGGTGATCGTGCCGTTGCCAACTCCATCAGCATCTCCAAGACCGCCGTCTGTGATGGTGAGGGTAAGAGTATTGTCACCATCGTCGTCTCCGACCAGCGAGGTCACATCGACCCACTGTCCGCCCAGACATTTCCAGTAATGTGTTCCCTGCTCTATTGCTGCGGGCAATGTGATAGTAATGGTAACAGTAGAGCCTGCCGGAATGTTCGTAATATTGAATGAGAAAAAGCCGTGCGGGAAAGCATAGCCTGAAGGCGGAGCTACGCATGGCGTTTGTGCCAGTGCTGTCAGGCTGGTAATCGTTCCGGTGTTGGGACCAAAGGAGGCAGTGCCAGTTCCGGTTGCGCAATTGACATCATTGTCGTTATTAACAGCATTAACGTCTGAAGCATTGAATCCGTTATAGGCAGCATCAGCAGATGTAGCGGCTGCTGTGATAATTTGATAAGCAATAGCGCCGTCAACAACGGCATCATTAGCTCCGGTAACTGTGACCGTTTGCGGCATGTTCCAGTCAGTTGCGGTGAAAGTCAGACTTGCCGGGGTAACTGTACCTTCTGTAGTATCGCTGCTGGACAGCCCCAGCGTTACATTTGCCGCTGGCTGGGTATTGAGTACTACCGTAAAGGTATCTGTCCCGCCGCCTTCTGAGATTATCAGCCCGCCGGTGGGATTTACCGTTATTCCGGGCGTTTCATTATCATTATTGGTAACGGTAACATCCGCTGGATCGCTGCCGTTGTAGCTAGCATCGGTGGAGACAGCAGCGGATGAAGTGATTATAAAACCTATGTTGCCGTCGGCGATCAGGTCATCTACCCCTGTCACCGTGACCGTTTGCTCTATATTCCAGTTTGTAGTGGTGAAGAGAAGATTGTCGGGAGATACCGTGCCCTCAGCGGTATTGCTGCTTGAAAGCCCAAAACTAACATTAGCCTCGGGCTGAGTATTGAGTACGACGGTGAATGTCGCTGTACCGCCGGCTTCTGTGGTCACAAGCCCACTGGTTGGGGTTATGGTAATACCGGCAGTTTCATTATCGTTGTTTATAGCGCCTATATCGGGCGGATCGACAGCTGAGTAGTTGGCATCGCTGGAAGTAACATTGCCGGCAACAATGGTGTAGGCGACGTTTCCATCGGCGATGAGATCATCTACCCCTGTAGCCGTTACCTGCTGCGGTGTATCCCAGTTTACCGGGGTGAAAGTGAGACTGGCAGGTGATACCGTTCCCTCTGAAGTATCGCTGCTGGAAAACTCAATGGTGACATCGTTGGAAGGCCGGGTATTAAGCACAACCGTGAAATCCGCTGTTCCGAGCGCTTCAGATGTTACCAGTCCGCTTGAGGGAGTAAACGTGAAACCGGCTGCGTCGTTATCCTCATTGGTTGCGGTAACATTATCGGAACTGATGCCGTTATAGTCCGCATCACCTGACGTTACCGGTCCTAATACGATCGTATATGCGATATCACCGTCCATAACGGGTGGGGTATCATCGACCCCTGTAACAGTGATGATACGGCCGATATCCCAGTTGGCATCTGTAAAGGTGAGGTTGTCCATTGAGATAGTGCCCTCGCCAGTATTGCTGCTTGAGAGAGAGATAAAGACATCAGCAGTCGGCTGTGTATTGAGCACGACGGTAAAGTTATCGCTTACTCCTGATTCCGAGGTAGTGATTACCGTCGGGCTTACCGTGATGCCGGGTGTATCGTTATCGTTATTGGTGGCGCCTACATTGGCTGGATTGCGGCCGGCATAATTTGGGTCATCTGAGACGGCAACGCCTGTTACGACTGAATAAGTAATATTGCCGTCGGCAACGGCATCGTCGACACCGGTTACGGTCACTGTTTGTTTTACCTTCCAGTCAGCGGGAGTAAAAATGAGTTCCACAGGCGAAACTGTGCCCTCGTTTATATTGTTGCTGCTAATGGGGAGTGTGACGTTATGGGTCGGCTGGCTTCTCAGCCATATTTTGACGGTATCGGTGCCGCCAGATTCGGTTGTGACCAATCCGTTAAGCTTGTTGAAATAAAATCCGGATGAATCATCATCAGTATTAGTTACGCTCACATCCGCAGGATCAAGTCCGTGATAAGTGCTGTCACCTGAGACGGCTGATGAAGTCACGATATCATAGGGAACATCGCCGTCATCGATAAAATCATTCACTCCGGTGATGGTTACAGTCTGAGGCTCACTCCAGTCTGTGGATGTAAATATCAGGCTTGACGGCGAAACGGTGCCTTCGCCAGTAGTGCTGCTGCTCAGGCCGATAGTAACATTATCTGATAACGGCTGGCTGGTAAGATTGACAGTGAATATGTCTGTTCCTCCGGCCTCTGTGGTGGTTAGGCCGCTGGTCGGAGTTACCGTAAAACCGGCGGTATCATCATCGCTGTTTGTGGCGCTTACGTCGGGCGGATTGAGCCCGTTATATTTTGTGTCTGTAGAAGCAGCCGGAGCGGTAACGATACTGTAGGCTATGTCGCCGTCATCGATAAAATCATTCACTCCGGTGACTGTAACGGTCTGATTTGTATCCCAGTTCGATGTGGTAAAGGTCAGACTGTCCGGCGAAACGGAGCCTTCTCCAGTATTGCTGCTGCTTAAGCCTATGGTGACAGAAGCAGTGGGCTGCGAATTCAATTTGACTGTAAACGTATCAACTCCACCGGCTTCCGTTGTGGTCATTCCGCTGGTGGGATCGATAGTGAAACCGACGGTATCGTTATCGTTATTGGTAACGGCAACGTCAGGAGCGTTGCGCCCGCTGTAGTTGGGATCGGTAGAGGTAGCAGCGGCGGTGACGATGTTATACGCGATGTTTCCATCATCGACAAAGTCATTTACCCCTGTAATAGTGATAGTTCTGGTTGTATCCCAGTTTGTTGTGGTAAAGGTTACGCTCGCAGGCGATACGGTTCCCTCGGTAATATCGCTGCTGGAGAGGCTGATGGTGACATTTGCAGTTGGTTGAGAGTTCAGCACGATAGTAAAGTTTGCTGTACCTCCTGCCTCGGTTGTAATCAGACCACCGGTGGGGTTAACGTTGATGCCCGGCGCGGGTACACCGGTACCGTTCAAATTTACAAATAGCGCTCCTTCGTCACCATCCGTATTCGGGATATAGACTGCGGCAGTCTTAGCGCCGATAGCTGTAGGAGTGAACCTGACTTTGAAAGTACGCGAACTGGAAGGCGCTATGTTCTGGCCGGAACAATTGTCATCGATAATAGAGAACTGGTTGGCATGGGTGCCCTGCAATGCCAGTGTATCAATATAGAGTACCCCTGTACCCGTATTTGATATGGTGAATGTTTGAGTGCTGGATGAGCCTACGGGGATAGAGCCGTAGTCCTTGGATGTTGGGCTAACGCCGATCTCGGGATAGACACCCGCGATAGCCGTTATAAATCCATCGTATCCTGTGCTTTTTAATGTCTGGTAGCCGCTGGTGGTATTGAAATTAGTGCTTTTTATTCTGCCAACTACGCAGACGCGGTTACTGCCCGCGGCTATACCATATCCTGTGTCTTCTGAGCTGCCTCCCAGGAAGCTGGACATGAGCAGACTGTTCGCACCCGAAAAATTGGGGTCGAACTCCGCGATAAAGGCATCCTGCGGATTACCGCCGTAATTTGCCTGGAAATTGTTCTTAAAGGGGAAGATGGAGAGGTAATCATCAGCGTAGCCCGTTACCCATATCTTTTGATATCCTATACCTTCTGATAGAGCGAGATCAAAGATCTCTGTATTGTTACCGGAGCCGAAGTAGGTGGAATACTTTAGGTCACTGTTGCCGCCTCCGGACATTGTAAGCACGCTCACAAAGCCTGAAGGATAAAATGATGTTCCGGGAGAGGGATCGGTGGTACTGTAGGCGTTGGCTGTGGTGGGGTAGTTGCTGCACCAGGTGGTCCCTCCTATGTAAACCGTTGAGTCGGTTGTACTGCCTGCGATTGCAAACGGATAATCGCTGCTGCTGCCGCCCAGATATGAGTGGTAAAGGATACCTCCGCTGGGGAAGCCGTTGAAGCGGACAACGAATACGTCAGAATTGCCGCCTCCGTATGCGGTCTGGTATGCCCCGGTCGTGCGATCAGGAAAATCTGTACCGGGAGTATAGCCCACAAGTACCGGACAACTGCTTCCGCTTAACGTGATGTCTTGGCCATAGTCGCTTCCGCTGCCTCCGAAATATGATCCCCACATATGCGTGCCGTTCGTCATATCCATCTTGCAGATATAGGCATCTCCGCTTCCCTGAGGGGTGCTCTGATAAGCACTGCTCACAGTTATATCTGATGACCAGGTAGTTCCGGCAATAAGCACATAGTCAGCGCTGGACACGTAGATGGATTCACCATAATCGATATCTTGTCCGCCAATGTAGACAGAACAAAGAAGACCGGAGCCGGCTGCGTTCAGCCGCGTGACAAAAATGTCATAATTATAGTGATAGCTGCCGTAAAAGGTGGTATTGTATGTTGGAAAATCATCTGATTTGGTTCTGCCTGTTATATATGTTTCGCCGTCCAGAACAGCGATATCAATTCCCTCGTCATCGTCGCTCCCGCCCAGATAGGTACAGTAGATAAGGCTTGAAGCTCCCGAGGAAGCGGTATTGATTTTGGCCACAAAAGCATCGTTACCGCCGTTCTGGGTGATGTCATACGATCCTGTTTTTACGGGGAATGATGACGCTATACTATCTGTATAGCCGGTGAAATAGGCATAGGTCCCGTCTACGGCAACGGAATAACAATAATCAGCGCCGGTACCGCCGAAATAGGATGAATAGCTGATTGACGGGTCAATGATCAGTGTCTGAGCTGGATTATATCCAGCTATACGGAAACCGTAACTGTTTTCATCCGCCAGCAGGAATCCCCCCTCCACCTCTATCCTCCTGCCTTCGCTGCCCTGATAGATGACTGGTCTACTCTGGCGTATATCACCCACAGCAGTTGTCGCAACTAGCTCGCTTCCGTCCAGAGAAAGGTTTTCGATCCCATTGTAAGCAAGCATGATATCAGCAGGATTACCTCCAGGGTTAACGATAAAGTCGTAGCGCAGTCCCGCGCCATCATCGTAAAATCTGAGGTCGATGTTCGGATAAAGATCCCTATAGAGTACCTCTGTATAGAGAGGCACATCGGTATACCAATTTTGCGGATCGCTACCGGTAAGGAAATTTGCCTTGCCGGGTACTATGTTCCTGCCCTCAATAGAGGGATTCAGTTTAGTACCGATAAAGTCAATGCTGAATGCCAGTCTTTCTGCTTCTACAGGTTCATGCCGGGCAGGAATTGTATCATCGTTTTCTTGATAGCGTACCAGGTCGAAGATGATACCTTTATTGGTAAGATAGGCTGTTTGTCCAGTGGTTTTTACATAGTAGCTCACACTGCTGTCAACCTGTCCCACGTTTTTAGTAAAGAGAAGTGGGAGACCTGCGAATGATTGTTCAGCTAAGGTATCGGTCGGTTGGCTGGCAGGCTGATTGCTTGATATGCCGGACGCATCTGTGATAGCAGCGACTTCTGATATGTAGCTATGCGATAAAGAAGGTGTCAGTGCCAATACAAAAAGGAATAGTATTACAATAAACGGGGGAATGTGCTTCTTAATAAATCTCCTCATACAAGTAGTTATATATGCACACGTATTATTTTTTTATCTTGAACTGCTGAAAATACATAAGTAACGACGATAGGAAATCTGCATCCGATAATACATTACCTTATAGGCGATGTCAACCATTTTTACATATAACCAAGTAAATCATTTTTTACTATATTTGTTTGATCTTTATCTGTCTGGTGGTGTATGCGATAGTGTTGCTATCCTGTTCATTACCTTTACCGAATAGATTCAATTCAATCTCCATACATCACAGAATAATGATCTGTTTATTGTTAACAAGGTATTCGCTACCCATATTGTAGTGATTAGCGGTAATATAATGATGACTCGGAAAATACTTTCCTGTAAAAGCAGGAAGCTAAGGAGAATGAGGTCATGGATGTATTTCACGCAATGGCAGAGCGGAAAATGTTCCGCGGGACGTTTACGGATAGAAAAATAGAGCGTAAGGTTATTCTGCGGGCGGTAGATGCCGCCCGCTGGGCGCCCTCGGGGCATAACAGCCAGCCATGGCAGTTCGTTATCGTGGATGATAAGAAAACGATTGCCGATCTGGTGGACATAGCAGTTGAACAGTACAATGAAGTCCAGCGGACGAGGCAGGACCTGGTTGAGCTTATTCAGACCTGGTATGGATGGATGAGGTGGTCTGAGGAGGAGCTGGAGGCCGCCGGCGACGGCATGTTTATGAACAGCATGTCGCGTGAGGTGTGGAAAAAGATGAGGACGACTTCATCCGAACAAGAGCTCAGAGGATATGTTATGGAAATGCTCTCACCGCGGGCACGCGCCGCCCATATAAACGGATCACCGTGTGTGCTGTTTACCCTGCTCGATAGATCCAAGGCGATACCTAATTTCTCGCAGGATATCATGGAGCTTACCGGAGTCGGCGGCGCCATCCAGAATTTAAGGCTTGCCATCCACGCGCTGGGGCTTGGGGCGCATGAGGTGTCTCTGCTCTGGGATATACCTCAAACACGCGCTAAGATCAAACAGCGTCTGGGTATACCTGTCAATTGCGAAATAGTGAGCGCGATGAGAGTGGGGTATCCTGATGATCCCACTCCCAGCCACACCACCCACGTTCGCAAACCTGTGGAGAAGCTGGTGCACTGGAACCGCTATTGATTTTTCCGTGCTGTTTTACCGCAGGTGCAATTAATGTATTGATAAAAGAAGATACCTCGCCGGTTTTAGCGAGGTATCTTTGATTTGAGATGATATAGCACTGATTATATTTTATTCATCGAAAGCCTGACTAACTTTCCAGACCTTCCAGACATTGCCCACCAGGTCAGGCCCCGGCTTCAATGTCTGCTTGCCCGGTTTCCAACCGGAGGGGGTGGCTTCTGTACCTTTGGCATTACGTACAAGCTGGAATGCCTGTATTTGCCTTAGCGTCTCGCTTACATTGCGGCCGACCGGAGGTGTTAAGACTTCGAATCCCTGAACAATGCCGTCAGGATCGATAATGAATCTGCCTCTTGTCTCCACTCCGCTGTCCTCATCATAGATACCGTACATTTTACCGATGCCGCCATCCTGATCTGAAAGCATGGCGAAAGGAATATCCTTATTAATCATCTTTGTCAGTTCGTGATCGTTCCACATCTTATGCACGAATACGCTGTCCACACTAACCGATAGAATTTCAACACCCAATTTCTGAAACTCAGGATACTTTTCAGCAACTGCTGAAACCTCCGTTGCTCAGACAAAGGTAAAATCCCCGGGATAAAAACACAGTACAACCCACTTTCCTTTATATTCGGAAAGGCTTGTATTGACGAATTTGCCCTGATAAAAAGCGGATGCTGTGAAATCAGGGGCAGGTTTTCCTACTTTAATCATTGTTTTAGTCACCTCCTTTACTTCTGTCGCGACAGCTGGAACAGTCTGAGAAGCTGGCTTTTTAATCGGCGGCCTCTGACAGCCCGGTTTAAAATCTTGCGGCATGGAACCTGACACCTCCTCTCTCTTCTTTATTCTACTATTATACTATAACAATCCTGTCAGGCAATTAGCCTGATTCCCGCTTGTTTTAAAAAAAAACTGCATGTATTATAAATAATATTAATGATAAAATGAAAAAAATCTTATAAACCGGTAAGGCTTAGCGGACATACATGCTTCGCAGGAGATTTTGCCCACTAGCAAGAAGAAGATATACCGGGGCAGTGGCTATCTGCCAACGGTAACAGCCGGAAAGACAACCACCGGCTGCACACTACCGCAAGCACAAGATGAATATTAGCCTGAGGACTTTGAAAAATCACTGCGCCCGTGTATTTTCAGTGTGTACTAGTTCAGATAGATTAGTGACACTACAATAGTGTCATTATGAAGATAA
>CAZFIM010000066.1:0-12488 GCA_964519615.1 uncultured Dehalococcoidales bacterium
CCAAACTCTGTTCTTAAAGTACTATGCGCAAGAATTTAGGACGTTACATATAGAAAGCATGGGAAACCCTCGACAGTAAAAGAGGAACATAACGGCAGCCAAATTTATCTGGATGGGAAAACTGCAAAAACATTGTGGGTGGGGAGAATGGGTGGAAAAGAAGTAATTCAGAACGATATCAGAAAAGGTATTTGGCGAAATAAAAGGTACGGGACTAATACTGTGACGCCTAAAGATGGACGTGAAGGCAATTGGCTAAGTAGCGCAGAGTTTGCTGAAATAGTTGACCGGAGTTATATTTGAATAGTTGACCGTTATCAAATTGATTGCGTAATTAAGAATATTAACCGTATCAGAGACGAAGAGAACCTTATATTGCTCTTGTGCCAGATATGCTGATATTATCCTGTATAAACCGGCATATAGGTTATACTTTAATCCGGGCACGGGGGTTAGATAACAGTGAACTCCATTGCAGCGGATTCATTCGACGAGAATGACTCCCACTGAAAATACCTCCTCTGCACTCTCTCATCGCTTTATTCCCCTTTACTGCCGTATTTTGTTCCCTGCGAAACAACCTGCAGGTAGTTTCAATTCTTTGCAGCCAGCGTTACCAGCTCGCGCAGTATGATGAGAGCGGCTTTCTTGTCCAGCGGCTCGTTGTTATTGCCGCACTTGGGCGATTGTATGCACGAGGGGCAGCCGTCCAGGCAGGGGCATTCCTCCACCGCTTTAAGCGTCGCCGCCCAGAGCTCATCCGCTATCTCGTAGCCCTTCTCGGCGATGCCGATGCCGCCGGGATAGGCGTCATAAATGAATACCTGCGGCTTGTCCGTCTCAGGCTGGCAGATGGTGGAGACGCCGCCGATGTCGTTGCGGTCGCACAGCGCAAAAAGAGGCAGCAGCGCGATGGCGGCGTGCTCAGCGGCGTGCAGCCCCCCGGCGAAGTCCAGCCCGCCTTCGGCGATGCGGTCGATGGCGCTCTGAGGAATATCGAACCAGAGAGATTCCGTGACAAAGCGCTGCGGAGGCAGGTCGAGCGGCTCATCCCCCACGACCTCTTCCGTGTACTGCATTTTCTTGCGGTAGCCTATCACCGTGTTGGTGACGTCCACGTCGCCGAAATGGACGCCTGCGCCTCCGTACTCCTTTTCCTTAAGCGTCTTGAGGATGGAGAGGTCGGTCAGCTCCCTCGCCTGAGTATAGTACTGCACGGCTGCCGGGCTGGCCAGGGCGATGCGGCGATTAAGGTCCAGCTCGCTGATATGGTAGGCCTCTCCCTGATGCAGGTAGATTGCCCCCTCATGTATCTGGAAGAAGGCGCTGGCGGCCTCTACCGTCTCCAGCATCTCGTAGCCGCTGGAGACGTCTATTACCGCATACTCATTGGCTGATGCTGACCTTATATTTACGTGCTGGGCGGGGTGCACGATGCGCGGCGGCAGGAACCAGCCGCCTTTTATCCGCCGCAGCGCCCCCTGAGCCTCCAGTTCCTCCACAAGCCCCTCGAAGGTGGGGCCGAATAGCGCGCCGTCAGCTTTTCTCAGCGGCAGCTCCCACGCTGCACAGAGCAGGTGAGAGGTGAGGATATGGGGATTGGAGGGGTTGACCAGGGCGTTTTCAAAGGCCTTGCCGAAGAAGAAGTCAGGGTTATGCATAAAATACTGATCGAGAGGATTATCCAGCGCAATAAGAATGCTTAAAGCGCTCTGGGTGCTGCGGCCGCTCCTTCCCGCTTGCTGCCAGGTGCTGGAGATGCTGCCGGGGTAGCCGGCGAGCACCGTAGCTTCCAGACTGCCGATATCGATGCCCAGCTCGAGCGCCGTTGTCGAGACCACGCCGAGGAGACTGCCTTCGAACAGCTCGCGCTCGATACGCCGCCTGTCTTGGGCCATATATCCGGCACGGTAGGGCTTGATGCGTTCGGCAAGGGCTGCGCTCAGACGGTCGCGCGTGTACATGTATACCAGTTCCGTAAGCTTTCTGGTGCGGGTAAAGACCAGAGTGCGTATCTCCCGTTTTATCAGCTCGCTGAAAAGGTACGATGCCTCGCTGTTGGCGCTGCGGCGCGCGCTGTATTCCGCATTCACCAGAGGCGGATTCCAGAAGATAAAGGCCTTGCTGCCGTGAGGTGCTCCGTCTTCGCTGATTACCTGAAAGTCCAGGCCGGTGAGGTTGAGGGCATGTTCTTGCGGGTTGGCGATCGTTGCCGAGCAGCAGATGAACTGCGGGCTGCTGCCGTAGTATGCACATATGCGCCTCAGCCGCCGCAAGATGTTTGCCACATGGGAGCCGAATACGCCGCGATAGCTGTGCGCTTCATCTACCACCACATACTTGAGCTGGCTTAAAAAACGGGACCATGACTTGTGGTTGGGCAGAATGCCCATATGGAGCATATCAGGATTGGAGAGCACGATGCGGGCACTTTTCTTTATCTCTCCCCGCTCCGCCGCAGGCGTATCGCCGTCGAAGGTGGCGCATTGGCCGTAGGGGAGGATCTCGGGGCAGGCAAGTCCTTTGAGCGTCCTGAGCTGGTCCTGCGCCAGGGCTTTGGTGGGGAATAGATAGAGGGCGCGGCTGGTGCTCCGGCTCAGGGCAGTCTGCAGCACGGGCACGTTATAGCACATCGTTTTGCCGCTGGCGCTGGCTGTGGCTATCATGACATTTTGCCCTGACAGGGCGGCATTTATCGCCTGTGTCTGATGCAGGTAGAATGATGATACCCCTGCTTTTTCCAGACTCTCATTTAGCAGAGGGTGAAGAGGTGCTTGCAGCGTACCGGAGCGTGCTTTTTGGGAGGGTATGTATTGTATATGCGCGATTTGCTGCTGGTATCCATCTGCGGAGGTCAGATAATCGATAAAGTCGCCTGTGTTCATACCAGCCTGCTTGCCCCTTTATTTGGGCCCGCTGATAATCTCCGTTTCCTGTTCAACGATCTCCAGTTCCGGATAGCACTGCTCGATGTAATTGACGGCTTTGGTTATTATTTCATCCGCGTGATGATGGCTGTTGGATACACAGCTCATGCCTAGGGTGGCCATTTGCCACAGGTCAAGGTCGTCTGTCTCTGCAATCGACACATTGAACTGGTTGCGCACACGGGCAAGCATCGATTTGACGATGCGCCGTTTTTCCTTGAGAGATTCGTTTCCCGGCAGGTGGAGACGTATTCTACAGATGCCCGTAATCATAGCCGCTGTCCGTGAAAAAGTCTCTTATATGGGGGACGGTACGGGGAGTACTCCGGAATAACTGTTGTAAACATATGAAATCCCGCCTGCTGTCCGGATGACAGATTCTTTGCACCTGTCCACATTGTAAGTTATAATAACTTCCGGGTCAAATACTGGCACGAGTGTGAGTAAAGAGATGGCCGAATGTAAAGAAAAGAGCAATTATACTTTAAGAAACAGGATAAGCATCACTGCTGCCGTTATTATCGGAGTTGTTTTTTTAGTCTCCGGCTCAGGAAAGGTCTTCGGCTACGGAGAGATACCCGGGCAGACGGTGGAATTCGTGGGCATGATACTGCCGGATATTCTTTTAACGCCTTTTACAGCCAAACTCATCTATAATGTTTTCATCCCGTACATACTACCCTGGGCGGAGCTTGCTATGGGAGTAATGCTGCTTATCGGCTTCGTGCCGAGGTTCATTGCCGTGCTGGTCCTTCCCCTCTCGCTTGCGCTTATGGGCAATAACATTTATGCCATCGGTGAAGGATATGCCAAGTATCCCTCCTGCGAGTGCTTCGGCATCTGGGAGGAGTTATTCGGGGGATTGACTCCTGCGCAGTCTCTGGTCATTGATATCGTCCTTCTTATTCTGGCAGTGGTTGTAGTGATTGTGGCACCACTGAAGTTTTTCTCATCCCGCCGCTGGCTGGCAAATCTGGGCAAAAAGGAGCCGCAGACCGCAGAAAAAGGCGAAGGAACCTGCTGAAAATAATGGTCAAGTCTCTCTATCGTATTTCTGCTTTTATTGCTCTATCTGCGCTGCTATTGATGGCAGCGGCATGCGTAAAGCCTCCTGAGACGGAATTGCCGACACCTGCGCCGGAACCGGAACCGCTCAATACACAGCCTGTTATTAATTATGTTACAGCAGAAAAAGAGGTTGTTCCCGGCGCTGAGGTGGAGATAACCTGTGTGTCTACCGATGCCGACGGCGATGCTCTCACCTTTACCTGGACCGCGGACGGCGGCACCATAACCAACGATGCCGGCGTAGCTACCTGGACCGCTCCCGAGGCTGAAGGTACGTACACTGTAGATGTCGTGGTGAGCGATGGCAAAGGCGGTGAGGCTTCAGAGGCAATAGTAATAGCCGTAACCCCCCGCCCCAATAATGCCCCGGAGGTTACCCTGTTTGTCACGAGGGATATTGATAAAGAGCCTATCGAGGTAACAGGCGGGATGAATGCCATACGCATGAAGCGCTGGTCCACAGCCAAGATACAGGCTGTGGCTACGGACCCCGATGGTGATGAGCTCAGCTACAAATGGTATGCTACGGCTGGAGAAGTGCGCGGGCTGGGCTCAGAAGTCTCCTATATCGCAACAGAAACGCATGACCAGACGGTGGTCGTTACTGTGATTGACAGCAGAGGTGCTGAAATCAAGACAGCAGTATATTTTGATGTTCCCTGCTGCGGTCAGCAGTAGGCTCATCCCCTGGATTGGCTTATGCCTGCATCTCTACCAGTTTAACCCCGCCCCACACTCCTATCCTTGCACCTAAAATAATGACGATTCCCTTCAACCCTTCGATTTTCTGTGAATGCTCAAGCTGGGGTTCTATGTCGCTTGTTTTTTTTACCCGGTTGCAAATGGCAGTTGCTGCGGCATCGGCAAGCGCGGCTGAGGCGGCAAGGACGATAACGGCATCCGCCTTGCCGAAGCTGAGTGAGTGTCCCACAGTGCCGGATGAGGTACAGATACCGCAGGGCGTATCATCGGCTACGATTTCAAGAGCTATCTTTCCGCTGAAAGGTGATTTTCCGGCGTAGATGCCGATATTCCTGGTTGTAAGGCTGTGTATAAATATATCACCGCCGTTCTCTATTATAACTTCGGGGGAAAGCGCAAGCAGGTCTTTCCCTACCGCCTCTGCCACCGCCCCCGCTACTGCCGCCATGGGGCCGACCTGAGCGGTTTGCGCTGCCTGCATCATGGTTTGCACGATAGCAGGCGCACTGGCGTCAAAGGGCAGGGGTTCAAGGCTGGTGAGGAAGGAAGGATGCTGTTCTATATAATGCTCAATCCGGCTGCGGTGGAGTCTTATGGAGTGTGCGGTCTCTTCTATTAGCTCCGTGCGTGTGCAGACCTGCAGATCCGTTTCCCTGTCCGTCACTGAGTAGCAGGCAAGCCCTATCCCTTTTATCCAGTGTCTGTATGTCCTCGGCTCGTACATGGGACAAATTATAACCGATACGCAATCCCGTGAATACAGGCCTCAGGGAAGGCTCAATACCGCATATAACGGGCAGCCGATTGCTAGAAACACAGTTCCATGGCGCGCGGGGGGCAGGCCTTAACGCACAGTTCGCAGGCAACGCATTTGGTGTGGTCGAAATTGACCCTGCGTGTCTTGGGATCCAGTGTGAATGCCCCGGTAGGGCACATGGTAATACAGGCGCCGCAGTGCGTGCAGCGGCTCTCGTTGCGGATAACCTCCTGTTTGAGCGACTGTATCTCCACGCCGCTCTCTTCCAGGTATTTTATGCCCTTATCGTAGTCCCGACGTTCACCGGTGAGCTCCATCACCAGCAGTCCCTCCTGCCCCGGCGTTACGGAGGCTTTGAGTATATTGAATTCCAGCCCGTACATGCTGGCCAACTTGCTGACTATAGGCTTATCAAGCTGCCTGCGCGGGAAACGTAATATCAGTCTTCTCGATACTGCCATTATAAGCCTCCTTCCTTACGTGATCGATCTTTCTTCAAGCGCTTTAGCCTTGATGCCGGAGTCTACACCGGGCAGGGGAGCCACAGGCTCTGAGAGCAGGAACTGCCCGCTCCTTATCCATTTTTTGAGCGTGGATGCGATCTCAACCGCACCGGGGTAGCTGGAGAGTGAGGCAGTAGGCACCTCTTTGCCGTCAAGCTTGATCATTCCGCTTTTAAGCTCTGCATAGGTAACTTCTGCCATAATGTCAGGCAGCCGCTCGGGATAGGCGTTTGAATAGTCGATCACGGGAGCGTATATTTCCGCATCGGTTACCAGGGTATAGTGGAGTATCTCCTCCGAGAGTATGGGGATGGGAACCCCGATGCCTACGGTAAGAGTGCAGCCGTAGCCGAGGAAGCTGGTACCCACCAGCCAGCGCGGGCTCATCTGCTTTAAATCACCGATTACTGAGAGCGTTCCTGCGGCACGTTTGGGCACGCCGTTTTCACCGCGCAGGACATCAGGGTTATGCTGCGTGCCGTACCATGAGACATAACCCACCCCGCCGCCGAGGAAAATTCTGCTGCCTATGCCTATCGTCCTGTAATAAGGATCGTTAAGCAGCGGTGAAAGCGCTCCGGACGTGCTGTAGTTGGCATTACCCAACCTGGGCTTGAGTACGCCCATATACGTATAGATGGTGTGGTCGGAAACATTCACTCCCACTCCATAGTTCTGATAGGCGTTCCTGACGTTGAACAGGACCGCCTCATTGATATCTTTTATGTTTATCAGCGTCTCCAGCTTTTTACGCGGATAGCAGTCCGTTCCGTAAGCTGTGGCGGTAAGCCTGACGTCTTTCCCTGCAACCAGCTCTTCGATTACATGCCCGCCTCCGTAGCTGAACTCGCCCGGATAGATGCGGTTCTTAGGGTCGTCATCGGGCATGGCTGTTGCTCCCAGAAAAACATCCACTGCCGCCAGACCCGTATAGGCTTGTACATCGTTAAGGTATACTTTGCCGCCGCCCAGTTTTATCCTGGGTTTGGTATGGCCGATATTAAAGTACGCTCCCGAGCCGCACATGGGGCCAAAAGTTCCGGTGGTTACTACGTCAACCTCCTGAGCCGTCTTGCTTATCCCCTTTTTACGGGCGATCTCGACGATCTCTTCGGCTGTCGCAACCACTGCCTTGCCTGCTTTTATTTTTTCGTTGATCTCGGCAATAGTCTTTGGCATGGTAGCTTACCCCCTTTGTGCCTGCTCCTTTTCTTTTTTGCTGGTTGTTACGCTGATAACGGCAGCGCTGCTATATGGTACGCATATAAAGCCATCAGTCTATTTCATCCGCGCAAGTAAATCAATAGCCATTTGGGCGGATTTCTTCCCGGATATGAGCATACCGCCGAAAATGGGACCCATGCGGGGAGAACCGCTTACGGCGTTGGCCGCCATACCGGCAACCAGCAGGCCGGGGAAGACCTCTCGGGTGTTATTGAAAATCTCCTGCTCCGCCACTTCCGCCCACATGGAGCGTTCGCCGCGTATCTCCATGCCCGCATCCGATTTGCGCGCCACGATATGACATACCTCCGTATCGTGCCCGGTGGCATCGATCACGATCTTGGCCCTCATGGTCATAGGGTCTATATGCAATCCTGACATCTCCACGGCGGTCCAGTTGAGCACCAGACCGGTTACTCTGCTGTTCTCGCGGATCATCACGTCTTCTACACTGATAAGGTTGAATATCTTTGCTCCGGCTTTGGCTGCCATAGAGCAGAGAGTGGATGTTGCCTCGATGGAATCAGCTACAAAGTAGCCCGGCTGGAACTCCACGGTGCGTACCCCGAACTCATCCAGTATTTCCTTGCCCTCGGGCTGTACCACTATTTTGTTGAACATCATGCCGCCGCCCCACATACCTCCCCCGATGCTCAGCCTTTTCTCAAAAAGAGCTATTTTAACACCCTGTTTTGCCAGGTAATAGGCCGCTGTTATACCTGCCGGTCCGCCGCCCACTACGGCGACATCGACCTCAAGATTATCAAGCAGGTCTTTCATATAGCTCTCGGTTATTGCTCTCGATATAATGATCTCATCCATTGTATAAAAAGTACCTCGTTAATAAATTTCTGATGATAGGTAACGCTCTATGCTGTCGGGAAGTATAACTACAATAAGCTTACCTGCATTCTCTTTGCGTGCGGCTGCCTGCAGGGCAGCCCACAAAGCGGCGCCGCCTGATATACCCGTGAGGATGCCTTCCCGGCGCGCCAGCGCACGGCTGGTATCCACCGCCTGTGTATCGGTAACTGTAATTATCTCATCGATCAGGTCCAGCCGCAGCACGGCGGGCTTAAAACCGGCCCCTATACCCTGTATTTGATGGCTGCCCGCCTTTCCGCTTGAGAGAACGGGCGAGCCCGCCGGCTCTACCCCGATGGCGCAAAATGAAGCCTTCCTCGGTTTCAATGCCTCGGCTATTCCCGTTATGGTACCGCCTGTGCCTATTCCCGCCACTACCATATCCACCTTGCCGTCCGTATCCTCCCATATCTCCGGGCCTGTCGTCAGCCTGTGGATGCGCGGATTGGCGGGATTGGTGAACTGCTGGGGGATAAAAGCACCTCTGATTGTCTCGGCAAGCTCCTGAGCCTTTTTCACGGCGCCGCTCATTCCTTCCTTGCCGGGGGTAAGTACCAGCTCGGCCCCCAGCAGATCAAGCAGTTTCCTGCGCTCCATTGACATGCTGTCGGGCATAACTATTTTCAGCTTATAGCCGCGTACGGCGCATACGACCGCCAGCCCTATTCCAGTGTTGCCGCTGGTGGGCTCGATGATCGTGCTTCCGCTGTTGATTATCCCCTCCTGCTCTGCTGCATTGATCATGGCCAGCCCCAGCCTGTCCTTGACGCTGCTGCAGGGATTGAATGACTCCAGCTTGGCGACCACCTCCGCCCCCAGACCGGCGCAAACCTTGTTAAGTCTGACCAGAGGGGTCCTGCCCGTAAGCTCCGTAATATCAGCGGCTATTTTGCCCATCTCATATCCTTACCCTGACGCTTTTCCATATAGAAGCGGGCTGTCAGGACTTTGACTGCCCGTAGCGTTCGTAGAACACTGTCTCCGCCAGTTCTTTTCTCTTCGGCGGTCTCACTTCACCCTCCGGGCGGCCGAGCGGTATAAGCTCGACAACCGCAACACCTTCCGGTACGCCCATAATCTTTGCTACTTTGGCGGCATCGAAAAAGCCTACATGGACCGTGCCGAGGCCGAGTGAATGCGCGGCCAAAGAGAGGTTCTGCGTTGCCAGGGCGGTATCGAACATAAACCAGTCACCTTTATCGGTCTGTATCTCACCTTTCATATAACCTGAACGTCCCAGTATCGAACACACCACCAGCAGTACAGGGGCCAGTTTTATGCCGTTATGTGCAGGATTGGAAGGGTCCACAGCCTGATTCGCTATCTCAGCTTTGACGGAGGCATCCTTTACCACGATATACCTGGTGCACTGGCAGTTGGTCCAGGAGGGAGCCCAGCGGGCTGCCTCAAGTACCGTTTCCAGCTCCTTATCCGTTACCGGTTCGGCGGTGAACTTTCTTATGCTCCGCCTGTTCTTGATCGCTTCCATTAAGTCCATTTGTATTCCTTTCTAAGACGTTTGACAGCAGGTGGCAGCAACCCTGATGGTGACCTCGTGTAGAGGGATGCTCTCCTGCCCGCCTTCTTTCATATTACGCAGCATCACGGTGCCGTTCTTTATCTCGTCCTCTCCTATGATTAGCGCATGCTCCATCGAAAGGTTGTTAGCCTGTCTGAGCTGCGCTTTCATGCTGCGCTCTCCCATGGAAAGAACGGCGCCGATGCCGCTTAAACGCAGATCAGAGGCAAGCTTTATTGCCGCCGATTTGGCTGCATCTCCCAGATAGGCGATAAATACAGAGGGGAGGTTAAGCTCCGGCACGGGAACATTCTGCTTCTTGAGGTTGATAATGATACGTTCAATACCGGAGGCGAACCCGATTGCGGGTGTGGGCTTGCCGCCCAGTTCCTCGATGAGTCCGTCGTAACGTCCTCCACCCCCCAGTGCGCTTTGCCCGCCTTCATCCGGCGGTTGTATCTCAAATACGGTACGGGTGTAATAGTCCAGCCCGCGCACCAGCCTGTGGTTGATAGCGAAGGGAATCTCCAATACCGCAAGGTAATGCTGCACGGCTTTGAAATGACCGCTGCATTCGCTGCAGAGCAGGTCGCTGTTTTTTGGTGCGGCGTCCGCCACACTCTGGCAGGACGGGTTTTTGCAGTCCAGCAGCCTGAGCGGATTCTTTTCCAGTCTTGTCCGGCAGTCCGGACAGAGCTTATCAGTATGAGCGTAGTAATACGCTTTAAGCTTGTCCAGGTAACCGGGACGGCACTGCCGGCAGCCGATGCTGTTAAGCTGGAGAGAAAGACCGTTTAGCCCCAGCGAGGTATAGAAACGCCATGCCATATCTATTACCTCCGCATCGAGGGCAGGGTCCGCCTCGCCGATAGCCTCATAGCCGAACTGATGGTGCTGACGGAAACGGCCCGCCTGAGGACGTTCGTACCTGAAAAGTGAAGCCAGATAGTATAGTTTGACCGGCTGCGGCCTGCTGGCAAACCCGTGTTGAAGATAGGCGCGGCAGATGGGCGCCGTACCCTCCGGCCGCAGTGCCAGGCTGTTGCCGCTCTGGTCCTGAAATATATACATCTCTTTGGTTACAATATCCGTGCCCTCGCCGATGCTGCGGAAAAAGAGCTGCGAGTCCTCGAAGACCGGTGTTTCCAGCTTGTTGTAACCGTAGAGGCGGCATGTTTCAGCCGCCTTGTTTTCCACAAAGTGCCAGTACGCCTGTTCTTCAGGCAGTATATCGGCTGTGCCTCTGGGTGATTTATAGAGCACTATTTCCTCCCTGAGGGGAATAACGCTGTTGAGCGCATCCCTGCGGGCAACATTTTGTACTATTATACTATTGGAAGGTTCATTAATACATTTTTCCGTCTGAGGAGATGCCTTGCCGGTAAGAAAGCATGTTATGCACAAAGAAATACAAATATGCCTTCTCTAGTGTGATCCGTTGCCGCGGCTGTACTACGGGGCTACCTCATTATCCAGCCATCTCAGGTAATCATCATTGCCTCCTATGACGGGCAGGGCGATTATCTCCGGCACATCATAGCTGTGAACGCTTTTAACAAGCTTGATCAAGGCAGGGAGCGCCGCCCGTTTCGTTTTGCAGATAAGCAGGATCTCATCCTCGCCCTCCAGTTTGCCCTGCCACCGGAAAGCCGAATGTACGGGTGAAACGGTACTGCAGCAGGCAGCCGCGCGTTTGTCAAGGATAAGTGTGCTTATCTTCTCTGCCTCCTGCTCGTTTGCGGCGGTTATGAGAACAATGATTTTGTCCGCCTCAAGGCCCACTACTTACCCGCTTTAAGCATATTATCAACGGCTGCTGACGCTTTTATACGTATATCTTCCGGTACTTTAACTTGCGGCTGCATGGTCTCAAGCGCCTTTAGTATTTTGCCCTGATCGATCAATTTCATATCCGGGCATACCGCCTGCTCCGAGACAGGTATAAATGATTTCCCCGGATTTTCCTTCCTTAAGCGGTGTATGATGCCGATCTCCGTGCCCACTACTATCTGTGAGACTTGCGGGCGTTTGGCATAAGCGATCATTCCGCTGGTGCTCAGTGCCTCATCGGCAAGGTCGATAACTTCAGGGCGGCATTCGGGGTGGACGATCACTTTAGCCTCCGGGTACTGCTGCTTGAGGGCGGTGATGTGTTCGGCCTTTATCCTGGCATGGGTGGGACAGTATCCCGGCCACAATATCAGCTTCTTGCCGGTTTTTCTTTGAACATACTGCCCCAGATACATATCGGGAACAAAGATTATCTCCTCTGCGTCGATTGCCCTGACAATCTCAACGGCGTTGGCTGACGTACAGCAGATATCCGCTTCCGCTTTCACATCGGCAGTGGAATTGACATAGCAGACAACTGCAGCCTTCGGGTGCTCTTTCTTTTTAGCCCGCAGGGCATCGACGGTAATCATGTCCGCCATGCGGCAGCCGGCACACTGGTCCGGGAGCAGCACTTTTTTGTCCGGAGAAAGTATGGAGGCGGTCTCAGCCATAAAATAGACCCCGCAAAACACGATAACTTCGGCATCGGTAGCGGCTGCCTTACGGCTTAAGTCAAGAGAATCTCCCACAAAATCGGCTATATCCTGTACCTCGCCCAACTGGTAGTTGTGCGCCAGTATAACGGCATTCTTTTTTTTCTTCAGTTCAGCGATTTTCCCGGTAAAGCACAGGGTATGATCGATTGACATAATCACTGCTCGTTTCAATTTAGTCTAGCGCACGGGCTATCAGGAATTATTCTATTATACGCTAGTTTAGCTTGAACGCAAAAAGAAGACACCTTGGGTAATGGCCGGTGCGGCGCTGCCGGAGAACAGTATAGTGAGCGGCTGCGCAGACACGGGCGAAAACGCAAACGGCTTACTATGCGCGTATTTGCATGCCTGAGGTCTATGCATTATCATTACATA
>CAZFIM010000067.1:0-12279 GCA_964519615.1 uncultured Dehalococcoidales bacterium
TAATTACCATTAAATGCGACAGGTAGAATGTGCACAATAGCCGGAAACAGCGGTTCCTGCAGCTTAAATTACATCGCCGGGAGAAAAACATGCGCAAGAAAAATCATTTGACTACCGCCATACAGCTTGTTCCGGTAGGCGTGATACGAAATAGTGCTGACGTGGAGAATTGGGAGCAGGGATTCTCCAAGATGCCGTGGGAAAAGAAAATGGAGATGATGGAAGAGCACCGCGCCGGCGTTTCCGAAATTGTAATCAATGAAGATATGGAGGACATTCTGGACGGCATAGAGGAGTTCTCCCACCTGAATATCTATTTCTGGCCGCACATGGTGCCCGCTGAGAAACGCTCGATCTTAAAAGTACACCCTTTGGGGAACCCGCAGTTTCCGCTGGTAGGAGTTTTTGCCACCCGCAGCCCCGTCCGCCCCAACCCCGTATTGGAGACAACCGTTCGTCTGTTGGAGAGAAAAGGCAATGTTCTTAAGGTGAGCGGCCTTGACGCCCTTGACGGCAGCCCGCTGTTGGATATCAAGCCCTATAACGCGAACCCTGCCATCGGAAGAATTAAAGTGCCGGCGTGGATGAAGCAGGTAAGAAAACAGGCCAAAGGCAAAAAAGCGTAAGCTGTTATTATAAGCCGGGTTTATTCTTACGACGCGCGATACTGGTGAGCCAGCCGCCACAAGCAGGCAGCAGTATACTGCGCCTTACCAGCGTCCTCACATGTATACTCCCGTTGAAACCCTAACTCGCAGCATTAAAGCTTTTTATAGGTTATAATATGGATGTCTTGTTACAGACCAAAGCGGTGCTGCACATTTTATACCGGAATAGTCTCTGAACTTTTATTTAGTTGCACAACAGCATATATACAGGACAGGATTAATTTTCTCATCATGCGTGGCGGCCCCTCGGCCGGTAAGAGTATACGAACGATCACTGATATATAAGGATACTGGCTGACACGGCGGCTACAGCGGTAAAGGTGCTAAGAGTCTTGCCGGCACATGATCAAGAAAGGATAAACGTATGAAAATCACCATCATGGGTTCAGGCAATATCGGCAGCCTTCTCGGCTCACTGCTCACTGAGGCGGGACAGGATGTCACGCTGGTGGACATCCGCCCTGACCTGATCGAGGCCATCAGCAAAGAAGGCATGACCATAGATATGTCTGACGGGCGCACCAAACACATTAAAGTAAAGATCATCTCTGATGCCGCCCGAGCAGGAATATCGGACCTGGTCATTATCGCCACAAAAGGCTATTCTACACGCTCAGCCATAGAAGACGCCCTGCCGCTGATAGGCAAAGATACCTATGTGCTCTCGGTGCAGAACGGGGCAGGCAATATCGAGACCATCGCCGACGTTCTTAAGGATGATTCTCATGTAGTGGGCGGCGTATTCCACTGCATCGTAACGCCGCTTAAACTCAATAAACTAAGCATGGTGGTGGGAACCGGGGGGCTCAATATTGGGCCGATGAACGGAAAGATGGGGCCGCATATGGAGAAGATCGCCGCAGCCTTTAACGGAACGGATATAAGCGTTTCTGTAACGGATAAAGTACAGGATATCATCTGGAGCAAACTGCTATTGAATACCAATATGGCCGCAGCGGCATCACTGCATATTACCAACGATCAATACCTTTACTATCCCTCTGTGCGCACGCTGGTGACTCTGCTGGCGCAGGAATGCGCCGATGTTGCCCGCGCGATGGGCATACATCTGGAGCACCCCGAGGACCCCGTCGCCCCCCTCATCACCATCATGGAGAAATTCCGCGACTCCGGCACAAAACCCAAATGCTCCATGTATCAGGACATCGAGAACAACAGGAAAACGGAGATCGATACCATACACGGCAGCGTGGTGAGGGAAGGTAAAAAGCACAACATACCCACGCCCATAACAGAGGTACTGATCTTGATGGTAAAAGCGCTGGAAGAGATAAACGCACGCCGCGTAAGCGGGCAGTAAGCGAACCACTATTTTATAGTAACTGACTGAATCCATTATCCGGAGGTAAGCGTCATGTCTGGCGATGAGAAAGCAAAAATGCTGGAGCAGTTCGATAGCCTGAGAGCGGATAAATACCCTCTGAAAAGCTTCGATAACATCGGCAAACGCGCCGTACGCCGCATCGACGGCTATGACAAGGCAAGCGGAGCAGCCAAATATACGCTCGATGTGCAGCTTCCCGGTATGCTCTTCGGCCGGTTTCTCACCTCCCCCTATCCCCACGCCCGGATAGTCAGGATGGATACTTCCCGCGCCGAGACATTCCCCGGCGTGCGGGCGGTCCTGAGATACGACGATCCCGAGCTGCCGGCCGCAGCGATGCTGGGCGGGCATGAGCCTTCCGAGCTGCCTCCGCTCCCGCATGTGGCCTATTTTCAGGGCGAGGAGGTGGGAGCTTTTGTAGTTGCCGATAGAGAGGAGATCGCCGAGGAGGCACTTTCGCTGATAGATGTGGAATGGGAGGTACGTCCCTTTGTGCTTGACCCTGAACAGGCCGTGCAGCCCGGCGCACCTCTGGTAAACCCGGAATCCAGCCCCGAAAGCAATATTACCCCGGATACTATCTACGAGGAAAAGCACGGCAACGTGGAGCAGGGCTTCAAAGAGGCCGATAAAATAATCGAATTCAAGTTCTCTCAGGGGCTGACCACGTGGATAGGTCCGGAACGCCCCTGCGGCGTATTCAGCTGGAACGGAGAATATCCTGAAGTGTGGGTCAAACAGCAGCGGCCGCATATCTCTAAACGAGCCATAGCAACCTGGTTCGGCGGCATCCCCATGAATAAAATAGATATCCACTGCCTCTACCAGGGCGCCAGCTTCGGCGGATGGAGCCAGATGGCCTGGAACATGGGAGGGCACTACTGCGCCGCCGTCGTAGCCAGGCGGACGGGCAGGGCGGTGAAATGGGCTTTCAACCGCCGCGAAGATTTCTACGGTGGGGAGATGGACGAGGGGGTATACTATTTTAAAGTAGGGTTCAAGCTGGACGGCACCATCACGGCGGTTGAGGGCAGGGCTGTTGTCACCAACCAGATGCTGCCGGTATTCGGCATCGTCAAACATTTCATTGAAAACACAAAAGTGCCGCATATATACGGCAAAACGGAATCGGTCAGGGTGAATAAAGGTCCCACCGTTCCCGTGCGCTGCGAGCAGAATTCCAATTGCCACTGCCTCAACATGGTCTTCAGCCATGTCGCCGGCGAACTGGGCATGGACCCCATCGCAGTTGCTCTGAAAAATGACGGAGCTGAAGGCCGTGATATCGACTGGCTTAATAAGAAGAAGGAAGAACTGGGCTTTAGCGTAAGAGACAGCCTTAAGGAATGCGTGGAGAAAGGAAAGGCGGCCATAGACTGGGAGCGTAAATGGCATGCCCCTGGTACGAAAAAACTACAAAACGGCAAAATGCACGGTCTGGGCTTTGTCTGGACGCATGAGTGGGATGACTCCGCCGGGACCAGCGAGGTAGCCATTTATCTTGAAAGGAATGACGGCACAGCCACCGTGCTGGGCTGCCGCGCCGACGTGGGCGTCAACGCAGAGACCGCCTACTGCCAGATTGCCGCCGATGAGCTGGGCATGCGCGTTGAGGATGTGCGCTACAAGGGGCAGATAGACGCCGGCTTCTTTGCCATGACGCCCGATACCTCCACCAATATGTCCGTCAACGGCGCAGCGGTAAGGAATTGCGCCCGTATGCTCAAACAGAAAGTACTGGAGGCGGCCGTCAGCCCCAGAGGCGCAACACAGATGGGCAGATTCCCACCTGCCTTCCCCGGCAAAAAGCCCGATGAGCTCGATATCAAGGACAGCGTTATATTTGAGAAAGCAAATCCCGCCAACAGGTTGCCTCTGGGCCAATTTATAGGACGGTCCGGAGCAATGGGCCCCGTTTCCGATATCGTGGGCGAGCCCGTCTACGCCGCCAAAGAGGGCATCAACTATCCTGTCAGCCTCACCCCACCCATGTTCGAGCATGCCTGGCAGGTCCAGCGCGGCACCTACATCGGCATTCGCCTCCGTTTCTGCCGTCAGGCGCATTTTATGGAGGTGGAGGTCGATCCCGATACAGGCGGAGTGGATATCGTCAGGGTGGTTACCGTAAACGACGTGGGCAAGGTCATCAACTGGGACGGATGCGAGGGGCAGCAGTACGGAGGCGCCTTCATGGGCATGGGCAGAGGCCGCACGGAGGAGATTATCCATGATCCCGCCACCGGCGTGATGCTCAACGGCAACCTCCTGAACTACAAGATCCCCACCCTCATGGACTCCGGTCCCATCGATACCATACTGGTGGAGACGGGTATGGGCTACGGTCCCTACGGGCTGGTGGGCATCGGGGAGGACGTGGCCACGGTGCTGCCTACGCTTATCGCCCCCGCGGTATATAACGCCATCGGCAAATGGGTTGAAGGCTTCCCCGTCACTCCCGATAAAGTCCTCAAGGCGCTGGGCAAGGCATAAATCAAAGCGGACAAAAAGGCGCCGTTGCCTGCCGATAACAGGATTTCAGTACAATCCGGCAGCGGGGAAAACAAATATAAATCAGGTACGCTGTTCGGCTGTCTCAGCCATCTCGAAGTTCTGCTTCCATGCTTCGTCCGCAAGCACAGCATAAGCAGCCGCGTACCTGTCCAGTTCTTCCGCAAGCTCGCAAATTATCGTCTCTGCCCCCGGATGCGTGGGATGCGCGTTGCTTTCGCTGACTACTTCTCTCAGTACTGTGGGATTATCTATTATCATGCAGGGACGCAGCAGATTGGGGCAGTAAGGCTGGCGGCTGCGTATAGCTCTGAACAGCGGTGAACCCAGCGCATCAGCTAAAGATGTGTCCTTGAGATTATCTGTGGCAAAATGCGTGAAGACGCAGGGCTCGACATCGCCGTGATTATTTACATGAAAATATGAGCGTCCTCCGGCGATACACCCGCCCGAAAGCGGTCCGTCACACCAGAAATCAGCCAGCAGTATGGGCTTTTCCTGGCGCATTCTCCTGATGCGTTTCCACCTGTCCACCCTTTGCTCGGGCGTGGGCATAAGTTCCAGCGCAGGCTTCCTGCCGATGGGAACATAGTTGAAATACCAGCCGATAAAACACCCCTTATTCATATAGAAATCCACGAACTCATCGCTGCTGATAAGCTCGTTATTCTGTCTGGTCGCCGTCGCCGAGAAGCCGAAGATCACTCCCTCCTCGTTCAAATTATCCATCGCCGCCAGTATGCGCTCGTACGTCCCTTTGCCTCGGCGCAGGTCTGTTTCCTCTTTATAGCCCTCCACGCTTATGCAGGGCACCACATTGCCGTACTCCGCCAGCCGCTGCGCCATCTCCTTATCGATAAGCGTGCCGTTGGTATAAACCTGGAACAGCATATTGTTATGCTTCTCCCACATCTTGAGTACATCTTTGCTGAAGAACGGCTCCCCGCCTGAAACAACCGTGTAGACTATTCCCATATCCTCGGCCTCACATATCACCCGTTCCAGCAAGGCAGAATCGAGATCATCAGCCTGGCTGTACTCACCGGCATAACATCCGTAGCATCTTAAGTTGCATCTCATCGAAGGGCTGATAACCATAACCAGAGGAGCTCTAAAGCCGTATTTTTCCTTGAATTTCTTTCTTTTTTCGCTGGCATCGAACATCTGATTGGCGGTATATTCGATTATCTTTATAGCGCATTTCTTTGTCCGCGGTGTTGAAATCAGCCGTTTTGCGTTGAGAAGCGCCTGTTTGAAAAAAACTCTGCCGTCCGGGTAATTGATGCGGTTGATCGTCCGCTCGAACATGGACAGAAAGGTATTATCCGGTATGAGAGGTATCAGATGTAAACCACCGCTGAAGAGCGTTTGAGCAGCACTTTTTTTTGCACTTTCCATGTTTCCTCCTGACTACTTTAACTATATATGACGCTGCATTACATATGCCGGTCATAATTTTAGCAGCTAAAGCTCACATGGCCGCCTGAAGAGCATCCACCGATTAACCATTCTAACACCTGTGCCCGGGCAATAAAAGACCTTTTAGCGCTCACTACACACAAAATTATCGTAAACGTTTTTCACTTCAGTTGCATCCCACTCCCTGCGGTAAGCAGTACAATGACGGCCTTAAGCTCAAAGACTACCTTTTCCGCCTCCCTGATAACGGTAATCCTCTTGACAGCCGGCAGCATATGCTACTACTATACCTCGTTATGCGAGGTATAGCAATACCTGAACTCTTGTGTCAGGGCGCTCAGTGTGGCAAAATAATACACCACGCGCAAAACTAGGAGGAGCATTGTATGAGCAGGATAGCAGTTGTTACGGACAGCACCGCCTGCATACCGGATGAACTGGTTCGGCAATATGGAATCCATGTCGTTCCCCTGATTATCATCTGGGATAAAGTACAGTACCGTGATGGTGTAGATATCAAACCCGACGAGTTTTTCAGAAGGCTGCGCACGTCTGAGAGCCGTCCCTCCACCACCAGCGCGGTACAGGGCGGCTTTATGGAGGTATTCGAGGAACTGCAGGGCAAGGCTGACGGCGCTGTTGCCGTCATCTTGGGACAGAGGTTTCCTTCGGCAGGCGTTGCTTCAGCTTTGAGTGCTGCGGAAATGGTACCGGCGCTTAAAGTGGAAGTCCTCGATACGGATATCACCGGTATCGGTCTGGGCTTTGCCGCTCTTGCCGCAGCAAAGCGGGCTGCCGTAGGCGGCTCTCTTGAGGAGGTAGCCCACACCGGCCGCACCGTTGCCGCCAGCACCCGCACTTATTGGATGCAGGAATCTCTGGACTACATCCGCAAAGGCGGACGTGTTCAACTGCCGCAGCTTAACGATGATGACTGGCGGGACGTCAAACCGCTCATGACCTTCATTGAAGGCAAGATCGTACCTTTCGAAAAAGAGCCTACTAAAGAATCCGCCATGGAGCGTATACTGCAGCTCATGGCTCAGAACGTCAAAAGCGGGTCGCCGCTCCACGCCGCGATCATGCACGCCGATGACGAGCAGGGCGCAATGGAGCTGCACAGCATGGTCGCACAGCGCTTCGAGTGCAGCGAGCTGCTGATGACGCCGTTCACACCCATCATGGGAGCGCATTTCGGCCCGGGCTCACTGGGCGTATCGTTTTATAACGAATAAGGTTGGGTTCTACCCATCCCCTGCCCCTTCCCTGATCACAGGGAAGGGGTTTTCTCTTTTTTTGAAGGGGCAAGCCCCTTCAAACATCCTTTTTTTCAGAATAAGGCAGGCTGGGAAAATTATACATTTTCTGTGACTTCTCAAGCATTTCAATCTGAACATGGCATCACAGGAAATGTGAACTTTTATATCAGGTGGGTTCTACCCATCCCCTGACCCTTCCCTGATCACAGGGAGGGCGTTCTTTCTTTTTTTGAAGGGGCAAGCCCCTTCAAACATCCTCTTTTACAGAAAAAGGCAGGCTGGGAAAATTATACATTTTCTGTGACTTCTCAAGCATGCCAATCTGAACATGGCATCACAGGAAATGTGAACTTTTATATCAGGTGGGTTCTACCCATCCCCTGACCCTTCCCTCAAAGGGAAGGGGTTTTCTCTTTGCTCGAAGGGGCTTGCCCCTTCGAATATCTCTACTTCTTATTCCGTATACTTTTTTTTCTGTTCTCATACTCTTTGGCCGCTTCAGTGAAAGCGAGAATATTTGCCAGCGGCGTTTGCGGTGCAAGATCGCATCCGGGCGCCACGATGAATTCGTTCTTACTTTCTATAGCCGTAAGTAAACTGAGCGTCTCCTTCTTGATCTCTTCAGGCGAGCTGTAGACGAATTTAATAGGGCTGATATTGCCTATCAGCGTAATATCTGCAGGTACTCGCTTTATTACTGAAGCTAAAGTGACGTCGTCAATACTTAACGCCGTAGCGCCCGACTGACACATCTTCTCAATCAGATGCTCTGCCCGCCCGCAGACATGCAAGATGCTTTGCCGTTTCAAGGCGCTGATAATAGCGCGCGTATAAAACAGTGAGAAATCCTCAAATCCCGCTGCGGAGAGCTGAGAACCTGAGGGTTCGGCTACCAGAATAATGTCTGCGCCGGCCTCAATTAAGGCTTGCGCGTATCGAGTAATAACTTTCTGGCAGTAGTTTAAAAGAGCCTTCACTTTCTCCGGGTTTTTCCTTATATCCACGTAGATACTTGATCCGGCAAGCTGCAGTGCCAGCGTGAACGGACCGCTTACCTCACCAACTTTAAGGATATTGTAATGCTGGTTAAGCAGGCGCATCGCGGTGAGAAATACCGGCATGCGGCCATCCTGATAAGGATCTGGTACTTTAAGCGCGTCTATATTTTCTTCCGTTGTACAAATATGTGTGGTTATGGAAGGTACATTCTTATCATCGAAATGTACCTGACAGCCGCACGCCTCCGCTTCCAGGCTCATATCGGCAAACAGGCACAGCGTATCCAGCCCCATTTCTTGCACAGTGTAGGCTATAGCCTTATAAAGCAATTCGGGGTCATGCAGCGCCTCTTTCATGGTTGAGTGGGTCAACAGTATAGCCGGTGCACCCGCAAATGCGGTGACAAGCCTCCTTCCCGCTATTCTGCATAGTATCGAAAGCCTTAACCTACGGACAATCAGCAGGAGTAAACGCCCCAGCGGAAGCAATCGCTTATCCTTCCCAATGCGGTTAAATAAGTCAAGAAGCTTCATCTATTACCCCTCTCACACAACGCCTCATCTACTCCAAAACATCATGGACACAGCGTCTTCGCCAGCCTTGTAGCGAGAGCAGCGATTGTAAGTATAGGCGGCATGCCTGGCGATGCAGGCAGAACGCTGGCATCGCATATGAACAGGTTATCTACCTTCGTTTGCAGGTCTGTATCTACAACTGTGCCTACAGCTGCGGTCCCTCCGGGATGGGCGCCCTGTACTCGTGAGGCTGTGATCGATTTGCTCTTTGCCCCGGCCTTAACCAGAATTTCTCTGGAGATTGAGAAGCCCTCCTGCAGCCTTTCCCTGTCTCGGGCAGTGACCGGTTTGCTGAAAGTGCCGTCTTTATAGACGCGGCCGGCCGGTTCATCTATGATCTTTGTCATTATTCCCAGCAGACCGTCTGCGGGCTTTAACAGCGCTTTCAAGCCTGTATCATAAAAACCCCTGATCAATCGTGATTGGTGTATAAAGGGAGAAAGAATAAAGCCTTTGCTCCTGTAAAACTCACGATCAATAAGTGCCATTGTCGGCTCATCAGACTGCGTAAAGCCAGCGGCTGTTCCATACGTATTTATTAACAGATCGATGAAGAAATGTGAACCTGATCCTTCAATTCCGGAATTCTGCAGGATAACGGGTGTCCCCAGTCCGCCGGCGGCCAGTATTACCGTATCCGCCATGATGTTTCTCCGTTTTCCTGCGCATATCAGGTCTATGCCTCTTGCTTTTCCATTCTTTATTATCACTTTTTCCACCAGTGTTCCATATAGAATCTCAGCACCGTGTGCTAAAGCCTCATCCAGAAAATCGATGGCGGTCCATTTGGCAGCATATGCGCATCCTGAGGTGCAGTTGCCGCATCGCTTACATTTCTTAGGATCAATGAATTTGGGCATGGGTTCAAATGTGTATCCCAGTGTACGTGCGGCCTCCGCAATCATTTTGGAGCCTTTTGATAAACGTTTAAGCTCGTATGGAACAATGCATAACTGTTTTTCCAATTGTGAGAATTCAGGGCTCAGATCAATACCGCAATCCGCAAGCTCTTTTTCCAGGCAGCGGACCCCGTTGCCGCTGCTTACAACCGTCGAGCCTCCTGCCATAAGGGCTCTCCAAAGAATGGTGCCCTCTTTAGATGTTAAAGGCCGTTTTGCAATGCCTTTGTGATCATAGTAACGCAGATTATCGAGGACGCCGCCGATTTTGCCCTCGCGGATACCGCGTTCCGCCACCAGCACAGACCTGCCTTTTTTGGCCAGTTCCATCGCCAGCGTCGCGCCACCCGCTCCGGAACCGACAACTATGAACTCATAGTCACAATTCTTGTTCATAGTCCACCCCCCTCCCTTCAATTATACTAACAAAACTTTTTTATTTATTACAAGTAGTTTATAGAATTTTACAGCATTTATTTATATATTTTTTACATCAACCGGCATTGAGATTCTTTATCGCTTCATTCCGCTCAAGATAATAAACCCCGCTGCAGCGCACATAAATATATTCTCCATAAGAGCAAGAAGAAGAAACAGTTCATCAGGTAGCAAGTATTCTGTGGTTCTACCCATCCCCTGCCCCTTCCCTCAAAGGGAAGGGGTTTTCTCTTTTTTTGAAGGGGCAAACCCCTTCAAACATCCTTTTTTTTACAGAAAAAGACAGGCTGGGAGAATTATACATTTTCTGTGACTTCTCAAGCATGCCAATCTGAACATGGCATCACAGGAAATGTGAACTTTTATATCAGATGAGTTCTACCCATCCCCTGCACCTTCCCTGATCACAGGGAGGGGGTTTTCTCTTTTTTTTACCTGAGTGTCAACCGTTCACGGGCGGCCATTTCTACTCCTTCCCCCCCCACGCCTTCAAATATATCTCCGTGCAACCAAACAGCCGATCACGCATTATAATGAAAAGAGGTATCATGTTTCTATGGATTTAAAACAGGAGCGGGACCTGATCGCCCGGGCACGGCGCAGCCCGCAGGTCTTCGCCTCTCTATATGAGGAGCACTATCCCGGGATTTTCCGCTATGCGCTCAGGCGCATCGGAGATATAAGGGCTGCTGAAGACGTCACCTCGGAAACGTTTTTTAAAGCGCTGAAAAACCTGTGGAAGTTCAAATGGCAGAACGTCCCCTTCTCCGCCTGGTTATTCCGCATCGCCACCAATGAGATCAACTACTATTTCAGACGCGGCAGCCGCACTCACTGCTCTCTGGAAACGCTGCAGGAGGCAGGATTCGATGCGGCCGACAGCAGCGATCTGCACACGGAGATAGACGAGCTGGAAGAAGAGCTTAAGCGTCATCAGGATTTCCTTTTCATAAGCGGGGAGCTTAAAAAACTGCCGCTGAAATATCAGGAGGTTATCGCGCTGCGCTTCTTTGAGAATAAAAAGATAGCTGAGATAGCCCTGGTTCTGGGCAAAAAAGAGGGCACGGTCAAATCCCTGCTTTCACGGGGGCTCGACCTGCTCAGAGAGAGATGGAACGGCGGGCAGTACACTCAGGCGGTGCAACCTTTTGCCGCACTGGTCATTATTAATAGCGAAGGGCAGGAAAATGTGGTTAGTCCTGCCGGGGAAAGAGAATTATGAAGAAAGAAGATGTCATCAAAAAACTGGAAGAGCTTGATTTTCCGGAAATCGAGCCGCAAGGCCATAAGCGGCGCCTTAAAATGGCTTTGCTTTCCTCCGCTGCTTTTGACAAACGCAGCTTTTGCGATCTCTTCCCCATCTATAAAAATTTTAAGGAGTTGTCAGTGCAAAAGAAAAGGTACGCATTAATAGGAGCCGCATCGGCTATCGCTTTGGTTGCCGTTGCCGCCGGTTCGTTTGTCTTTTCCTTCAATCCGAACACGGTTAACGCTCAGGAAGTAGCCCAAAAAAGCTATAACACCGTCTCTTCGATGTCAGCGGAAGAGCTTCAGCTGCTCTGTGAAAAAGTGAAAAATGAGGAGCCGCTTGCGCTGCTGGCAATGGCCAAGGAAGCGGGCGATCTGCAGGTGCTCACCGCTGAGGAGTTCATCAGCGAGTTGAATTCTCAGAGGTGCGGAGTGGAAATGGATTTGCCCGATGAATTCAAAAATGTCACCTTCCTGAAATTTACCGCCCCTGATGACGGTATGAAAGTGGTTCTTGGAGTCGATAAGAAAACTGACCTGCCGGTACTGACCATCATGGTCTCAGTTGACGGATCGGGGGCGGCAGGCGTAGGCATAGCGCGCGATAGTGCATGCTCAGGCTCCGAGCAAATGTCGACAGTCACCATCATCGATACTACTACCGGGGAAACATACATTACAGGAACCATCTCCTTAAGCGAGGGGATACTGACTGTCGATGGTTCGACATACGCAGTGCCCGCCGATGCCGGTGATCCGCTCTCCATAGAAATGAGGGATGACGGCGTCTACATCAACGGCATAAAAGCAGAGCCCGTAGAATAATAGAGAGAAGGTCTCACCCATCCCCCTGCCCCATACAGATAGGAAGAGCGTCGGGTAGGGAAATATTGTATATCTACGGGGTCGCCGTATAAATAA
>CAZFIM010000068.1:0-11948 GCA_964519615.1 uncultured Dehalococcoidales bacterium
CAACGGGTCCATAGTGGGCGTAATGATCGCTCCCGCTATAAATCCTCCTATATAAAATATCTTACGGTATTTTGCTAACCACTGCGGTGTAACAACTCCTATGCGGGCTAAGAAGAACATCACTATAGGTATCTCGAAGCAAACCCCTATCCAGAATATAAGCTTGGACAGAATGGAAACATAGCTGCCTACCCGTATCATAGGTTGGGCGATGTTATCGCCGAAATTGAGCAGAAATTCGAAAGCGGGAGGTATCAGCACAAAATAGGCAAACGCGGCTCCTCCGAGAAAAAAGATAGCAATGGCCGGAAGCATAGCATATACGTAAATTCTCTCGCTTTTTGTCAGAGCAGGTCTCACAAATAGTATTCCCTGATAAGCTACAAAGGGAAGCGAAAGCGCAAGCGCCAGGTAGAATGATACCTTTACGTAGGTCCCCATCATCTCGGTTACCTCTGTGAAGACAATGTTGAGTTCGGGGATTCGCGCAAGTGCCGGCCCGGTAAAAATGTGAAATATGGATTCCTTGAAGTAAAAGACCAGTGTAAAACAGAGGACCATCGCTACCAACAAGACGATAACAGATCTGAATAAACATGAGCGAAGCTCAGCAAGGTGTCCCATGAAGCTGAGCTGTTTATCTTCGCTCATTATCATCCTTGCCGGGTAGTTGACCTGAGCTTTCAGAGGTATTTGTTTTCATTTTCTGCTTCTGAGCGTTATCAGAAAGAGTGTCCGGTGAAATAGTATAAGGGCTCTTCGCATTCTTTCCCAATAATTCCTGCCCGGCTTCCGCTGATCTGGAGGTTTTCTTTTCAGAGGTGATGTCCTCTTCTACGGACCGGCGCAGTTCGGAAAGGTCATTGCGGATATTATAATGCTTTCCTTCAGGGTCATTGCCGTAAGAGGATAAATCTTCTGTGAAGGATCTGCTAAACTCCGAACTGGCTTTTTTAAATCTACGGTAGAGACGGCCGGCTTTTGCTGCCATTCCAGGCAGTTTCTCAGGTCCGAAGAAGAGAAAGGCCAGGACCAGTATTAACAGTAGTTCAAAAGGACCAATGCCCAAGAAATCCATAGAATACTCGTATAATCTTACTTAATCGCATTTCCGGGGGATGCCGTGCAGCCTGAAAAACGCCAAGCTGCCACTATCCGGGCAAAAATATCTCGAAGGTAAATAAAGAAGAGACAGAGCCCTTACGCGGCGTCATCCCCTTCATTTTTTGATGTCTTGGTGATGTCTTGCTCTTTAGTTTTCTGTGTTTCTGAGCCATCTTCAGTACGCGCTTTGCGGAACTCTTTAATGCTTCTCCCTATAGCTCCCCCAACTTGCGGTAGTTTGCCGACACCAAAGACTACGAGAATAATTACGAGAATAAGGACAATTTCCGGCCAGTGTAATCCAAATGGCATTATACTCCTCCTCTCAAGGTAGGCCGTTTAGAAACTGATTATAGCATTGCAATCACATGCAGTCAAAGCTACAGACAGATGATTTACTCTGCATGATAACCTGCTGCGTATGCCTGACGGTCAAGATCTAAGGTAAGGACCCTTTCCAGCGGCAGCAGAACTGCATTCTTCACCTTAGTGTGATCGATTGCTTTAATATATTTTTTGCAATTTTCACAAACATAAAGACGGTACGTTTTGGTTTTATCACTGTAAAATGCCAGCATGTCCCTTTCGCTATTGCCGCAATAGGGGCACGTTACCAGATAGTAGAGCCAGTGTGAGTCACAGCGTGAACATATCAACCAGCGTGATCTCTTACGGTCACTGCTGATATAGGCAAAATCAGGGCGACCGCCGCAAACCGGACAGTACTGTTTGAGCCATTTTTTCTGTTCAACCAGTGGAAATAGCAAATCAGCGTAATCCGCCAGTACCGGCTGAAGCGTGCCTTGCAGTACACTGGCCGTGAGAGGCATTATTTTTATAGTTGTTGTCTTCTTTATTAGCTGTAATGTACCCTCTTTGAACCATTCCTGTGCTTTTTTCACTAGCAGGTCCACATCTATCCCCAGTTGTTTAAGTTCATCATTTTCATCGTTTGACGGTTGTAAATGGCTGCGGGCAATTTGTGAGACAGATTGGAAAAGTTTGCTCAGATTATCCCGGTCCATGTGCATATCCGGGAAATCGAGGATGGGTTTCCCCCGGCTGAGAAGCCCGGGAGCCCTCTGTGCCAGCCTGCTTATGTCTGTGGAAAGGACATGCTTATGGTATCGGCTTTGTACCAGCAGTAGATTCCGATAGAAGTTCAGTGAGTCAGGCAGCTTCTCCGGAGAGTTAGAAAGCTGCTCAAGGACTTTCTTACGCAGCTCTTGTGCTGTGTATTTCTTATAATTATGGATTTTCATCTTACCGGTCGGTGGTACCACCCGGTCCGCTAGAACAGCAGCACAGGATTGTTGGGCTAGGTGGTATGCAGATATGCGCTTTCGTCAGGCTGTTATCAAAATATACTTTAATAATTTCTAATAGCTGTTAACTCCAGTCAAGCCATGTCCCGCAGCTAGCGCAGGGATTGGCCCCGGGAGCAATAGGTGCGCCGCATACAGGGCAAGTATATGATTGGCCTATCTGTATCTGTTGTTGAGGAACTCCTGATTCCAGACTGGCTCCGCAGTTTCCGCAGAATTTCTTTCCGAAGGCATTGCTGGTGCCGCAGGTTGTGCAGATACGCTCCTGTGGTGAACTCCATGCAGGCTGAGCGGGTGATTGCGGCGCCGCTGTCAGGGCGCTGCCGCAATTGCTGCAGAAGGCGCGACCGGGTGGATTGGGCATTCCGCACGCCGGACAGGTGCCTGTACCGGCCTGCTGCCGGGTATTCCATGAAGGCTGAGATGGCGGCGGTGGAGGAGGAGGTGGTGGTGCGGGTGGAGGTGTGGGGCTTAGATTAGCTCCGCAGCTTCCACAGAATTTTCTCCCCGGAGTATTGGGTGAACCACATTGCGGACAGCGAGCACCTGCTTGAGGAGAAGCTCCTCCAAATGTTGGCGGTGGTGCCTGCTGAGAACGAGCAGCGCTCTTTTTCGATGCGGGCTGGAGGAAAACAACATAGATAGCGAGAACAACGACAATTACTCCGGCCGCAATTAACCCTATCATCAACGGGTCAGCATCGGTAAAGAAATCTTTTATCGATGAAAAAAATGAATCTGATTCTTCAGGCTCAGGAGCAGGGGTAGCGGGTGTATTTGTTTTCGTACTAAACCGTTGTATGGGGCTCCAATTACCTCCCAAAGGTTCGGAAGCCATTACACGCCACCAATATGTAGTGTCATAAGATAGTGCGGTAGCTTTGTATACATATGTAGTGCCGGATACTACGGTTTTAAAAACGATATCGTTATCTGCAAATTCGGTATTTGTAGCGATTTGGAAAGTATATTTATCTGTTCCTACATAATAGGGAGACCATGTAAATGTGATATTAGTTACCCCGATATCTGTAGCATTATTAGCGGGCTGTAAAGGTTCAGGATAATCAGCTGTTTGTGCCTGAACAGGAGATATAGAAACAATAAATAATACAACGAAAAGCAAGATGGCGTAGAGCGATGCAAAAATATGGACCATATTTACAGGCAGCAGTAGTGCTTTTGCTCGTATAGTGTTGTGTACCTGCGATCTTATAATCATATTTGAACTCTCCGATTTTGCTATTTGATTATACATGAATGAAAGATAAAGTAGAATACCGACAATGGGCATCTTGCGAGAGAACAGAAAATATCGGCTCTCTTTCTCGATATTGCAATATATTTCCACCATCTCATATAAGATATTTCAGCGGTATTCTATAGAAGTATTGCATATTAAATGATCTGCTGTTTTATAATAATATATCGTGCAAATCTTGGCAGGTATAATAATAATACTTATAGGCTTTGTGCTGATTTTATCGCTGACAAGAATGGTTCAACGGGAGATCGCGAAAGGCAAGAGACCTGATACGGGTATGTGGCTCTTATTTATGGTTATCGTGATAATAGCGGGTGCCGGTATTGCAGCAGGTGCGTATCTACTTTTCACTCAATAAACTGGTATTCTTTACAAGTGAGGGTAGAGCATAAATGCGGAATTAATACCAGTCTATTCTATTGACTATCAAGTATGCTAGTGATATTGTAAGTAGTGGAGGGCTACTGCGCGTGTCTATACAGGAGAAGTGAATGACATACGGACGTGAATTACTTAAAGGCAGTACGGATACACTGCTGCTATCCATGATTAGTTATCAACCAATGTATGGGTATCAAATAATAAAAGAGTTAGAGAAGAGAAGCAAAGGTTATTTTCAATTTAAGGAAGGTACTCTTTATCCGGCGTTGCATCGTCTTGAGAAATCAGGTCTGCTTAAGGGTAGCTGGGAAAAATTGCCCGGAGGACAGGAAAGGCGATACTACAATTTGACCGCGAAGGGGCAAAGAGTCCTTAATGAAAGGCTGAATGAATGGCGCAGCTTCTCTGCTGCAATTGATTCTGTAATGTTGCCTGCCTCTCTTTGAAACCAAGTAAGTTGACCGGATATGAGCTATTTCGATAGTCTCAAAGATCAGTTGCGGATTAATCCCGTGGTCCGGGATGAGTTTCTACGCGAAGTTCAGGGGCACGTGGAAGATAGAGCACGCGAATTTCAAGAAGCCGGTCTATCCAAAAAGAAAGCACGTAAACGTGCTATTTGCCTTCTCGGTTCACCCAATCTTCTTGCGCGGCAAATTTATACGGTCTATAGTCAGGGAAGCTGGCGGCAGGCAATGTTTTGCGCTTTACCTCATTTTATTATTGCTGCGCTATTTGCACTGCAGTTATGGCACCACACTTTTATGCTGGTTTTTGCAGTTCTGGTGTTGATTGCTTCTGTTCTTTTCGGCTGGTTGCGGGGTAAGCCGACATGGCTTTTCCCCTGGTTGGGCTATATGCTGCTGCCGGTTATAGCTGCAGGTGTTCTTCTGCTCTATCTGCCCAGAAATTGGTCATGGTTTGCTACCTTGGTATATCTGCCTGTAGTAGTGCTGATAGTAGTGCTGACAACGAGGCAGGCTCTTAAGCGAGATTGGATGTTTGTTACGTTGATGCTGCTTCCTTTTCCTCTTGCACTCGGTTGGATGCTGCCTCTAATTCAGGGGGCCGATATATTCCGCTTTGAGTATCTCGGAATGTATGACCCATGGATAGCTTTAAGCTTTGCCGCTCTGGCGCTGGGTGTTACCATTTTTGTACGTGCTCGTTCACGTTGGGTTAAAGGGGTGGTGTTAATTATAATACAAATTATAGTACTTATTGCGTTAGCTATTGCCGGGAACAATGCTTTGGGTTTATGGGGTTGGATTTTGCTTTTTACCTTTGCGCTTTCTCTTTTTGTTATTCCGGCTATGCTGGAAAAATATGTAAGAAGAAAAGTAGTGCTCTACTCCAATAAGACTGTAAAGCTAAAAAGGCAGTTGAAACAATCGCATTAATTGATATTATGCCATAAGCCTCTTCTATTGATACGTGCCTCGGTTTCCATTTCTTCGAGGTAGATATGATATTTAATATCGGGTGGATAAGGGTAGGCAAAAGCCAGTCCCTGACGTACAATTTCCGCATTGACAAATATCTCGTCAACGTAAACATACCGCAATTTGCGACCATAATGGTCCTCATCAGAGATATCTGTTACAAGGGAGATCTTTTTACCTGCAACCATTTTTTTGTTAAGTTCGGCTGCTTCCTGGTAATAAGGTTCACCTTTCTCCGGAGCATCTATTCCTATATAACGAATATGGTCTCCGCCGGAAATAACGATGGTATCACCATCTATTACTTTGTATACACGGTAGCGTTCAGCAGATGAACAAGCGATCGGTAAAGAAAGGACAATTGACATAGCGGTAAGCAGAAAAATGATCCGTAAACACATAATTATACTGCTCAACAATAAATGCTGTTTTTAAATTGGATACTGCAGGCTATGGCTCAGTATTATATCAATCATTGAAGAGTGAAGGTTGCGACATATTTTTATCTTTATACGGGATGCCGAGATGTTCATATGCCAATCTGGTTGCAACTCTACCACGGGGAGTTCTGGCGAGAAAGCCCAGTTGGATTAGATACGGTTCATAGACATCCATAATGGTATCGGACTCTTCACTTATTGAGGCTGCGATAGTCTCAAGGCCAACAGGTCCTCCTCCGTATTTTTCGATGATTGTTGATAATACTTTATGGTCAATATCATCCAATCCGACGTCGTCAATTTCCAGTTTAGAGAGTGCCTGCAGGGCTGACTCCTTAGTTACTACGCCGTTACCCATCACTTCGGCATAATCGCGGACGCGCTTGAGCAGACGATTGGCAACTCTTGGGGTTCCGCGTGCTCGGCATGCAATATTATCGAGGCTGCCTTCTTTAGTCTCAATGTTAAGGATTTTCGCGGACCGCTTCAAAATGGAGAGAATAGCTGACTCATCGTAGAAGTCAAGGCGCTGCACCGTTCCGAAGCGGTCTCGTAAAGGTGAACTCATCAGCGCATAACGTGTGGTTGCACCTATTAATGTAAAACAGGGAAGGTTAAGACGTAAATTGCGGGCGCCCGGTCCTTTGCCTATAACGATATCAAGAGCATAATCTTCCATTGCCGGGTAAAGTATCTCTTCAATTACTCTGCTTAGTCTGTGTATCTCATCGATGAAGAAAATATCATTTTTTTTAAGATTAGTGAGTATCGCTGCCAGGTCACCGGGGCGTTCTATGGCCGGACCGGAGCTGATTTTTATATTGACGCCCATTTCCGCTGCGATTATGTGGGCTAAAGTAGTTTTCCCCAGACCGGGAGGACCATAGAGCAGAACATGATCCAGCGCTTCTCCCCGCTTTATAGCTGCGCTGATAGCTATATGAAGGTTGTCTTTTACTTTTGCCTGGCCGATAAAATCAGAAAGTTTCCTGGGGCGGAGGCTGGTATCGAGAGTAACATCATCTGCAATATGCTTGCCTGATACCATTCTACCGGTTGTAATATTGTCGTCCTGCATTTGTAGCGATTATATCACATGTAGGATTTTGCCCGCTAAAGAATAAACAAGCCCTTCAGTTAATGAAGGGCTTGTTTATTCTTTAATCTGTTTCAATAGGATATATGATTTTAGATTATTTCATCATTGGCTGCGTCTACCAGTATATCGTCGTCAGGCGGTACGTCAGCATCTGACTCAAGTTCGCTTTCTTCCCTTAGGTCCGGCATGAGCGTTTCATCTCCGAGAAGAGAGGCTTCCAGTTTAGGAGGCTGTAATTCCAGTTCATCGGTAAAGGTGAGAGCCTGCGCGGGAATAAGTCTGCCGATAATGACATTTTCCTTCAGTCCGAGCAGCCTGTCTGTTTTACCCCAGATAGCGGCTTCGGTCAGGACTCTGGTTGTCTCCTGAAAGGAAGCAGCAGCGAGCCAGCTGCTGGTATTGAGCGATGCGCGGGTAATGCCCAGCAGTACAGTCTGAGCTGTAGCCGGTTCGCCACCTTCCGCCAGTACTTTGGCGTTTCTGATCTCGTATTCAAAACGGTCGATTAGGTCACCAGCGAGCAATTCGGTATCACCGGCAGTTTCAATGCGCACCCTTCTGAGCATCTGGCGTATGATTATCTCAATATGTCTATCACTGATATTAACACCCTGAGACCTATATACCTTCTGAACTTCTTCTACCAGGTAATGCTGTACGGCTTCTCTTCCCTGAATGCGAAGGATATCCTGCGGGTCGACTGAGCCGTCTGTTAGCTGGTCTCCTGCTCTGGCAGTATCACCTGATTTGATGCGAATATGACTCCCGGACGGAACTATATACTCACGTTCTTCCTGTTCTTCATACTGGATGTAGAGTTTGTCGTTTTCAATTACCGCATAACCGGAGACTCTGGCAATAAGAGCATTATCTGCAGAAGTAAGCACTTTCCCTTTTTCTTCCGTTTCCTGTTCTGACGGAAGTATAAGATGAGTACCTGCTTCTACCCATTCGCCGTTAGTTATAGCAAGCTGGCTGTTAGACGGCAGAAGGTATTCGTCCATATATGATTCAGAACTGGTTATTTTAATCTTGCGTATCTCGTCAGTTTCAATCACTTCCGCAAGGCCATCGATCTCCGTCAAAACGGCAACGCCTCGGGGCACACGCGCTTCAAACAATTCCTCTACTCTGGGCAAACCGCTGGTAATATCAGCTATTTTTTCTACCACACCCCCTGTATGGAATGTACGCAGTGTCAACTGAGTACCTGGTTCACCGATACTCTCTGCTGCCAGAATGCCGACAGCTGTTCCCATCTGTACTTCACTGCCAGAAGCGATATCGCGTCCATAACAGTGCTGGCATATTCCTCTCTTGGCACGACACGCCAGAGGCGATCTGACGTAAATCTGCTTTATACCTGCGTTACAAATCAACTGCGCTTTTTCTTCATTGATCTCTTCGTTTTTATGTACAAGCACTTTATCTTTATCATTCATGACATCGGCAGCGGCCAAACGTCCGAGTATACGCTCATAAAACGGAGCCAGTAGACCTTGATCCGGTTTATCGATAAGCCAGATACCTTCTTCTGTGCCGCAGTCTTCCTGGAAGATGATCAGATCCTGCGCCACATCGATAAGACGACGTGTAAGATAGCCGGCGTTGGAGGTTCTCAGCGCTGTATCCGCCAGTCCCTTGCGTGCACCGTGAGTTGAGATGAAGTATTCCATCACATTTAAGCCTTCGCGGAAGCTGGCTTTAATCGGGAAGTCGATGATACGGCCTGAGGGGTCTGTCATAAGTCCTCTCATACCGGCCATCTGTGAAATTTGACCGATGTTACCTTTGGCTCCGGAACTGGCCATCACATACAGGCCGCCGTAGCGGTCAAGCGATTGAGAGATAGAGTCCTTCACTTTCTCCGTGGTTTTTGTCCAGACCTCTACTGTATTAATGTATCGCTCATCTTCAGTTATCAGACCGCGGTTAAACTGGCTCTCGATAACAGCAACTTTTTCATTACCTTCTTCCAGTATTTTTGCTTTACTTGCAGGGACTTCGATATCGTTAGCGGCTATAGTGATGCCTGATTTAGTTGCATATTCGAATCCCAGCGCCTTGAGATGGTCCAGCATTGTAGCCGTTGCCTCATTACCAAGTGCATGATAACAGTCAGATACCAGCCGTTTAAGAGAGGATTTATCCATGGTCTGGTTGTAGAATGGGAATTCCTCCGGTAGAATATCATTAAATATAATTCTGCCTACACTGGTATCCAGTTTTTTATCGACCATTTCAGCGCCTTCTCTGGTCTTGACCCGGAACTGGCCGTTTACGCGGACGGTTATCTCCTCATTGATCCTTATATAACGGAGTTCGTAAGCCAGTTTTGCTTCTTCAAAATTGGCGAAATATCTCTTTTTTTCGACAGCCCCTCTGGTTCTTATATCTGTCAGATAAAAACAGCCGAGTACCATATCCAGTGTGGGGGTCATTACCGGCTCTCCGCAGCTGGGAAGCAGCATGTTATTGACGCTGAGCATACGCTCCCGTGCCTCTTTTACGGATGCTTTGGAGAGGGGAACATGAATTGCCATCTGGTCTCCATCGAAGTCGGCATTGAAGGCGGAACAGACAAGAGGGTGAAGCTGTAATGCACTGCCGTCGATTAAAACAGGTTCGAAGGCCTGTATACTCAATCTGTGCAATGTCGGTGCGCGGTTGAGCATGACAGGCCTTTCTTTTACCACTTCGCTGAGTATATCCCAGACCTCAGGACGTGCCCGTTCTACCTGTCTGCGGGCGCTTTTAATATTATGCGCATAACCCTGCTCTACCAGTTTGCGCATTACAAAAGGTTTAAATAGTTCCAGAGCCATATGTTTAGGTACACCGCATTGATGAAGTTTCAGTTCGGGACCGGAAACGATAACCGAACGTCCGCTGTAATCAACACGTTTACCAAGCAAGTTTTGGCGAAAACGTCCCTGTTTACCTCTGAGCATATCAGACAGAGACTTCAGTTTATGAGTACTGGCAGCAACCGGTACACGGCCTCTACGCCCATTGTCAATGAGCGCATCTACTGATTCCTGAAGCATGCGTTTCTCATTGAAAATGATAATTTCCGGTGCCCCCAGATCAAGCAGCCTGCGCAGACGATTGTTACGGTTGATAACACGCCTGTAAAGGTCGTTAAGGTCACTGGTAGCAAAACGTCCGCCGTCCAATTGGACTATGGGGCGAAGCTCCGGCGGCAATACAGGCAAAACAGTAAGAATCATCCATTCCGGTTTATTGCCGCTACGCCAGAAAGCCTCTACGACGCGGAGCCGTTTATTGGCTTTTTTACGCCGCTGCCCGGGACTATTGCGTACAACATTGACAAGATCCTGGCGCAAATCCTCGAGGTTAAGGTTCTTTAATATCTCAAGTATAGCTTCAGCACCCATCCCGCAATTAAAAAGATCGCCGTATTTCCTCTTATATTCCTGATAATATGCCTCGCTGAGGAGTTTCATTGGTTTCAAATCTTCGATCTCAGCAATCTCCGTCTGAATCTCAGTCTGCCGTTCAAATCTGTCTTTCTCTTCCTCAGTCAATTCAGCTGCCGTCTCACTGGAAGGTTCGGGAGTTTCTGTCTCCTTGGGAGTGACGGTAAAAAGCTGCGTCAGCTCATTTTTCAACTGATTTATCCGCTGCTGGCAAGCCTCTTTATCTACGGACATCACTATATACTGAGCGAAGTAAAGTACCCTTTCCAGTTTACGGGGAGAAATATCAAGCAGTAGCGCCAGTCGACTGGGAACCCCTTTGGCAAACCAGATATGAGCAACAGGCGCCGCCAGTTCAATGTGCCCCATACGAGTGCGTCGGACCCTTGAATGTTCAACAGTAACACCGCATCTATCGCAGGTAATGCCGCGATAGCGAATTTTCTTATATTTACCGCAATAGCACTCATAATTCTTGGTGGGGCCGAATATTCTTTCACAAAAGAGTCCGTCTTTCTCGGGTTTCAGCGTACGGTAGTTAATAGTCTCCGGCTCGGTGACTTCACCGAAAGACCAGCTTCTAATTTGCTCAGGTGATGCCAGAGAAATACGTATCGCATTAAAATCGTTAACTTCTACCATTAGTCTCCTCTAATAATATGTGCTATGGTACCTTCAATCATTATTTAGGGTTTCGGTGCCAATTTCTTTCTATCTTCCAGGAAGCTTATCATCTCATCTTCCTCATTCAATAATTCAACAGCCAACCCCAGACTCCTCAATTCCATAAACAGAACTTTGAAGGATTCGGGCACACCGGGCTGCAGGATATCCTCGCCTTTAACAAGTGCTTCGTATGTTTTTGCTCTTCCCGCCACATCATCCGATTTTACGGTGAGAAGCTCCTGCAAAACATGACTGGCTCCATATGCTTCAAGTGCCCAAACCTCCATTTCTCCGAAGCGCTGTCCGCCGAACTGCGCTTTTCCGCCAAGCGGCTGCTGTGTGATAAGAGAATATGGTCCCGTGGAGCGGGCATGGACTTTATCCTCGACCAGGTGTATGAGCTTCATCATATAAATATTGCCCACAGTCACCGGCTGGTCGAAGGGTTCGTTAGTTCGTCCATCATAAAGCGTGATTTTACCGAAGATAGGTGGGGATTGTCCTTGCTCTTGATATACGTTTTCCACAATTTTATCCAGATTTTGTTTGCTTGTTACCTCGATTCCCAGGCTCTTCAACCAGAGTTCGAGACATGCTTTTCTGGCTTCTCCGTGTATATTGATATCAAGTATTTTATCGGCATTGTAACCGCGCTCGGTAAGCCATGCTTTAATCTTTTCCACATCCGGCTGCAGTGATTTTCCGTTACTCCATTTAGCAGCGCCGGACTGCTGGGTAATCCATACACGGCCCAGCGCGTCTTCTATTGCGGTATTATTTGCGCTAT
>CAZFIM010000069.1:0-11860 GCA_964519615.1 uncultured Dehalococcoidales bacterium
ATTTCAAATGTCCCGCTGGTTGCACTCTATCTGCCTATGATCACTGGGGCCGGCGCGGGTATTACCGGTATGCTGGCACTGGCTGCAGGAAGCACCATCGCCGGTAATCTCACCATACTGGGAGCGGCCAGCAATATCATTATCATCCAGAACGCTGAAAAGAAGGGGGAAAGCTGCATTACCTTTCTCGAATTCGCCCGCATAGGCATTCCTTTAACCGCAGTTCAGATAGCCATATTCTGGCTGTTTCTCTCAATATGGTAAGAAAACCGCGGCACCACCGGAATATGCCTTATCAGTAACCGGAAAAACTGCACTTTCTCCCGAAACTGTTTTGATTCACATAGTCCAATACGGTTATACTTAGTATCGATTAGAGTATATGCATGCTCCGTATGCGACCTGCCTGAGATATCTATCCGGTAGTTTTTCTGATTATACGGGACTGGCAGTAGCATGAATGGGACTTGCGTTAAGACAACGGAGAGAAACAGATATGAGTTTACGTTGCGGGCTGGTGGGACTGCCATCCAGCGGTAAAACAGTTATTTTTAATGCGATTACCGCTGCGGGAGTTTCCAGTTATAGCGGTTCTGAAATGAACAGAGCCGTAGTGACTATCCCGGACCAGCGTATCAACAGACTCGCTCAGATGTATAATCCCGGTAAAGTAATCCAGGCAACACTGGATGTGATCGATATCCCCGGTTTAAAGATCAAAGGTCAAAAAGAAGGACACGGGTCCAAATTGTTAAGCAATATTAAAGATGTTGATGCTCTGCTGCACGTTGTACGCTGCTTTGAAGATGTCAATATCCCTTTTGAACACGATAATATCGACCCCATCTGGGATGTAGAAGCTATGGACCTGGAACTCATGGCCGCAGACAGCACCACGCTTGAAAACAAGCTCAGGCGTCTGGAGAAAATCGTCCGTTCCGGCGATAAGGATGCCGCACGGGAAGCATCAGACTGCGAGAAAGTCTATGAGTCTATTCAAAAAGGCATTCCCGCCCGTAAACAGGGGCTTTCTCCGCAAGAAAAGGAAAGCGTAAAGGAGTGCAATCTTGTTTCCTTGAAACCAGTCCTTTATATTGCCAATATCAAATCACCGGATGAGCGCGATAATGAACATGTAGCCCAGCTTGCCCGCCTTGCTCATGCAGAAAATATGGATATGATAGCTATTTGCGGGAAAGATGAGGCTGATATCAGCCAGCTTGACCCGGAGGAGCAAAAGGAATTTCTTCAGGAGCTGGGGCTGGAAGAATCATCTATGGAAAGACTGCTTCTGGCCGCAAATAGAATGCTGGGTGTAATAAACTTCTTTACCGTGGGCGAGGATGAAGTACACGCGTGGAGCTGTAAAAAGGGAGATAAAGCGCCCACTGCGGCAGGCAAGATCCATACCGATATGGAAAAAGGGTTTATCCGTATGGAAGTAATGAGCTATACGGACCTTATCGAATTAGGAAGCGAATCCGCTGTAGCCAGAGCCGGCAAGCAGCGGCTGGAAGGCCGGGACTACGAAGTTCAGGACGGCGATATCGTGGTTATCCGTTTTAACCGCAAAAGCTAGTTATAGAAAGGTATAAACATCTTTTGTAACTTAAGCTTCATCTGCTGTAATTTCACTACATCTCGATAATTTAATAGAGCCAAAAAGTAATAACAGAGTAAAAGGTCTTTCTTTTCTTCTCCATCAAAAAAAGCTGACAGAAACAGATTGACAACCATGATAATAGTTAATAAAATATACTGTCTATTTTGTATACTATTTATGCAGGTGCTCTCGCTTGAAGGATGATATTCTCTATAAGGTTGCTCTGGACCTGTTTTCAATTCCACCTCTCATCCTCAGAAGTACACGAAAAAAGGTGATTAAGTCCACGCTTGCCGATATGGAAGTGAATATGTCGCACCTGAACTTTGAGATTATCAAATTGCTCAAAGACGAAGGTACGCTGCATGCGGCGGAAATAGGCAAGCGGCTGCATATTGCCAAAGCGCAGATGACCAAGCTTATCGACAAGCTTGTAGAGATGAAGATAGTAGTCAGAGAAGCTGATAGCTGTGACCGGCGAATAACCAATATCAGCTTGAGCGCGTACGGCAAAAAGATAATGGAAGAGAATAGACAGAGAATAATCAAAGATATACGCGAAGCCATTGCCAATCTCAATGATGAGGATATCAATAGTATGTCGGTTTCACTAAGAAAGTTAAAGGCGATTCTCTCCAAACTTAACTGACAAAATATCCGGTGCTTATACCACACGGACTACATACAAAAGGATTCTAGACACCTCATATGAGTAGAATAAACCAGCATATACTTGACGATGACCGCATTGGCCATCTACTGCTGAAACTATCGATACCTGCTTTTTTCGGCATGTTTGTCATGACGCTCTATAACGTCATAGATACCATATTTATAGGCCACTATGTCGGCACGCTGGGTATCGCAGGACTTTCCATTGTCTTCCCCATACAGATGCTGTCGATAGGCATCGGGCAATTGGTAGGCATGGGCGGTGCATCGCTGATCTCCAGATTGATCGGAGCAGGGGACAAAGCCCGGGCAGAACGGGTGCTGGGCAATGCGGTCACCATCGGCCTTATACTCTCGACATTAATAATGATAATAGGAGTTTCCGATGCTGATTTCTGGCTCAGGCTGCTGGGGGCATCGGAGACTATACTTCCATATGCCATGGATTATATGATCCTTATACTTATCAGCCTTATTTTTCAGACATTTGCCATGACTCTAAACAATCTGATCCGCGCTGAAGGAAACGCACGGATACCAATGATCGGAATGATCACAGGAGCATTATCAAATATTATTCTGGATGCCGTCTTTATCATACCGCTGAATATGGGTATCAAAGGAGCAGCGCTGGCAACCTTGCTGGCGCAGGTTCTGGTCGTTATATATGAGCTAAGGTACTATATTTCCCGCAGCAGTTTTCTCCGTCTTCATTCGAAAAACCTGCTTCTCAATACCTCAATCGTACGCAACATTTTTTCAATAGGTATCGCATCATTCGCCCACATGATGGCAGGAAGCCTTTCTGCTGCTCTGGTCAACAGAGTTCTTGTTTCCACCGGAGGTGATATCTCAGTATCGGCATTCGGTGTAATGAACCGTATTCTCATGTTTGCCATCATGCCCGGAATTGTCATCGGTCAGGGTTTGCAGCCGATACTTGGATTCAACTACGGTGCAAAACGCTATGACCGGGCGCTTAAATCCATAAAGGTTGCCATGACCGCAGCTTCCATCTGCTCAATAATTGTATTTGTGCTTATCTACTTCATACCGGAACCTTTTATTATGATCTTCACACCGGACAGCGAGCTTATTGAGCAGAGCGCTTATGCGGCAAAACGGATGTGTCTTGGCATCTACTTGATAGGTTTTATGATGGTCGGTTCAGTTTCCTTCCAATCCATCGGCAAAGCGGTGGAATCCTTTATCACATCCGTATCCCGTCCTGCGCTGTTCATGATCCCTGCAATTTTCATTCTGCCTCTCTTCTGGCAGATTGACGGAGTATGGCTGTCGTTTCCCGTCTCAGATTGGCTTGCTTCCCTTTTGACACTCGCTTTATTTATTCCACAAATACGGGAACTCCGCAAGCTCAGAGAAAATGAGAATACCCGATTTCGTTGAAAAATAAACGAAGCTCAGCTAAAATAGGCAGCAGTGAAGCTGCTGAAGACGGTCTAACACCCTCTCAGGGAAAAGCTTATAGCTTCTGCCGGATTCGTATCCGGAGGGAGCTTTTTTATTGGGCGCCAACTGCCCAACGGGAGCACACGATACACGAGATTATCTATATAGCCCTTGCCGGGGCGCTGGGTACAGTGAGCCGGTTCGGATTGACGCAAGCCGCTTACCGCATCATGGGTACCGGATTTCCCTACGGGACGCTGCTGGTCAATACACTCGGTTCCATGCTGATAGGCTATCTGATGCAGGTGGGATTCGCCGGCGATATAATACCGCGGTCATTACGGCTGGCTGTTACCGTAGGTTTTCTGGGAGCGTTTACCACTTTCTCTACATTCAGCTATGAAACCGCGGGATATATTCAGAATGGCCAGTGGACTTCAGCTCTGGCAAACATAGCTACCAACATGGGGCTGAGCATTCTGGCAACTATTGCAGGTCTGGTGTTGGGACGCATCACCATAGGAAATGCCGGATAACTCAGATACATATTTCGACGAACCGTTTCTCCGGTTTATCCTGAAAATTCATAACGGACGGCTTTGCTGGGTTTGTAATCACTGTCGCTTATACGTGGTAAATTTACGCCAGCAGATGAGGCTCGTTCTCTGCCAGCCTCTGGAGGCATAGAACCTCAGTGCGGATTCGTTACCCGAATCCGCCAAAAGGTGCAACCTGCTGAGTTTATTTTTCACCGCCCATCTTTCAGCGGCCGCAAGCAATTTGCGCCCTATCCCCTGCCCCCTGAACTTTTCATGTACTATCATGTCTTCCAGTAAACCGCAGAGGCCTCCCTCCGCTGTAGAAATAACCGTTTGCACGCTGCACATTCCCACAATCCGGTTATCCCTTTCCACAACCAGAATAACCGCGTCCGGCTGTTTTAAAAGCCTCCTCAGTCCGGCCTGCTGTTTAACTCTGTTGAAGGAGAAATCCTTTTCAATGGTAAATAAATCCTTCAACAGCGTTAACATTGCCTTCATATCATCGGCACGTGCGGAACGCACATAATAAATAGTATTCGACACAACGCCCCAATCAGAGTAACAAACAGGCCGCTGCCAACCCCAGCAGGCCTGAACTACAGACAATCTCAAGCTAACAGTCGCATTATTGAATTATCGCTGCGCGTCTGCCGCGCTCTCAATAACGGTATCATGCGAATATTTCAGGTATATTACATTTTTATAATAATTTGGAATAAAAGGCACACAGGTCGCTATTCTTTAATCATGGGGAAAATGCTGCAGTTAAGAAAACGAGAAGATAACTGCAGCAACAGACTATTGCAACTGCTTATACCAGATATTCATGTGTTCTATATGTCCGCTGATACAGGTATTATTTATCAGTCTGCCTGCGAATTCATAGCCCATTTTGGCAAATACACCGTTCATTCCATAGGAGACTGCCCGCGCCGATGTATAGCTGGTAATAAAGCCTTTTCCCTGCATCTGCTGCTCCATTATGTCAAGCAAAAAGGAGGCGATACCTTTACCTTGATGAGAAGGAAGCGTCGCAAAATCAGTCATTTCTGCATATTGATGCTGCGGATATTGTTCTGCGGAAGCAACCGCAATCAGCCGGCCATTATACCAGGCACCAAAATAGCTTACGTTTTCATTCATAGTTCTGATCAGGTATTCAGGATTATCGACAGGAAATGGATAGGTAAGAAAAACGTCTTTATATATTTCCGCCATAGTCCCGGCATCTTCAGGTGTACATAATCTGATTGAATATGCGCCCGGTTCACCAATACCGTTACGCTGCTGCTTTTTCGCCTGCGCTTTCTTTAATACGTCTTTCAAAAGGCTGACATTGGTCTCTACAGCTCTTTTTTCATCCAGAAACTTGCCCACGAAAAGGCCGTCCTCTTTGCCATTATAGAACTCCGGTATGACCGCTTCTATTCCATATCCGTTATCGAGAAACAGCTTTTGCATCGAAGCCGGAACCTTGGCAGAAATTTTTCCGTATTTTTCCCTCGCTGCCATATGGTCGAGCATCTCCAGAATGTCCGGGGCATCTTCAGGATTAAGATCCATAACATAGATACGGTCATTATTCTTGCCGTGTTGTATTTGCGATTTTCCTATTAATACCTGTTGATCGTAATCATTCAGACGCCGCTCAATCCTCACATTATCCTCTGGAATGAGAGTATTGGTTTCTTCATAATCTGAAAGAAGCTGCGCGATACCGACCACCTTATTTTCAGAAGCACCGGTAAGCTCAAGGTCCAGCCGGCAAGTTGCACATTTACCATCACAAACCTGGGTGTGATAGTCACGCGGTTCATGATATGTCGTGATAATGCCCTCGTAATTTCTTAACACCACCTTTTGCGGCGCTGACGAGATGACATAGGTAGGCATAACGGGTATTTTACCCCCACCACCGGGAGCATCGATCACATAAGTGGGCACCGCAAAACCGCTGGTATGGCCAATCATATTCTCCATTATCTCGATACCTTTACTCACCGATGTGCGAAAATGGCTCAGTCCTTCTGAAAGGTCGCACTGATATAGATAGTATGGACGTACCCGGTTTTTTACCAGTTTGTGCATAAGCGTCTTTATTATTCGCGGGCAATCATTTACGCCGGCCAGCAGAACAGTCTGATTACCCAGAGGTATACCGGCATCAGCTAGCGTGGCAAGCGCCTTTTGTGATCTCTCCGTTATCTCGCGCGGATGATTGAAATGCGTATTAATCCACACCGGATGATGCTTTTTAAGTACGTTCACAAGGTCCGGGGTAATTCTCTGCGGCAACACTACCGGCGTACGAGTACCTATCCGGATAACTTCGACATGGGGAATTATCTCGATTTCACCAAGTATCCAGTCAAGAAAGTCATCAGAGAGAAGAAAAGGATCTCCGCCTGAAAGCAGTACATCACGTATAGCCGGCGTGCTCTTAATATAATCGATACCTTCCGCAAGATCGTCTCTAGTGAGTATCTGGTCGATGTCACCAACTTTACGCTTGCGTGTACAGTGGCGGCAGTACATAGCACATGTATTGGAAATATGGAAAAGGACTCTGTCAGGATATCGATGCGTAACACAGGCTGCAGGATTGTCTTTGTCTTCTTCCAGCGGATCCGACATATCATAGTTTTCCAGATTCAGCTCCGCAATTGACGGAACACTCTGAAGAAATATAGGATCATTTTCATAGTTATCTGAATCTATCAAAGAGAGATAATAGGGAGTAATACGCATCGGAAAACGTTCCAGAGTCTGTTCCAACTGGCTGATCTTCTCTTTGCCCAGGTCTATTCCCAGAAGGTGTTCAAGCGCAGGAATAGAAGTGACTGTATGTCGAATATGCCAGTGCCAGTTGTTCCATTGTTCCAGAGTAAAATCGGGATCTACTCTGCTGGCAACTGCTGCCTGATCATCCTGCAGAGCAGACTGGCTGTTGTTTTCTATTGTCATAATCATTCTCCTTCTGGTAACTGTCTAATAAAACATACGGTCTTCAAGCAGCATGAGTTATTTGTTGCGATTCACTGAGAAAATAGTAGAGATGCGATAGCTTGGGGGAATAGATGAATAAATTGACCGGATAATAATTTTACTATGGCATTCAGAACATTATCACCATTAATTATACCATGTGAAGCTTGAATTTTCAAAAATTGTGCAAAAATACGCACGGCTCTCTTTAGTTACCACATTACTCCATTATTCAAATCAGTCTCTAACCAGTAAACGCAGACAAACAGGTAATGAGAATATGCAGGTACCCGCACAATATAGCCGTCTGCCGGCGGCAGTTTGCATCTTTTGCGCAAACTGCATTGACAGCAGCGGGCTCTTGGATTACCATTGTCTCACTACCTATTTACCTGCTCAAAATACCATATGAAAGAGAGAATAAACGATGCACCACGAATGGCCTCCGATTGAACGTAATATCGCAATGGAACTGGTCCGCGTCACCGAAGCGGCAGCTTTAGCAGCGGCCCGTTTTCTGGGAAGAGGCAATAAAAACCTTGTCGATGAGGCCGCAGTCTCAGCCATGCGTTACGTATTAGGGTATATACAGATGGACGGCACGGTCATCATTGGAGAAGGCGAAAAGGATGAAGCACCGATGTTGTATATCGGTGAGCACATAGGCGACGGCTCTTCCTTAAAGGTTGACATCGCAGTGGATCCCATCGACGGTACAACGCTGGTGGCCAGAGGGCTACCGGGAGCAATTTCCACTGTAGCCCTTTCCGGTAGCGGTACCATTCATTGCCCGCGTCAATTTGCCTACATGAATAAGATCGTTACCGGAGCGGAAGCAAAGGATTACATCGATATCAATGCCCCGGTGGCGGTAAATCTTAAGAACATCGCCAGAGCTAAAAAACGAAATGTATCAGAAATCACCGTTGTTGTCCTCGATAGGCCACGGCATGAAAAATTGCTGGATGACATCAGGAGTGCAGGTGCCAGGGTCAAATTGATAACCGATGGCGATGTAGCGGCAAGCATAGATGCCGCCATGCCTGAGAGAGGAGTTGACGTATTGATGGGTATTGGCGGTACTCCTGAAGGAGTTCTCTCAGCAGCGGCTATTCACTGTATCGGCGGAGGTATCCAATGCAAAGCATGGCCGCGCAATGATGTGGAAAGGGAGAACGCCTTGCATGACGGGGTGGATATCGATAAGATCTACGGTCTGGACGACCTGATCGACAGTGATGATGTCTTTTTTGCCGCCACCGGCGTAAGCAGCGGAGAATTGCTCAAGGGAGTACGCAACTTCAGCGGCGGTGCGCAGACCCAGTCAATTGCCATGCGCTGCCGCTCGGGCACCATACGCTGGATAGATGCCTGGCACAACTTCACCCGGCTCGATAAGATGAGTTTTGTAGAACTCCATTAGCATCTCATTGGCTGTACAAGATCGCAACGGGCATGTTTACCCTGGAAACAGAACATCCGGTCATTGCAATCAGGGCAATGTTACTGCCAGCACTATAGTTGAGTGAGTAAACGAACGTCAATTATGCTCATTTTATTTCCGATTTTAGATTCTGCTTAGTGCGTTAAGATAACCGCCAGCACTTATTATGACCAGTATAATATACCGGTTCACAATAATGACAGGAGATGTACGATGGGTGCAACCGCCGGTCCGTCTCCCCGATTAACTAAATTTAAAAATAAAGGAACCGAAAATGTGGGAAATGCCTCTATGGATACTAATCGCTTTAATCGTTATTCTCTCTATTGCAATGTACTTGATATCAAGGCCGTTAAAAGTTTTAAAACCGTATGAATGGCTCATCAGCCACATCTTCATCATAATCGGCCTTATCCTGCTTACAGGCTGGCTCTGGTTTAATAAAGGTGACCTCTGGAACATGGCTATGCTTGGAGGCGCTGTCTGGACCTTCTCCGGCGGTTTATGTCTTGCAACGGCATATATAGTGAGAAGACTCAAATAAAGAGCAACGGTGATGGGATTTTATACTGCTCCTGTAGCCGCTATTTAAATATAAACTCAAAGGAGACAAGGCTCTAACAAAGCAAATGCTGTGTTTTTTTGGCAGTTTTATCCAGCCGCCAATGAATAAAGCTGCCGGTTTGAGATGCAGATACAGTGACAGGAAGATAAAATGAAGATAAAAACCATTGAGTGGCTGCTTGAAGCAGCCGATATCGGAGTGAGATACCTTGCGCTACGCGATCTGGTTGAACATCAGGACAGAGAACTGCTGGCAGTTAAAAAAGAAGCCCACACACGGGGCCCGATAGCCGAAGTGCTGGTAAAAATAAAAGAAGAAGGGTACTGGGTAGTGCCAGGAGCAGGATATGCTCCCAAATACACAGGAACGATATGGTCGCTCATTTTACTGGCTCAACTAGGCGCTTCCCTCGATATGGACAAACGTATAGCCGCGGCTTGCTCCTATGTAATGGAACATACGCTGACTGGAAGCGGTCATTTCACTATAAACGGGCTTCCTTCCGGGACGACAGACTGTCTGCAGGGCAACCTCTGCGCCGCACTGCTGGACCTTGGCTGCGAAGACGCCCGTCTGGATAAAGCGTTCGAATGGATGGCAAGGACCGTCACCGGAGAAGGTATTGCACCGATGACGGATAAGGCAGCACCGGTACGCTACTACTCGGGGAAATGCGGCCCCAATTTTTCATGCGGCAGCAATAACAAACTACCCTGCGCATGGGGAGCGGTAAAAGTTATGCTCGCTTTCAGCAAACTGCAAAAGGAGAAAAGAACGCCTGTTATTTGCAGGGCTATCGACAAAGGGTCAGATTTTCTTTTTAGCACAGACCCCGCAAAGGCGGATTATCCCTGCGGGTACAATGAAAAACCCAGCGGAAACTGGTGGAAATTCGGGTTCCCCGTATTCTATATCACTGACATACTACAGCTTACTGAAGCAATGATCGGCCTCGGTTACGGCAACGACCCCCGCCTGTCCAATGCAATAAGAATTATTGCAGATAAACAGGACAACAGCGGACGCTGGCCGCTGGAATACAGCTATGCCGGCAAGACCTGGTTTGATTTCGGTCCAATAAGACAGGCAAACAAATGGCTGACTCTCCGGGCACTGCGCGTGCTGAGAGCGGCAGGATAAATCACAGGTAAAGTATAGAAGAGAGAGAGCATCACTAAACTATATCTCCATAAGTAAACATTTTTTCAGTGAGATTGCACGGTAGCCAGACAATACATGGCCCAACCCATATATTGTCGCTGGAAGTGCAAATAATCATCCTGATCAGTCCGCAAATGTTTGAATACCTGTTCATAGTCAGGGTGGTGGGGGTTCTCCTCAAGCCAGCGTATCAGCCCGTACCAACCATCCGAAACATACCTGTCCCAGTCGTCATGACTTGCACGTACGATGTACTCCAGTTCAAAGCCTTCATTCCGGGTAAAACGGGCCAGCTCCGGTTCTGTGTATGTAGTTGTCTGCTGTTGAGCGTATACCGGGTGTACCTGATTGCAAAGCCAGTAAGTTTCACCTATACCAAGGCGCCCGCCTTGACGAACAGCTCGCTTTATTGTCTTGATCGTCTGCTGGTAACCGCCAAAAATGAACGTCGCCCCGATACATGTTGCGGCATCGAAAGCCGCTTCTTCAAATATGTAATCAGTCCCGGCGGAGCAAACGATTTCGATTCGGTCAGATAACCCTCTTGAGACCAGATTTTGCCTGGCCCTTTCACAGAAATCAACGGATATATCTATTCCAATGCCGGTAATATTAAATTCCTCAGCCCAGAGAATGAGCGGCGCGGCACAACCACAACCAAAGTCGATAACCCGGCTCCCCTTTTTTAATCTGAGCATCCTTCCAAGTTTGATGATTTTTTCAGGTGTAGAAGGGTTTAATATCTCCATATAGCTGTGGGCGATACTCATAAGATCGAAAAATTCCATAATTCAAGTCTCCTTTGTGATATGATAGCATCTGCGGGAGAAAAGCTGCAGTACCTGACTGGAATCTTGCGTCCACGGTGCGTTGACAACAGGCTCATCTTATTCCCTATTATTAACATGCCGGGTTTCCGTGTGCAGAGAAACAAGTAGTTCGGCCCAGGCAAGGTCCTTATAGGGAAACCACTCAATTCCGGGATTCATAATTCCTCCCAGCGGTACTTTTTATTCTGACGCAGCTTTTCGATACCGCAGTTAAAGCACAGACCGTTATGGCAGCATATCACCCCTCCACATTCAACACAACGCCATTTTGCTGATTCTTTTACCAGAAAGGAGCCCATGCCATTCGTTTTTATGAAATTAAGGTTTTCTATCATGCTCATATGGTATTTGGCACGATAGCGTTTATCGAGGTCCTTCAGCCGGTAGCAGGGGAATTTCTCGCATTCATAGCAGAAACGCACAAGTCCTTTGCCCACCAGATCGCATTGAGCTGCCATGAAGGTGCAGTTTTTACCACGCGGCCGGCAGCCGGGGCAGTATCTTTTAGCGAATCCCTTTTTATTAAGGTCGGCTTTCATCGCCAGGTAGCTGACGCATAATCCACAGTTCATCCCGCAAGGGGCTATAAGTTCTTCTTCCATATAGTTCATTACTACCACTATATGACGTTTGCATAATTATAACAAT
>CAZFIM010000070.1:0-11464 GCA_964519615.1 uncultured Dehalococcoidales bacterium
GCGAAAGAAAATAGAACGGCATTCTATAGCCGGTTGTGAGCACCAGCGGATATTCCTTCGCCAGGTCCGGAGTAGAATAGGGGCTTTCGCCCGGCTCCCTGAAAGAAGGTAGAGGATCGTAACCCAGCTTTTCTAACCTGGTAGAATAGAGCTCCATTTTCCCTGTCGGAGTAGGAAAGCCGCCGCCTTTGCGCCAGTAATCGGTTTTATATTTATAATAAATCTGATCTTTGCCCATTCTGGCGACCACGCCTTTTTCGCTGAACTCCTTCCAGGTAATACTGCCCCTGCGCACCTGATGATCGAGCATCTTCTCCACATTCTCAAACCAGTACTGGGGAGCAAGACGTTTACCGACCTCATTAAATATCTTGTTATCCGGCCATGCCTCTCCCGGAGGATCCACCACCTTATTATGCGCTTCGATCATAAAGCGCGGATGCATATCATAGACATCATCTATCTCCAGCCAGTGGGCGGCAGGCAAAACAATATCGGCCATCTCACCCATAGGAGACATAAACTGGTCGCAATGGACCATAAACTCAATATTATTAATCGCTTTTACAACTTCTTTTGTATTAGCCAGATGCAGTACCTGCTGCCCCCCGACACTAAACCATACTTTTACCACTGATTCTCCTGAGGCAAGCTGTTTTATCACCGTATCCGCATGTGCGTTGCGCACTGCACCCAATTTGAATTTATCGCTGCCGACGATGTTTTTCTGCATCTCCTCGGTTAAGGGCAGCTCATTGCCGAAATCTTCTATCAATCCCGTTTCCGGCAGCATCCAGCTAATCATACTCCCCGGCCGCTCAATATTGCCGGTAATGCCCAGCAGGCAGATGATCGCACGCATGGTGTTCCCGCAGTTCGCCTGCCGTTCAAGAGAGCTGCCCACCTGAATACAGCCGGGAGTATCGATTGCAAACATTCTGGCCGCTTTGATGATGTCCTCTTTTCTCAGCCAGGTTATTTCAGAAACCCGTTCCGGTGTATATTCCTGTACGCGTTCCTTCAGCCGGTCGAAGCCATACGTCCAATTATCGACAAATTCCCTATCGTAAAGATTTTCATTAATAATGACATTCATCATGCCAAGCGCCAGAGCTGCATCGGTTCCCGGCCTGATTTGCAGCCACAGAGCGGCTCTGGAGGTAATGCTGGTTGCGCGCGGATCGACGGATATCAGATTCTTTACATGGTTAAGAGAGTTTTGAAACCACACTGCCATTTCGGCATCGGCACTGCTTATCTCCAGTTGTTTGCCCCACGATATTTGTGTTTTAGGGAACTCGCCGCCCCAACCATGATAATCACAGTAGAGACGGCCGTAACCGCTTACCTCACCGTAAAGGACAAAGCGGGGACTGTGGCAGACATATCCGGGAGAAAGGATATTAGCTGTACCGATTGACCGGGCCAACCTGTGAGTATATCTGTTATATCCTCTGCCTGTTCCCTGAGATATAGCTACAGATTGCGGGCCGTATTTAGCTATGGATTCCTTGAATTTCTCTTCAATGGTATCCAGAGCTTCATCCCAACTTATGCGTTTCCATTTACATTCACCGCGTTTTCCCATCTGCCTCAACGGATATTTAAGACGGTCAGGATGCCCTATATGCTGAATACTGGACAGCCCTTTGGCACACATAGTCCCCCGGGTAGGTGTATCGGGGTTGCCTTCGATATGAGTTATCACACCGTCCTCGACGGTAACAAGAACACCGCAGCCGCCGTGACAGCTTTTGCAGGTTGTCTTTATCACTTTCTTCATAGCAATATGTTCTTTCTTTTCTGATTTATTCTCCACAAGCGGCCGATAATGCGTTTGCACCAGCCTGTATAGATATGCGCTCTTATTCTTCCAGATAGCTGGGCGTTGAAAATAGCGGTTTATAAATACCGGCTTTCAGGATTGAGTACCGCAAAGCCATACCGCCTGCGACTTCACAGACCACTCCAACAATTAATATCGCGGACGTAGCATCGCCTATGAAATAGCTGAATACGGCTATAATCAGAGGAATTGCAATACCAAGTCCGACCACCCCTGCCCAGAAAGTTAAAGCTGATTTTCCTCTCATCTGGTCTACCACGGAGCGTTTACCGGTCTCATCTCTTTTCATGGCCGACCAGAGATAAACAACGATCAGCAACACATTGATAATAAGCAGCCAGCGGCTTCCGGCTTCTGCGATGTGCATATTTATATCGCCTCCCAACAGCCCTATCAACGTAAGCAAGCCGAATCCCCCCATCAGTCCGCACATAATGAAAAGTACCGGCAACAATGGTGAATTCCAGAATGAGACCGCTTTTACGTGATTAAGTACAAACCCTGTATAGATGGCTACACCAAAGGCCGCTGCACCAGCGGCGATTTTGAACAATAATTCCCATATGCTGCCCGGAACCGAGTATGACAGGATCAGCTGGATTGCTGCGCTGCCGACAAAAAGTACAACAAAAATAAACCCCCTGGCCAACCACGATGTATGCGGTCTGAACATAATACGCCAGAACCTTAGCGGTTTGCCCAGAAAAGCTATATGAAAGCTGCCCTTAAGCACTGCTACGATGAGCAGCCCGGCAAGCATCCCGGTAAGGTTATCGAAAAAGAGGGATACCAGATAAAGGCCACCCCCCAAACCGCCCGTATAGAGCGCAAGCCAGAGCAATATTCCCCGGCGGTCTATCCACTCCGACTGATAAGTGGGTTTAATCATCCATTCATGTGCTTCCATCTTGTTATACTCCTGCTGTTAACAGCTTCTCTTCACTTTTCTGATTGTCGGATTCTTCGCTTGTGCCTATTTGCTGCCTATCGACATAATAGATAGCGGGGCCTGTACCGAATTCAGGGTGAAGTTGAACACCTTTTCTCTCACGTATTAAGCGTGAAACATCACTATCCGGGTCATCAAGGTCGCCAAAAGTCAAAGCCCGTGCCTGACAGGTGTTAACGCAGGCAGGGGTTGCATCACGGTCTATGCCCGGTTTCAATCCTTTAGCCAGCCCGGCATCGATTCGTTCCATGCAGAAATTGCATTTCTCCGTCGTCCCGATTTGATGTGGATAAAGCTTCTTGCCCGCTTTCTCGAAATCAGTACGGCCGTGATTGGGGAAAAATCCCTTATCTTTGTCCTTGGAAAGGAACTTCCGGTTCTGATAAGGACAGGCAATTACGCAATAACGGCAGCCGACACATTTATTCTGGTCAACCGCAACTATGCCATCGTCTCTTTTATAAGTTGCGCCGGTGGGACAAACTTCAACACAGGGAGCATCCTCACATTGATTACAGCGAACAGGATAGGTCGAGACAACCGGCATTATGCCATCGATATCCGGTTCTACCGCTATCAGTCTGGGCCAATCAATGCCGTAAGGCAAGAAGTGCTCGATTCTGCAGGCAACAACGCAGCCGTAACAGCGAACGCATTTGGAAAGGTCTACTACCATTCCCCATCTCATAGGTATGACTCCTCTCTAAAATAGCACTGTGTCCGGCTGACTTTTTTCTCGGGAAGAACACACCGGACCTGTTTTATACTGTAGTCTATTTTACAGTCAGCTCAGATATGCCGTCAGTAAAATTCGTTACAGTGTGAAATTGTTCACGATGTGCTTATATACACCTGAGTTAAGGCGGTGAAATAATAGAGAGGTAACTATAATTAACAGATTTATATCTGCTGAACAGTGGTAAAAAGAAACACAATCATCATGCAATCAAGCAGCTACAACCGTTGCAGATACGGAGGGTATGCTCATGACGGTAGCAGATGAAATGCGCTAATGGGTGGGCAAAGGCCATGTATGAGCTATTTCCGTGAGCAGCTCCTGATCGAGTATATCAATGCCCTTGCGTGTAGTACGTATGGCGCCCCTGTCTTCCATATATTTTATTGATTTATTGACCATTTCCCTTGACGTACCCACCATATTAGCCATGTCCTGCTGGGTTAGATGAATGCCCGCCTCAGCCTCCCACTCGATATATTTGAGCAGCATACCGGCAACACGATTAATGACCTGTGTAAAGGAGAGCTCTTCAACTAACCTGGAATCACGGCGCACGCGAATCGCCAGGGCACGAAGCGCATTCAAGGCCACCTTGGGAAATTTCTGCAGAATCATGTGGAGATCATCTTTTTGTATGTAATAGAGCGTTGTAGGGGTCATTGCCATCATCGTTGCCGGAACAGTACCCCCATCAAATATGCCTATATCGCCAAAAGAATCACCTTTGGGAGTAATATGGAGAATCTGCTCTTTGCCGTCTTCCGATGTTTTATATACTTTGACGGCACCTGATACCACGAAGAAAAGATAATCGGGCACCGAGCCCTGCAGCATAATCATCTCGCTCTTTTCATACTTTTTCTCGCCCAGATAATGCTGAATATAGTCAAGCTCATCATCAGTGCAATTTTTAAAATAGTCTATATGCTGAACATTCTGGATTTCTACTGTCATGATCTTTCTTTATCGCTTCAGTGATATTGCGTCTATGATATGTACATTATTCATGTATATTATACAGTAAAAATGAAAATGACATTATATTCATTAATAATTTTTAAGCGCGCTGTCTGTTCACCTGCATAGAAACATTTATTGTGATAGCACTGCAATGTGCAGGGTATGCAGCAAAAAACGCCGGTACATAAACGCCTTGCCGTAAAAGCTCAGGGTCAGCTCCCAAGCAGGGCGTTGATTTTATACTTGAGATACGTCAGATCAAATGGTTTGGTGACATAGTCGGCATTAATTGCAGCAAGAAAATACTCCGTATCCGTATTCATGACATCACCAGTCATAAACAGTATCTTTTTGGCCATCTGGGAGTTTTTACTATTTATACATTCGTACAGTTCAAAGCCGTTCATGCCCGGCATGACAATATCAAGTAAAACAAGATTATAATCATCGTTCTCTATCAAATTCAGCGCGTCCGCCGCGTTATTCGCAACTTCGACCTTATGTCCTTGCTCAGTTAAAAGCGTCTTCAGGAACTCATATACCTCAGGCTCATCGTCCACAATCAATATCCTGGCACATCCAGCAGCAGCCGGTACTTCTTTTTTATAGGTTGCCGGCGGGGATTTTCCCTTTTCGGAAACAACCGGCAGATTGACGGTAAAAGTCGCTCCCTCACCCAAAGTACTTTTGACGTTTATCGTGCCGCCGTGTTCGCTCACTATGCCGTGACAGACACTTAATCCCAATCCTGTACCCTCCCCCAGCTTCCTCGTGGTGAAAAACGGATCGAAAATTTTATGCAAATTGGCAGCCTCGATGCCCGGCCCTTCGTCCTCGAATGAAATAACGATATGCTCATGACGTTTTGCTGTCTTTATATTCAATGTGCCGCCGCCTTTATGTATCTTCATCTCCATCAGTGCATTTCTGATGATATTGGTGAAAACCTGCTGAATTTGTCCTCCATCCGCTAAAGTTAACGGCAGGTGCGGCGACAAGCGTGTAATTACCTCAATATTTTCGCTGCGCAATTCATAAGCCATAAGCGCAAGCGTATTTCTCAGCAGTTCGTTAATATTCACGAAAGTCCTCTCCGCCCTGTTCTGACGGGCAAAGGAGAGCAGCTTTCTGACGATATCGGATACACGCTGGGCGCCATCATGGATAACGCTGACATATTCCCTGATATTTTGAGGGAGGTCTTCTCCCATCAAAAGCTGTGAATAGCCGATAACTCCGGTAAGCGGATTATTTATTTCATGAGCCACACCGGAAGCCATCTCGCCGATAGAAGCAAGATGAGAGGCAAGCCTCGCCTTGCTCTCCATCTCCTTTTTCTCCTTCTCCGCCTTCCTCTGCTCGGTAATATCTTCGCCCGAACCCAGTATGCCCGTAATAGCACCTTTTTCATCCCTTATAGGGACAACATTCCAGCTGATAATACGTTCAGAACCATTTTTTGTAACTACGGTATTCTCCACATATTCTGAAACAGGGATATCACCTGTAATCATCCGGCTGAAAATTTCTCCGTCAAGTGCGCGCCCTCGCTCTGACACGAACAACTCAATCCAGTTTTTACCGATAATTTCTTTTTCCGTATATTCCAGCACCTCACAGCCTTTTCTGTTGATCATCTCAATGGTCCCTTTGGTATTAACGGCCATCATCAATACACCTGCCACATCAAGATATTTTTGCGCTTTATCCCGCTCCGCTTTAATGGCCATTTCAGCTTTCTTTCGTTCACTGATGTCTCGAGCAAAGGTAAGGATAGCCGGTCTACCTCCGTATATGATTTTGGTGAGTTCGATCTCTGCGGGAAAAGTACTGCCGTCTTTTCTGCTTTCTTCACGAGTAAAAGTAATCAGACCGCCGGGTTCCATTTTCTGCCAGTATCTTTCCATATGATTCTCTTTGACTATGTCATCGAAAAAGTACGTCATATTATGTGAAAGAAATTCCTCTCTGGAATAACCCATCATCCGGCATTTTGTATTGTTAACAAGCAGTATCTTGCCACTCAGATCATTGACTATAATCCCTTCGACGGCTTTTTCTATCAATTCGCGGAAGTTCTGCTCACTCTCTCGTAAAGCCTTCTCCGCCTTTCTTCTTTCGGTAATATCCCGGCTGAATGCCAATATAGCCGGTTTCCCGGAAAAGGTGACTGCTCCCAACTTTACTTCTGCTATAATGACCTTCCCGTCCTTATGTACTATATTGGTCTCGAAAACAACAGAACTGCCGGGTTTAACCCGGTTCCAGTACTTTCTGCGGTGATTGGATACGGTTACATCGTGGAAAATATCAGCCATATTCATGGATGATAGTTCCTCCAGTGTATAACCGGCCATCACTGCCGCCTGGGTATTTGCCATCAGTACATTCCCATCCCAATCATGTACTAAAATGGCGTCAGCCGCTTGCTCCACCAGTTCACGAAAGCGGGCCTCACTCTCACGCAAAGCCTCTTCATCCCGTTTACGTTCAGTAATATCGCGGCATATGCAAAAAATAAGCTTCTGCCCCCCAATGACCGCTCCATTGGTGCTGATTTCTACACTATATGTCGTACCATCCTTGCGGCAGTGTAACGTCTCAAAATGGTCCCCGCTTTCATCCACGGTACGAATCATTTCCATAACCTGTTCGCGAGAGTAAAGATATTCCCAATCACTCACATTAAGCCGGCTTACCTCTTCAAGAGGATATCCAATCATGGCAGCAAATTGTTTATTTGATTGATAGACATTGCCTTCCTGGTCAAGAATGACGATACCGTCTCTCGACTGCTCAATCAGTATGCGGAAACGGGCCTCACTCTCACGCAGCTCCTGCTCTATTTTTTTTCGCTGCGTGATATCACGGCTAATGGAGAATATCGCCGGTTTGCCGTTCCAGGTGGTTTTTGCCAATTTCACTTCCACATCCAGCTTGCTGCCGTCTTTTCCCTGCACAACGTGTTCGAATATTACGGGTTCCTCTGAAACGAGCCTTTCACGGCGTTCGTTCGTATCCTTAAAACCAAACGAATAAGGAAAGAGGTCCATAATATTCATGGAGAGAATTTCCTCTTTCGAGTAGCCCGTTCTCAATGCTTGCTGTTTATTCACTACCATTATATTGCCTTCAAAATCATCAACCATGATAGCGTCGGTAGCATGGTCTATCATCTCACGAAAGTTTTTTTCATTCTCTTTAAGAGTTTCCTCAGCTTTTATACGCTCAAATGTTCGTGAAACGATATTTACTATCAGCTGAACCATCGCCTGTAGTGAATCGGAAAGCTCTCTCTCCTCGTACAAAGCATCAAAACCCATATAGCCCATGACATCATCGCCGCTTATCATGGGGAATATAATGAGTGAGCGCATGCCATCTCCCTGCATAAGACTTCTTTCGGCATCCGTCAAATCGAGTGCCGTATCTACCGAAGGGAGAGAGAGGGCTTTGCCTTCGCCAAGCTTTTTCAGCGCCTCTGAATCTTCCCGCTGCATAAGGGTATTCATGTATTCAGGTTGTCTGGTAATACCGTCCGCACACCAGTAATGAACAGGCTCTACTTCGCTTGCTATCCCGGGTAAAACTACAATAAAGGCGCGGTCAAACCCCAGAAAAGAGCCTACTTTTTGCAATACTTTATGTAATCCGAATTTGAGGTTCTCGATCTTGATATTGATAAATTCTTCTGAGATGCTGTTAGTCATCCACCCCAGATCATACCGCTGTCTGTTTGCCTGATCTTCTTTTTTCCTGGCAGTAATATCGCGGCTGGCGCCCGCTATTCCTGTTACACGCCCCTGATCATCTACAATTGGGCATTTGACTGTATCCATAAAAACCGTCTGTCCGCTTTCCAGGTAAAACTCCTCTTCCACGTGCACGATCTTCCCTGAATTAATAGCTTCCCTATCGCTCTTGCTGCATTGATCAGCCAGTTCCGCCGGAAGTATCTCATAATCGGTTTTGCCGTAAACCTGTTCCTGCTCAATATTAAACTTTTCCGCATAAGCCCGGTTTATAAGTATATTGCGGCCCTCTGTGTCCTTGATATAAATAACATCGGATGTAGTCTCAAGCAGCGAGTTAATCTGCCGGTTTTTCTCGTTAATCGCTTTCTCGGCAGCCTTTTTCTCGGTAATATCTTTTAATGTGGCGATTATTCCGGCATAATCTCCCCGGTCATCCGAGACAATACCTACCTTTATATAAAGGTAAATATCCGTACCGTCCCGTTTGCGATACGTAAACTCAATCTCTTTACCTGAGGACTTTTTGCTTAATTCGCTTACCTTTTCCAGTTCCTCAAGACTGATGAAATCGTGTACCGGCTTCCCTATCATCTCATGTGCTTCATAGCCGCAGGAACCGGCCGCGATATCATTGATATAGGTGATAATGCTGTCTTTGTCTATTGTCACAATCCCTTCCAGCAGATTACCAAACAATACACGGTGGAATTGTTCGATGGCGTGCGGCGTCATCTGCATTCCCTGGAAATCCCTGGGGAAAAGGGTACTGCCCCGAGGACGGCTTTGCGCTGGTTTCGGACTGTTATCCTCTCTATTCTGCATATATATCCTGCCACATTATAGTATTAAGACTTTTCTCCGATTATTTTAAAACAAAATATCAATTGAGCATTATTATTTAATCAACTGAGCCATATCCGGGCTGAAAAGTCTCCCCCCCCCCCCCCCCCCTTCCATTACTCTTCTCATTCAGCCTACGACTTCAATTTTATCAGCACCGATGCAAGGTGCTTTCCAAAATTCCAGGCCGTCATCATACCTTCCTCATCCGTCCTGACATCACCCTTCTGCGCGCCGAACGCCATATTCCAGTAACTCGAACCCGGCACTACAAATCCCAGGACCTGAAACCAGAAGGTAAGCTCGGCCAGGGCAAAATTGTGACCGCTGCGGCGGGCAACAACCAGAGGGCCTCCGACCTTGCCGAAAAAAGGCTCTCCATTATGTCTGCTGATATACCCGCTTCTTTCCATAAATGATTTCATGAGCCCAGTAACGGAACTATAATAGACCGGCGATGCTAATATGATTCCATCCGCTTCCTTCATTTTCACATAGAGGGGGAAAAGGTCGTCTTTAATTGTGCACAATTCACCTTCTTTACACGTCAGACAGCCGCTGCAGGGACGTATATCACGCCCGCCGAGGCGGATAAGTTCGGTATCAACCCCCTCCTCCGCAACGGCAGACAACGTATGCGCAGTGATAATCTCCGTATTACCGTTGATGCGGGGACTGCCGACAATACCCACTACTTTCACTGTTGCCTCCTTTGCAGGCGCAGGCAGCAATTTCATATTTACCGGCACTATACAGCCCGGCTGTATGCAAAGTATGCTGCACTTCTCCATTTATGCCTGGTTGTACATCAATTTTAGGCAAACGCCGTCGTGTGCGCAAGATTATAATTGTAAAATTGACATTTACTCTGTAATGCTCTATATTCACCGGAGTTTATGAACATGGAACTCTCTTTAGCAGTAATACTACCGATTATTCTTGTCATCAGCTATCTCATCGGCTCTCTGCCTACAGCTTATCTTATGGGCCGCCTGCGCAAAGGAATCGATATTCGCACTGTGGGCAGTCAGAACATGGGAGCGATGAATGTTTTCTACAGCATCGGTATGATAGAAGGGCTTATCGTTCTTGCGGTTGATATCATCAAGGGAGCTCTGGCGGTTTATCTTGCGGTCATTCTGGGCGGCTCTTTTGATTACACGCTCGCAGGCTCACTCAGTATGGCGCTCCTGCTGCAGCTTCTGGCCGGACTGGCCGTAGTTCTGGGGCACAACTTCTCCCTTTTCCTTAATTTCCGCGGCGGGAAGGGGGGCGCTACCGCCATCGGTGTATTGGTCTTCCTCACTTTCCCCTGGTCCGTACCGGTATATCTGGGATTGTTTCTGCTTCTTCTGGTTCTTACCAGAGTGCCGACAATCAGCTACGGTATCGCATTTATTTGTTTCCCGTTTCTGGCCTGGTTTGCCAAAGGTCATTCTCTACCGATTCTCATTTTCTCGCTGGTATTGCTGCTTCTTCCGGGGCTGATGTATATACCAAGATTGAAACAGATGCATTCAACCGGCGGCAGTTGGCGCAGGGTCTTCTTCCGCCGCACAATAAAGGATAGATTCTAAATCACCTTTGTGCAAGAACGCCGCAGAGGCTCAATGCCGTTCCCTTTTGTTGTGCTGCCGGACAGGGGTATAATACAAACAGTATTCCGTACTGCTTGGGGAGTAAAATGGTACCTGTTGTTTCCTTTTTCGGCTATTCCGGTTCCGGTAAAACTTCATTATTGGTAAGAGTTATCCCTGTTCTGAAAGAACACGGCTGGCGTGTTGCGGTTATTAAGCACGCACACCACGGCTTCGATATCGACATACCCGGAAAAGACAGCCATCGTTTTTCAGAGGCAGGCAGTGATATTGTAGCGCTCTCTTCACCTCAAAAACTGGCAATTATCGAACGGACGAACAGTGAATATTCGCTGGAGCAGTTACTGCCGCTGGTGGCGGAGAAGGCCGATATCGTTCTGGTTGAAGGTTTTAAAAATAACAGGACGATAACACTGGAAGCTGCCAAATACGGGGAAAATGAAGTTGATTATGTAGTTGGTTTTCTGGAGCAGCAGATATTGGAAAACAGACCGGATAAAAAAACGTAGTGCCGGTTCCTGAGCGGTACTGCGTATCAGATGAATTTCAGCAGCCTCTGATACCATACATTCCAGTCTTTATTTGTGAAAACTTTCCGGTTAGTGATAATATTACTTCGTATCATTTTTTCTGCTATCAGAGCACCGACGGATGCCTTATTCGGTCCGCAGTAGTATTTTTTTGTATAGTCTTGATTATTTTTAATAATTCTTTCAATTTTCGGAGGCATAGCTCATGGCAAAATACGGCTTACTCATCGATATCAGCAAATGCAAC
>CAZFIM010000071.1:0-11185 GCA_964519615.1 uncultured Dehalococcoidales bacterium
CAGAGCACCATCGATATCCGGCTGAGAGGCAAGTTCAGCGATATTGGCAGGAGTTACACTGCCGCCATAGAGAATACGTATTTGTGAAGCCGGAACAGTCCCCCAAATGCCCGATATCAGGCTGCGGATTAATGCACTCGTTGTCTCTGCCTGCTTGACCGTGGCGGCTTTTCCCGTACCTATTGCCCATACGGGCTCATAAGCTATGACTATGTCCGACTGCGGCTCAATATCCTTCAATCCAAGATGAACCTGCCTGCTGATTATCTCTTCAGTCTTTCCGCTTTCATTCTCGTGAAGAGTTTCACCCACACACATAATCGGAACCAAATCATGACTGAGAGCTGATAAGACTTTTTTATTAATTACATTATCAGTCTCGCCAAAGATATGTCTGCGTTCAGAATGTCCCAGAATTACATAGCGGCATATACCAGCTAACATCAGCGGAGATATCTCGCCGGTAAAAGCGCCTTTTTCCTCAAAATGCATATTCTGCGCTCCCAGGGAGATTCCCGTATTATTGAGAATGTCGGAGATTGACCACAGCGAGATAAAGGGAGGACAAAGTAAAATTTCTACACCCCGCGTTTTTTTAAGTTCAGGAAGCATTGTTGTCACGAGGGATATTGCTTCATCTGCCGTAGTATTCATTTTCCAGTTGCCGGCAATCAAAGGTATTCTCATATAATAACTCCATTTATGTTTAATAGTACTATCTATTTATCCAGGAGAACCTCTACACCGGGCAGTGTTTTGCCTTCCAGAAACTCAAGACTTGCGCCTCCGCCAGTAGATACGTGACTCATTTTATTTACCAGTCCCATTTCTGCCACAACCTCGGCCGTCGATCCACCCCCAACAACAGTAACCCCACTGCTTTCAGCCAGAATATCGACCAGTTTTTTCGTACCGTTGGCAAATTGAGGAATTTCAAATACTCCCATAGGACCGTTCCAGAAAATAGTACGGCAAGTACGTAATGCCTCAGAGAAAAGCTCTACTGTTTGAGGGCCTATATCCGCTATGCATTTATCATGTGAAATAGTATTCACACTGGTAATGACGCCTTTATCCGCTATATCTATTGAACCGGCAGCAACCACATCGACAGGCAGTAAAAGGGAAACTTTTTTACTTTCAATACTTTTTATCATCTGCTGCGCAAGTTCCAGTTTATCCGACTCGACTATTGAATTTCCCACGTTAATCCCTTTTACTTTTAAGAAGGTAGCAGCCATGCCGCCGCCTATCAGCAATTTATCGATCTTATCAAGAATATTGTTGATCAGCCCTATCTTATCACTAACTTTAGCGCCACCGAGAACCGCCGCAAAAGGATGAGCGGGATCAGATGTCAGTGTTCCTAGAATTGTAATTTCCTTCTCCAATAAATATCCCGCTACTGCAGGAAGATAGTTCGCAATCCCAACCGTAGATGCATGTGACCGGTGTGCCGTACCGAAGGCATCATTCACAAAAATATCAGCCAGAGCAGCAAGAGACCTGGCAAAAGCAGCATCATTCTTTTCTTCCTCTGGATGGAAGCGCACATTCTCAAGCATAAGAATACCGCCTTCCTTGAGCACGCTCACAGCTTCCGAAACCTCTTCTCCTGTACAATCCGGAACTGTTTGAACCGGCCTGCCGATCAATTCGGAAAGCCTTTGCGCGATAGGTGCCATTCTCAACCCCTCAACAACTTTACCTTTTGGCCGGCCCAGGTGTGAACACAAAATGATCTTCGCCCTTTTATCCAGTAAATATTCAAGCGTGGGTAAGACTGCTTTTATGCGGCTGTCATCGAGTATCAGGCCGTTTTCATCAAGAGGCACATTGAAGTCTACTCTTACCAGGACTCTCTTAAAAGAAACATCGATATCTTTTACCGTTTTTTTGGCCATTCAACCTCTTTTCATAATTTCTTCAAGATGTTTTTTGATCAAGGTAACATCTTCAACAGCTTTTGGCGCTGTATCGAACACACTTAACCCCTGCCTGTCTGCTTCTGCTATTTCAGGATTGAATGATATATAGCCCAGTATCTCGAACTCGGGAAGATTATCTGCAATGAATTTACGGTCCGTATCATCTTTTACTTTGGAGCCGATGATATAACATCTAGTGATGCCAAGGTCATGAGCGAGTTCCTTTATAGCACGAGCCGTTTGGAAACTGCGCTGTCCCGGCTCCACTATAATTATGAAAGCGTCCACCGCTTTTGCAGTACCTCTGCCTAAGTTTTCAACGCCTGCATCCATGTCCATGATAACCACTTCAGACCGTCCCAGTACCAGGTGGCTAAGCAAGCTTTTAATAAGAGCTCCCTCAGGGCAAAGGCAACCACTCCCTCCTTTTTTTACCGTGCCCATAATGAGAAGCTTTATACCATTTTTCTCCACAGCGAATTTTTCCGGGATATCATCCACTTTAGGGTTAACTTTAAAAAACCCACCCATACTACCCGGCTGTGCGCCAGTACGTTCCTGTATAAGCTCCGTCATCTCAGCAATAGGTTTTATGTGCCGCACCTCCTCATCACTAATCCCAAGTGCAGCAGCCAGATTGGCATCAGGATTGGCATCTATAGCAATAACTCTTTTTCCTTCAGAAGCAAAGATTCTGGCAAGTAGACTCGATGTTGTGGTCTTTCCAACTCCACCTTTACCGGTAACTGCGATTTTCATGGTCTCCCAACCTGCAAAAAATTACGGATTACCCACCGGGAATCCGCCTACGTTTATATTGTTACATTTAAATTATTCAAAATCAAGGTGTTACGTTTGATCGCCGGACAAATTATCAACGATAGCATACATGTTATAATATGCTATGCGTATTGCCATTATTGGACTGGGCCTGATCGGAGGCTCAATCGGTCTTGCACTCAAACGGGCAAATGACAGGCAGTATGAGATAACCGGATACGCTCGCAAAAAGCAGACATCTGAAACAGCTTTATCATTGGGAGCTATTGATGTTGCGGCATCTTCCTGTCAAAAGGCGGTTGAACATGCAAACGTGGTCTTGGTCGCTACTCCTGTACTTGCTCTACATGACATCTTTATTGAGATAGCTCCGCATCTACCTGTGGGCTGTATTATCACCGATGCTGCCAGCACAAAAGCAGAGGTAATGCGCTGGGCAGAGGAATTGCTGCCTGCCCACGTCAATTTCATCGGCGGTCATCCCATGGCAGGAAAAGAAAAGTCAGGTATCGAGTCTGCGGATGCCAGCTTATTTTACGGCTGCACATATTGCCTTGTCCATAAACCTCAAACAGCCGATTTTGCCGTCCGGACAATAGTCAATATAGCGCATGATTGCGGGGCATCAGTACTACACATCGATGCCGAGAGGCATGATCTGTTCACAGCCGGAATCAGCCATCTGCCTTTTATAATGTCGGCCGGCCTTTGCGGAGTAACTACCCGGCATCCGCAGTGGAAGGATATATCTCAGCTCGCGTCAACAGGATACCGTGATATGACCCGTCTTGCGGCGGGAAACCCTGATATGTACCGGGACATCTGTTTTACCAATAAAGCGAATATATCATACTGGCTCGATCTGTACATAGAAGAATTGCGTCGTCTACAACACTATATAGATACCGGCAATCCGGAACTGGGAGGTATTTTTACGCATGCGCGTGATATGAGGGAGGAGTGGTGGCAGAACAGGAAATAATTCGGGTTTCCAGAGCCCGCCGTCTTTCCGGTGAAATTGACGTACCCGGTGACAAATCAATTTCACACAGGGCGGTAATACTCGGCAGCCTGGCAGCGGGTATAAGTACCCTGCGTCATTTTGCTCCGGGCGCTGATTGCGCTTCTACCATACGATGTTTGAAGTCTCTCGGCATAAAGATAGTAAGACAAGAATCCTGCATTTTGATTCATGGGAAAAGCATGGACGGGCTTATCGAGCCTTGCGGTATACTCAACGCCGGTAACAGCGGTACTACCATCCGTCTTCTGAGCGGCATACTTGCTGCCCAGCCCTTTTTCTCCATTATAAGCGGCGATGCATCCCTGAGAAATCGCCCAATGAAACGAATTATTGAACCATTGCGATTGATGGGCGCTGACATCTCAGGACGGCGTAATAATTCACTGGCGCCGCTTGCCATAACCGGAAAACCTCTTTCCGCTATCAAATACACATTGCCTGTGCCCAGCGCGCAGGTCAAATCAGCAATTCTACTGGCGGGACTTTATGCACAAGGAAATACCTCCATCATAGAACACGGGAACTCAAGAGATCATACGGAGAGAATGCTGCAGCAGATGGGCGCCTGCGTATCATCTACAAACAGCGAGATTATCGTAAATCAACAGGACAATCCATTAAACCCCCTTTCCATTACCGTCCCGGGGGATATCAGTTCAGCAGCATACTGGCTTGTAGCAGGCGCTGTGCATCCCGACGCTGCGATAAAGATACTGCGTTGCGGCATAAATCCTACCAGAACCGGAATACTGGATGTACTTGAGAGAATGGGGGCTAAAATCTCTCTGTCTGCTGTCAGACAGGAGGGAGATGAACCTGTCGCTGATATTCATGTTGAGACAAGTCGCCTTCACGGTATCGATATCGAGCGGTCTATTATGCCCAGGTTAATTGATGAAATACCGATTGTGGCTGTGGCAGCCTGCTTTGCCAGTGGCAATACCGTTATCAGGGACGCAGCAGAACTGCGCGTAAAAGAATCTGATAGAATATTGACCACTATTCAAGAATTGTCGCGCATGGGTGCGAAGATTGAAGAACTGCCAGACGGCATGGTCATTAAAGGCGGAACTCCACTTAAAGGTGCAGAGGTTTACAGTCATAATGATCATAGATTGGCAATGAGTCTGGCAATTGCCGGATTGATGGCTAAAGGAGAAACTGTTATATCGAACTCAAGAGCAATCGATATATCATACCCCCCATTTTCAAAGGACCTTGCATTATTATCTGCCGGTACTAGTTCAAGGAGTATCGAATGAGCCTTAAACCTATACATATTGGATTTGATAATATCATTTTCATGAATAGAGTAATTGCCATGCTCTCTCCAAAGCAACAGCCCATAAAAAGGCTCATTCAGGAAGCCAGGAGCAAAGGTGTATTAATCGATGCTACGCATGCCAGAAAGGCTAAATGTGTTATTATTTTAGACACAGGGCATATAGTAATTGCGGCTATTTCGGCTGAAGCGATAATGAGAAGACTATCAGCTATTAAAGAAGAGGATGGTTTAAAAGGGCTTACGGATGAGTAAATCCACCGCGAAAAATCAGCATAGCCTCAGGTTGCGGCCAGGCACGCTTCTTATCGTCATTTCAGGCCCATCGGGCGTTGGTAAAGACGCTACACTAAATGAAATGAGACGCTCCGGTCATAATTTTCACTATGTGGTCACGGCCACAACACGCCCTAAAAGGCCGGTTGAAACAGACGGGAAAGATTATATTTTTCTTTCGCGGGAAAAGTTTCAAAAAATGTTAAGTAACGATGACTTTTTAGAATGGGCGGAGGTATATGAGCATTACTACGGTGTACCTAAAAAACAGATAAAACAGGCACTAAATGCCGGTATTGACGTCGTTGTTAAAGTTGATGTTCAGGGAGCAAATACCATCAAACGGATAGTACCTGATGCAGTATTTATTTTCCTCACCCCACCTTCTCTTGATGAGCTTGCACAGCGTCTGAAAAACAGAGGCAATCATACCGAGGAGGAATTAAGCATCCGTCTCGGCAAAGCGCAAATGGAAATGGATTGTATTCCTATGTTCGATTATGTAGTGGAAAGCTACACTGATGATCTTAAAAAGACAGTGGCAAATATTCTGGCCATTATTTCAGCCGAAAAATCAAGGGTAATTCCCCGACAAATTATCCTTTAATCACTGCATTGATACGTTGACGTGGCTTCGTAATAGAGCAAGAACTCTGGTTCTGCTGATCGTTATATGGAATTCAAGGTGGCTAGTATCTCGGTTTCCTTCTCTTCCATTATACATGCTTCAGTCTCAGTCTCATGATCATAACCAAGCAGATGAAGGAAACCGTGTACAATCAGCGCAACCAAAACAGCTTTTGGAGTTGTCTCATCCTCTTGTGCCTGGGCAATTACCTGCTCATATGAGATAACGACATCTCCTAAATGATGCATTCCGTCCGGCGGTTGAATAAAATCTATATCGATCGTTTGATCCGTGCCGGCACTGAAAGATAATACGTCCGTCGGCTGGTTTATATTTCGGTACCTGGCATTTAACTTCTTTATATCTTTGTCATCGGTAATTAAAAGCCCGAATTCAACAGTCTCCTGCATTTCCAGAACGTCAATAACTTTATGTATAGTTGCTTCAATCCATACTCTCTCCGGAGTATTTTTCAATGTTCTTTTTATGCGGATAGTAATATCATGTTTTTTCACGGGTATAGTGATAATAACATCTGCTTAGTTAATATTCAAACATAAGTACGTCACATAGTCCTCCATAACTGCGCTCATATATATGGCATTTATTTGACAACCTGATTTCTGGTTGGCAAAGAAAGTTGCCCTGCAGGTGCGAAATAACTATAATTTAGAGAACTCTGAATAAAGCTGTGATATTACTTCGCGGAGGGATCGCATAGTGGTCTAGTGCGGCCGCCTGCTAAGCGGTTACCCCCGAAAGGGGGTCATGGGTTCGAATCCCATTCCCTCCGCCAGATACAATGATCCTCTATATCAATACTGAGCCATTAGCCGAATACATATAGTCAGAGATTATTACTTGCTGATACTTCCGATGTTATAGTTATCTGCAGAAAAGAATTAACGAGTGCATCATAAGTTGTATTTACATGGTAGATTCCGTCCGTCATCTTTAAGGGTCTATTTGCTCTATGCAAAACTAACCAGGATTCCCCTGCTGGGGCATGTAATTCACCTGATCGCTGATAACTACTTTTTACATGGACACAGCGGTTACTTTCTCAACTACAATGAGGCAAAAGCGATAGTAAAAAAAGCAAAAATCATCGCGCTGTCGCCTTGCAGCTGCCGCCAAATTAATAAAAAATGCGATACACCGGTAATGACCGAATTACTAATCGCCAGCGGTGGTGGACTACCGGTTGCAGCCGAAGGGAACGATTTAAAACTTATATCTGTTGCGGAAGCACTTGATATACTTGATATATGTCATCAGAAAAAATTGATACCGACTATTCAAAAATGCCATGGAACATATTATGCAATATGTAATTGTTGCGATTGCTGCTGCGTGCCGTTGATTCTATTGCGAAAATACAATATAAAATCTGCGCTGCTAAGAGACAAAACGGTAATCGAGGCTATAAAAAATGAGTTGGACAAACCTGCAACGGCCGTTAAAATAGTATCGTAGATGTATAACTATAACTAGAGAACAGCATTACATTTCATTATCCTATTTACTTGTTTGACACTTATGAAGAAATACAATATCTGGACTATTGGCTGTCAGATGAACAAAGCTGAGTCTGAGAAGATAGCCTCATTTTTTGAGGCTTGCGGGTATGCTCCTGCAGATGATCCACGTGATGCGGATATTATTGTAGTAAATACCTGTGTAGTAAGGCAAAGCGCAGAAAACAGGATAATAGGACATCTGGGTCATCTGAAAGGCATAAAAAGAGAACGTCCTGAAACAAAGATTATTTTAACCGGATGTTTTGTACATGGTTTTCCGGATCAAATAGGAGCACTCTACCCTCACGTAGACTGTGCGTTTCGCCCCGGGGAATTTAAAAAGATACAAGAATGGGCGAAAAGCAGCCTTTGTGGAACAATAACTTCAAATAAGACATTTCTCCCTGCGGGGCATACTTCACCTTGTGCGTATGTCCCGATAATCGAGGGGTGCAACAATTTTTGCTCCTATTGCATTGTGCCTTATAGGCGCGGGCGTGAGAGGAGCCGCAGTATTACAGATGTACTGGATGAAGTAACTTCGCTTGCCGCACAAGGAATCACTGAAATTACTTTACTGGGACAGAATGTTAATTCCTACGGAAAAGACATCGGTATGGAGCAAGGTCTAAGTGAACTGCTTAAATCTTTGAATAATATTCCTGAACTGCTAAGAATTAGATTTCTCACCAATCATCCTAAAGATATGACCCCAGGACTAATAGAGACAATCTCCGGAATGGAGAAAGTTTGCAAACATATCAATATACCCTTTCAGGCAGGAGATAATGAAATACTCCATAGAATGCGAAGGGGTTATACCAGAGAGCAATATATAGATTTGATTGAATCTATACGCAAACATATTCCCGCAGTATCTTTAAGCACCGATATCATCGTAGGCTTCCCCGGTGAGACAGAAGAGCAGTTCCAAAGATCGGTTGATATGCTCCGTCAGATCCGTTTTGACAGCGCCCATGTTGCCGCCTATTCTGTGCGAACCGGGACGATTGCTGCGAAAAAATATATTGATGACATTCCTTCTTCAGTAAAAAAGGAAAGACTTAATTGTATGGAGACCTTACAGGAGCGTATTTCAGCTGAAATCAACCTGCAGCTGGTTGGTAAGAAACTTGAAGTGCTTGTTGAAGGAGATAAGAAAAATAAGTGGTTCGGTAGAGCCGCAAGTGATAAGTTGGTGTTCTTTGAAAGTACGGAAAACTGTATCGGCCGGCTGGTTAATGTTACAATAGTAAAAAGCAGTCCCTGGTCATTACAAGGCGAAATGGCGGCCGGATAAGTTCACAGGTATTACGTTAATTATTCTATATCCTCTATCATATTGAATATTAATAAATTCTATCAGGTAGTAAAATGAAACGATATGATTATATAATCATTGGCAGTGGCATAGCCGGTCTTTACACAGGTCTTCTGGCACAGGAATGCGGGAGTGTACTTATTCTAACTAAAGGCAGTATAGAGGATTGCAATACCAGATACGCCCAGGGAGGCATTGCTGCTCCCATTAGTAAAGTGGATTCACCCGCATTGCACTATGAGGATACTATTGCCGCTGGAAATGGTTTATGTAATTCTGAAGCTGTCCGTATTCTATCTAATGAGGCTGCAGAGCGCATTGCCGATCTCATTAACTTCGGTGTACCATTCGATACTGTTCATGGAGAAATCGCCTTAACCATGGAAGCTGCTCACAGCGTTCCACGAATACTCCATGCCGGCGGAGATGCCACAGGAGAACATATCGAGCTTACTTTAAGCGAAAAGATAAGGCTTTCACGTATTGATGTAATGGAGCATTGCCTTGCTAGCTGCATTATTGTAGAGCATGGGCAGGTACGGGGTATCGAAACGCTCGATTGCAATACAGGTATAAAAGAGATGTACGAATGTAAGTTCGCTATTCTGGCAACCGGAGGGGGTGGACGGCTTTACAAATATACAACTAATTCAGAGGTTGCCACAGGAGATGGCAATGCTCTGGCATATCGATGCGGCGCGGAACTTACGGATATGGAATTCTATCAATTCCATCCCACGGCTATGCGTATTCCCGGGGTACAACCATTTCTTATATCTGAGGCTGTACGTGGCGAAGGTGGTATTCTCAGAGATATCAATTCTTATCGTTTTATGCCTGACTATGCACGGGAAGCTGACCTCGCTCCACGAGCTGTGGTATCTCAAAGTATTGTGAAACAGATGCAGAAAACCGGAAGCGATAGGGTCTTTCTGGATGTTACTCATATTGCACCTCATGTTCTAAAGACTAGATTCCCTAATATCTATCGCTTCTGTCTCAAACATGGACTTGACATTACCAGAACACCTATTCCGGTTGCTCCTGCTGCTCATTATTTTATGGGTGGTGTAAAGGTAAACACCTGCGGTGAAACCAATATTAAAGGACTTTTCGCGGCAGGTGAAACCGCCTGTACGGGTGTCCACGGGGCCAACAGACTTGCATCAAATTCATTGTTAGAAGTAGTCGTTTTCAGTAAAAGAATCGTTGAATATACGTGCGGTAATAACCCGTTAACTTCCTCCCCCGGGTCGCTATCCGGAGATCTTTATGTTTTAAAGGAACGCACTCCTGTTGATGTACCTACGCTCAATGTTCCCAATCTTCAAACGCTCATGTGGGAAAAGGTCGGCATTATACGCTCAGGCAATGGTCTTGCTGAAGCCGCAGACATTCTCTGTACATGGCAAAAAAAAGTTCCTGTCCCCTCCGATAGGCCGTCCTGGGAATTATACAATATGGTACTTAACGCCAGATTGATAACGGAATCTGCTTTATTACGTGAAGAAAGCCGTGGAGCCCATCTCAGGACGGACTTTCCTGAATCCTCTCCTCTTTGGCTAAAGCATATCATCTTCAAATCCTGCTAATTGATTACATTCATTCCTGTTTATCCCCTATCAATGTAGTAAATTATTAAGTAAAGGTATTGACAAATAATCAATACAAGCGTACACTTGTTTGTAGAACATTAGTTCGCTTTCAAGGAGTTGTCATGAAAAAACCTGGTAACAATAGTACCAGACAAAAAATATTTACTTATATCAATGAGTTTTTTGATGAACACGGGTATGCCCCTACTGTAAGAGATATTCTTAAAGGTTGCTCCTTAAGCTCAACAGCGGTTGTTCAACATCATCTCAATATTCTTGAACGTGAAGGTCATATACATCGGGATCGCGAAATATTCAGAAGCATTCAACTTGCTGATCGTAAACAGCTTGTTCGGGTTCCTCTTCTTGGTTTCATTGCAGCAGGCGAGCCTATATCTGTTCCATCCTCCGATGCATGGGAGACCGAAGCCATGGATACCATTGAGTTAACTGACGAACTCACACATGGTAAAGAGGTGTATGCGTTGAAAGTAAAAGGATTATCAATGATCGATGCTTTAATAGATGATGGCGATATTGTCTTAATTCAGAACACCTCTTCCGCTGATAATGGCGATGTCGTTGCCGCCTGGATTAAGGACCGTCAGGAAGTCACCCTAAAAAAAATCTATCGCGAGAGCGGTAAAATACGTCTTCAACCTGCTAACAGTCAAATGAAACCCATATTCATAGAACCTGAAAACCTGGAAATCCAGGGGAAGGTTGTTGCTGTTATCAGAAATATGTAGCCGGGTACTGTAATTTTTATAATTATTATGTTACACGAAATATTTTCTATTGCTTCATAGAGGAGGATATACAGGTAATGCA
>CAZFIM010000072.1:0-11123 GCA_964519615.1 uncultured Dehalococcoidales bacterium
TCATTATTGCTTTTTCCTACGATACTACCACGTAATAAACGTCGAGTTTTACTATTGTAGAAATTGGTAACCATGTTATTTAGACAAACACCATATGTCCAATGGTTGTCTGATGTTTGGCAATGTGCTTGAGCAATAGGTCCCCATGATGAACCAGGGTATTTACTAATAAACTCATCGTAAATACTTACCTTTGCTCTAGATAAAATCATCAAGCCACACTTTAATATGTTTCTCTGATCGTATCCAGTGTATATAGTATCAACTAAATCTGTATCAAATATTTCGGGTAGTTCAAAATGATGGTCTCGCCATACCCAGCATTTCTCCATATTGCATTTTGCATACCGCGAGCAAGGGTAGTAGATATAAAAACGTGGATGGCTCTGATTTTTTGATAGCAGTGGCGCTAATTTCATGCTGGTGTAGTTAGGCTCAGCTATAATCATTACTCCTTTATCGTCAAGTAAGGTTATAAAATTTCGTACTATTTTAGGTACGAATACCCGATCAATCTCCGTAAAGCAATTGGCAATGAATATATAATTGTAGGGTGCATGTTGCTCAGCCTTACTGATGGCGTTATTGAGATTGCTTAAATTCACTACTTCATTGCAAATATGATGCTTGTTATTTTTATTCGGTAAATTTGCAATTATAGATTCCTGCCTCAAAAGAGCCTTTTGACTTTTCTCGAAAGCGTGTATTGTGACATTGCACCCGGTCAATTTACCAGTATTAAACAAATCCATTAGTCCGAGTACGATCGCGCCTGTTCCGCTGCCTAGATCAAGAATATTAACATCTTCCGGTATAAAAGATAGCTTTGTATTTAAAGCTAAATCCCTAAATGCGATGTATGGTATTATCGTATATCTAGGTAGATAATATGCTGTATATGCGTCCAAGGTGAGATCATTTTCATAGTCGATGTCCACAGATTCTGGCTGTTCATCCTGATATTTTTTATATTCATATTTTAGCCTTTCTATCTCCTGAACAATCAATTTATGATCAGGTTCTTTTAAAGAGGCGCGGATAGACTTGCCGATATTACGGGGACATACATATTCCCGCAATGCGGCACCAGCCTGCTCACATTCGTAACTAAAATTTGATTCTATCCATTCGGCACTAATATCAATCATTTTCAAGACAAGTCAATTCTGGTAATCATGGTATTTAAATCAGGTGAATATATTTGTTAACTCATGGAACGTAGCAGTTCTTTATCTGAAACGTATATATTATACAAATCCAGTATCTTTTTAACCGATTCCAGATGGTTTATTTTTACATCTTCTAAATACCAGGTATCGAATTTACTTAGAAGTCTAACCGAATTGCTGAATAATTCGATATTGCCGGTAAAATACTTCGTTTTCTTCTTGCTATAGTCAAGGTTACCCTGAGATGTATTTTTCCTCCGTGATAGGAGGATCAAATTGCCAAGTTTGTCGGTCCACAAATCTCGTTCCACATCATCGAAATCCTTGACCCATTGGCTAGCATTATCCGGGGTTTGGGGAAGAATATGCTCGATACTGATTGTTTCCGGTGGGTTAAAAGGTGTGGTGTGACCATGCCAGGCAAGGTCCAATTTCAGGAGCAAATATTTTGCAAAGCGCCGGCCATAAATATTGTTAGTGGAAATAACCCGCACAAGGTCGCTTACATCGATATCGTATATTTTGGAGTCCAGTGCTTCCTCTGCATTCTTAGAATCATCGATGTACTGGATAATAGCATTTGAGTTTTGAATTCTTATAGTAGGGGAGATACCAACGATCCAATCAGCCGATAGCTTTTTATCCAATGTTTTTATGAAATCGAGAAGTCCTTCAGTTTTAAATTTGTCATAAAACCGCAATAGCGGTGCTATCCAGTATTCAGATTCCAGACCATGGTCCATCACAGTCCTGTAATTACGAAATTCGAAGCTATCATTGAGAGCAAACATATCCTCATCAAATAAACTCGCATAATGGCGGTAATACTTATCGATAAATTGAAAAGTTGGCACGCCTTTTACCAGGAGAGGAGTTTGAGATGTATAGGTTTTGCTAGTACGGTCATACAACCTGGGGTTATATATGTTTTCTTCATATTCCTTGAGAAGATTAAAACTTGCCTTTTGTTTTACTAAAATGGTTCTTAGATGGGAGAGGAAATTATCAAAATCCTCTCCAAAATCAGCTTCGATATCTTCCCAAAGTTTAGCAAATTTGATCCTTTCCGGTTGAGATGGTACCTTGGCCAGATTTTCAGCTTTCAATATATCGCTATTGCGTAGTTTTATGCCTCGGTTATTCATGACAGTGAACAGGTGGAAAGCATCTTCCAGTTCCTCGGCAGCTACATATATCATAAGAACGTTGGACCTAAGATAGGGGAAAAACTCATCAGGAGATTTACCGTTCTGGAGATGTTCTCTTATAGTAAGAATGGCCTGCGACATATTTCTGATAGATATGTTCTTATTTTTATCCTCTGCATATGTTTTCAGGTCTGATACTTGTGATGTCCCGTTTTCCTTTTTAACATACTCATCAACAAAATCTTTAACTTCATCACGGATGTCAAAGACTATGCGCATTCGTTCCGGCACATTGTCATCAGGATTTGCCATTTGAAAGATCGCTTCATTACATGATTTCAACCTTGACATATTTGAAGCCGGTGTCAAATCACGTATAACTGCCGTTATCAAAAAAAGGGTGGTAAGCCGTTGTTGCCCGTCGAGTAAGTCATATTCTACGAACCTGGTCGTTCCCTCCTCCTTGTGATTCTTTTTCAGAACCAGTGAACTAAGGAAATATTCGGAGTTAAGGTTGGATTGTCTTGCTGAGTACACGTCATCCAGCAATTCCGAAACCTGGTCTGTCTCCCATACGTAATTTCTTTGATATTCCGGAATACGGTACCACATTTGGAAAATTTCTTTTACGTATAGTTTATTGCTTTCAATCTCTTGAGTCATATCTTCAAACGCTCCTTTTGATAAAAGTATCCATCGATTGCGTAATCACTCCTCCTCGAAGCCCTGGCTGGTGAACTTGAGCGTGCGGCTGTTCTCGTTGACAATGCGGACGATGTGCTCGGGGACGCCATCCGGCACGTATGCCTCTATTTCCAGCGTTATTTTCACATCCGCGCCTACGATGCCGGCCAGATGAGCGATCACCTCTTCGGCTATGCGCCCGGCATCACGCCCGGTACGAGTGGCGTCGAGGCTGACGCTGCCATAGAAGCGTTTGGGGACCCTGGGCTTGGCAACCGGTGCAGCACCTCCGCCTGAGGCTGATGTTGCACCGCTCTCTTCTCCCCCTCTCCCTTCACCCTCCGCAGAGGCACCTCCCATCCCCGCAGGCGCCGTGGTTTTTTCCTCGGTTTCGGCCTTCAACTGCCGCTCTGCCACATCCGGCTTGACCAGCAGTCCCTGGTTATTATGGGCTGAGATATCAATCTGACGCTCGCATTGCAGGCCGCGATAGCGTCCCGCAGCATCATCATAGCTGTCTGCATAGCAGAAGGAGTCCTGCCGCCAGGTGAGCATGCCCAACCCCTGGCGGATGGCGCCATGCAGCACCGAGGCATCGCGAAGCCTGGAAAGATAAAGATACTGGGCGTAGTCATCTTCAAGCTGATTGATGGCTACGTGATCTCCGCGCCAGAGCGGGACCTTATCTAATTCCATTTTCAAGCGAGAACCGGCGTAGCCGGTCGCCAGCAGATCTTCATTCTTCAGTTTTTTACAGGCTCTTATCGCCAGTGGATCTCTCCCGGATAGCCGGTAGGGTGAGAATTCAATAGCTTTTGCTGGATCTGCCTGTACCGGCACCAGCAGCCACTGGTAGGCTTCATATATCTGCGCATCTACGGTATCACCTGCATCTTTTTTCTGTTTTTCCGCCTGTTTGAATTGGAACGGTGTGAGATCGAGCTTGTCTTTTTCATTCACTATAGATTCCCAGGCAAGGTATTTTCGCACGGCTTCATCCAGGTCCTGGAGACGGGTCTTGTCCACCGCCAGAAAAACGAGCGTATTGCGGTAGTAGCGCTGGCTGCTACCGCGCGTCTCCAGAATAGCGCGGGCGGCTTTTAGTGCTGCACTGTCCGGTTCCCTGGTGTAAGTATGCTCAATATCGAGGACGACCAGGCGGGTACCGGTATCGTCGGGGACGTCCTGGCTGCTGTGTGGGCAGGAATGCACGGCGCAGAATTCGCCACGGTTTTTCACTTCTTCACGTACTCTTTTCAGAATCTCGCTGGTAACGGCATCGATATTGCCTTTCAGGTCTTCCGCACGATCTGCCGCTATCTTGGTAACCGTGGGTTGAGTTGAGTACCACGAGCGCACACCGTCCTGGTAAAGGTAAGTGGCGGCATTGCCCAGACGGCGCAGGGCATCGCCGAATATCTGCGGGGACTCGCCCGGCATGGCACAGCCCAGCTTGACCTGCCTGTCATCGAGACCGTAATGGGCGGCGGTGGTGATGGGGGCAGAGCCCAGGAAGATCGTCCGCGCAACGCGACGCGTTGCCGAGAGCCTGCCCAGGTTGGGCAACTCGCTATCGATGCGCTGCGGCAGCGAGTTGGGCCCGTCCACGTCCTTCTCGATGATCGGTACCCAGTTATCGGAGAGATAGCGGGTGAGCTCTGATTGCACCATGGGGTCGTTAACAGGGATACTTGAAGGCATGATGAGCGGGCTTTTATCCCCACTCTCCCACAGGCTGCGTATTACCAGCGCCATCAGCCGCAGCACGCCGCGTGTTCGTTGGAACTTGAGCAGCGTTGACCAGTCGCCATAGAGGCGGTCGAAGACCTCCGGGTGAATGGGATAGGCGGCCTTGAGCCGTTTTTTATACTCGTCGGTGCGGCATTCAGCCGGGAACTCGGCTTCCTGCGTACGATACAGATCATAATAGTCACTTGCAACCTTGTCCCGGGCGAGATACTGTTCCTGACCTACCAACGGCTCGAACAGCCGGCGGCGAACGATCTCGAATCCTTCCTCAGCGCTAGCCGGACGCCATGACGATTCCAGCCGCCCGATCACGTTGCGCAGGCGGTCCAGCGCCTCACGCCCGCGCTTGCCACCCACCTCGGTATCGTCCGCCTGCGTATGTGGCGAGCCGGTGGTATCGGAGGCAGGAAGGCTGATGACCACAAGGCACTGTTTTGCCAGTTTAGCTGATTCAGTGAGGAGCTGGGCAAAGCTGAATTGCGTCTCGAAGCTGCCTGCCGGAAGGTCACTTTCATCATGTAATTGCCGTGCGTAGGCCACCCACTCGTCGATGAGGATAAGACAGGGACCGGCCTGCTGAAAAAGCTCGCGCAGGCGGTCTCCCGGGCTGGTGGCGTTCACATCGTCGGCACGGATGCGCTCGTAGGCGGCTTTTCCGCCGAGCTGCCAGGCAAGCTCTCCCCAGAGCGTCCTTACCACCGTCCCATCCTCTTTAGTAACAGGGTTGCCGGGGGACATGCGGTTGCCCACCAGCACCACCCGTTTCACCGCCGGCAATTTCTCTACTTTCACCTGACGCATGATCTCATCGATACCTTCCAGGTCTTTGGCGGGAGTGCCGGAGAAGAGGTGATAGAGCGCGAGCATGGAATGGGTCTTTCCTCCGCCGAAATTGGTCTGGAGCTGCACCACCGGGTCGCCGCCTTTGCCGCTGAGCCGTTCGACGGCATTGACCAGCAGCAATTTCAGGCTTTCCGTGAGATAGGTGCGGCGGAAGAATTCCACCGGTTTGCCGTATTCAGGGGAAGCCTCGCCGATGTGGACCTGCAGGAGGTCAGCGGCGAACTCGGCACTTTTAAAATAACCGCCGGTAACATCGCGGTGAGGGTTGACCACATCGCGCCAGGGCTTGATGCCGGCGCTCACCTGGCTTTCCAGTGTCACTTCCGCCTTTTTGCGCTTCTCGCTGCGCACCTTCTCATCGTAGCTTACGCGCAGCAGCTCCTGCTTCATCTTATCGATCTCTGCTGCCTGCGGCGCTGAGACGGCTGTCAGCAGCCGGCTGGCGGAATCGAGCGCGCGGTAAGCATCATCAGTAGAAAAAGGTGCCTGGTGAGCCCATTTGTTGCGTGTATCTGTAAGCTCAACAACAAGGCTGCGCTCCGCCTGCCCCAGCGGCTGGCGGAAAACATCGTTCCATGCAAAGGACATAAGCTTGAGCAGGGCGGCAACGTCATATTCGCTGAACGCTCTCTTCTGGTTTATGCTGTCAGCGCCGAGTATGCGGCTGGCTTCTGTGAGCATGCGGCCGCTGTAGACATTGCGGAACTCCCGTTCCACGAAGGGGCTGAGGCCCTGCCGCAGCAGCTCCAGCGCTTTACCTACCCGTTCATAGTTGGTTACAGCCATTGTTCCCTCCTATACCTGGAATTTCCCCTGGCGTCCTTGTGTCCTCTGTAATTCTCCTGCAAGTCTGGTTATCTCCGGCCAGCTCTGGATAAGGCTGTTATAGGCCTGAGCGTCTGCGCTGCGCTTACGCCGCTCGCAGACGGTGAAGAGGCGGTAGGCAAGCTCTCGGGCCGTTTCCGCTCTGACGCCCAGTGTGTCCAGCAGCTCAGCGGCGACGGTCTCCCCGGTATCGAGTGCACGAATCAAATGATGGACTATCTCCCACACGGTCAGGCGCTTATCGGTGGCTGGGTCCCAGTCCGGCGGTAATTCGGCGGGCCGGAGCAGGCGCACCCTGCCGTGCTGCGCCTGGAGGATGCCTGCGCTCACCATGCCAGCCACGCTGGTGTTCTTAGACTTGGAGAGCGTCTCGGCTATGCCGTACTCCGCCTCCTGAAAGCCGTACTGCTCAAACCATATCAGCGCCCAGCGGGTATCGGCATCGAAATCTCCCTCCTGCTCCGCCAGCACCTCGTCCATTATCTGGAGGATAAGCGATATGGCCCCGCCAACGCTGAGCTTGTTGCCCTCACTATCAAGAATCGAGGCATAGCGGGTATAGACAGCCATACCGGGGCCGAGGATAGCCTGCTGGAGGTCGACCGGCGCGATGCTACTTTGCTGGAGTTTATGCAGGGCTGGCGGCAGTTCATCTTTCAGCAGCTCCAGGAATTCCCGCCGGGTGATGGTGGCGGCTCCGACCTGTCGGGGACGGCAAACGATGACGATGCTGGAAGCGAGAGCGTTAGTTTCCCAAGCTATCTGTCTGTTTCCCATCTCAGTGCGGACAGGCCACGTTCCACAAACGGAAAAACCAGATTTAATCACTGCTTCCAAAAAGGTTGCCCATCCTGTGCTGGCGATACCACCATCGTCTTTCTGTTCAGCTTGCTTAAAGGCATAATAAATGGTTACCGGTGCAGAAGGATGCACTTGTTGGCTGAGTTGGCTCATTGCCGACGTCATTCCGTCAAGGAAGAAATACTCTGCCTCTTTTTTACTGTTGTGGCGATATGGTGTGGCTACTAATTCTTCGGTTTTGGGTACAGTGAGAGTGGCAAATAATTCTGGGAAAATTAACTTTATCGATCTCCTTAACCATATGTAGAAAAAATCCGACAGGTCTGCATAACCGATATTGTCATAGTATGGTGGGTCTGTTGATGCAAATTTTTTTCTTGTAAGTATCTGCTTTTGTGCATCTATCTGTTGAGAATATCCTTTAGTTCGATTGTTTAAGACCGCTAAAACCCTGTAAATTTGTTCAATACAACTTAATAAGCTGCCAGTTGATTCCGAAAAAGGGTTAGCTTCAGCAAAATCCCACACCATAGGTATAGCTTGTCTTCCATAGGTGTTTCTCATTGTTTGTCCACCCGATATCCATGAGCACATTGAAGAATTATAATCAGCTAACTTACTAAGGCTACTTGCTAAATATACCGCCACCGCATCAGCGTAAGCAGTGGCGCCAGTTCCGGCCGCGTCCAGGCCGCGGCTGTCGTCGGTTATACCCGCGGCTAGGGCATCCTGCTTTACCTTCTCCCGTGCCTCTGTAACCAGGTCCGAGAAAGTAGTAAGGGCGACGAGCTGGCGGGGGGTGAATATTTCATACCAGTGAGTTATCCCGTAGCCTCGTCCGCTCACGAGATTGCTGGTCTTGGTATTCATTTCCTCTTCCGGCCGCCATGCAGGTTTGGCTCCTTTAGCAATGATGACGTGTTTATCAATCGGTGGAATATATACCCTGCCTCTTGCACCTTCGGCAACAATGGCCATAAGCCGTTCACCGTGCCGCTTTGCTTTAAATTCGCCTCTGATATAGTCTTCAGTCATAGGCACATTGGACATAAGACACCGGAAGCTTGCTCCGCGGCTGAGTTTGGTGCCGTTCTTCATTGCTTCCATATTCTCTGGTTTTCCTATCTTTACCCGGAAACGATAACCCTTTCCCTCGATAACCGGCTCTACGTAGGCTTCTTTGCCAGCCTTTGTTGATAATATGAAGGTAGAGGCCAAGGGTACGTCCACGTCGGCAAAGGCGGGGTTTGGGCTTTTCACCGTGCGCGCCCACAGCCAGGCGATTACGGTGAGCTTCTGTCCCAGGTAGGGCTTGAGGTCGGGCCGCTCGTGTACCATCTCCGCGGTGATCTCCACCTTCGGATAGAGGTGCCCGATGCGTTTTTCGGCCTCATCGCGCATCCACTTGCCGTAGTAGCGCACGTCCTCGGCCAACCCCTGCGCCCCGCTCCATGTTCCCTCCAGTTTCATCCTGTCGCGCCGTGCTTCAGGGTTGACCGGAGGCAGGCCGGCGAATTTGGGCGGAATCTCTATCATGGCTTTGTTGATTAACACGGCCACCGGGTTGAGGTCCGATGCCCAGGCCTCCAGCCCCAGCCGCTGTGCCTCCAGCGGCAGCGCACCTCCTCCGGCAAAGGGGTCGTGAAAGGCGGGCAGCTTATCCGGGTTGAAGAGCTCATCCGCCTGCGGATGGTCCTTGTTATCGGCACAAGCCCGGCGCCAGCTTCTCAAGATCTCGGCGCGGGCCTCCTCCAGCACTGTTTCATTGGTGGTGTTCTCCCACAGTACCAATTTCTCAATGAGCTTGAACAAACGCTTGCGCTCTTTATTCTGCGCTTCTTCTGTGGGGAACTCCTCGGGTACGGCCGAGGGGTCATCCACCAGTTGGGAGAAGATGACGGCCCGTGCCGCCGCCAGTGGCCGCCGTGCCCACCACAGATGCAGGGTGGAGGGATGCCCGTGGCGGATGGATTTCTCTCGTGCGGAGGCGGCATTAATCGCCTCCAGCGGCAACGCCACCTCGATCAGCTTCTTGCGCGTCTTTACCTGTGCGGTCATATCAATTAAACCTCTCTTTACCAATTTGAGCTACCATTATAGTTCATGAGGTATTCTGTTGTGGGAATTTACGTATAAAAGATAAAGCCGCAGTCTCATCTAACAGGGATCTCCTGCGCGCTTCAGCAGCTCATTGAAATCATAGTTGACGGAGGTTACGCCAAAGTCCGGCTCGCGTAAAAAGGGCTCACGAAGGTAATGGACGCGGTGTCCGTCATCGGGGAGAAACTCCACCATGGCCAGAATATAGCTCTCCGGCTTATTGAGAGAATAGAGTATCTCGTTCCTGGTTACCGTAAGAGTGGGCGCATCAGCTATGCGTCCTTTCACTTCGAGGAAACGCAGCATGCCCTGATCAGGAATGCGGCTTTCGATATCGTAGCCAAGTCTGTCCGTCTCTCTATCGACCGGCTCAAATCCCAGATTGCGCTCTATCTCCATCACGATAGCTCGCGCCCGGGCAGCAGCAGCCTGGCGGTCTACTGATTCCGCCGGTTCCTTTGCTTTTTTGCCGGTCATTGCTGTCAGAAGTCCTGCAGGGATAACCAGCACGCCTCCCAGGACTACAGGTGGAGCGGCAGATATTTGCCGCTCCAATCGCAGCTCAGACATACGCTTTTGCATTCGTTCTTCCAGATCGTTAGCTCGCTTCTGTGCCTCGCCGGAATTGAGGCGGGCGTTGAATCTGCCTGCCTGCTCTTGAAGCCTTAATTGCTGTGAACGGTGGTCCCAATACTGTATTTCCCGCGTCAGCCGCTCTTTCACGGCTGCTTCCGTTTTATCTATCAGCGCCAGCTTGCGGGGGCGGACTTCCTCTAAATGCTGTGGCACTACCGCGGTGATGGCATACTCCAGTGCTTTGTTCTCCATCTCAGGGGTAATCCAGCGGCATCCGGGACGGTCAAGGATGGCATCGATATCAAGCTCAGCAGGTTCAAGCGGCCGGTAGTCCAGGTAAGGCGCATATTGAGGATGGTAGACGTTGCCTGCCTCGTCCATCTCCACGTAGAGCATGCGCTTGGATATGGTTCGGAATTCACTAGAGCGGGTCTTGCTTGCGTCCTGGATGGCGTGTTCGAGATAGAAAAGGACACGCGGTTGTGTGGAGCTGTCGTTCTCATCAACCAGCACGGCACCTCGGCGCAGGAGGTCACGATTGCGCTCCAATATGAGGTCCACGACAGCGTCCAGCAGCGGATGCCCGGGGCAGATAAAAGCAGCGGGCGTTGTCCCTTGCGGGTTGATAAGCGGTTTTTCAAACACGATGCGTTCATATTTGGCCAGCACAGGATTGCCGATGCCTATCAACCTGTCACGGTTGCGTACCACGGCCGGGACATGGGGTATCTCATAGCGGCGCTGTTCACGCTGCTTGATAGAACCGCCCAGATGCTGAAAAGCCTTGAGGAAAAAAGACTCAATGTAGTGCGGCTGCAGCCTGCGCGCTTCTGCGCGTTCCATGTCTTCACGAATGCGGTAGACGCGCCTGGCATCCATAACATCGGTTGACAGCGCCCTGTCCTCTATCAGGCGGCGCAAGTGTTCGGTATCGAGCGCACCGTCTATCACCTCCGTGAGCCGTGCTTTGACCTCCGGCCTTTCTCCGTAGCGTATGGCCTGTATCATCAGGTCTTTGAGCGGTTTGCCATCGAACTGTACCTTGCCCAGCACATCGAACACCTGGCCCTGCAAAGCTTTGCCGGCCTCCTCCAGTTTGCGCAGCAGCATGTGATAAACATCGCCTTCACGCGTTTCTTCAGCCACCAGGTTCCAGAGATGACAGGGCTCGGTCTGACCGATACGGTGGATACGCCCGAAGCGCTGCTCGATGCGGTTAGGGTTCCAG
>CAZFIM010000073.1:0-10977 GCA_964519615.1 uncultured Dehalococcoidales bacterium
AACAAAGATATTATTATAAAGAAATGGTTTCAGTACATCATTGAAACATATAATAATGAAAGTGTTGCTGTTTTAAGCAAAACGGACAACAGGTTTGAAAACCCGGTTGGCTTCACCATACAATATGAGATAGAAGTTATATTCGATCATTTAGCATCTGAGCAGGACTCTATTACTCTCCGGAATTCTTTAAATAATATTATTAAAATACGCGCGCTTCAGGATATCAGTCCGGTAAACGCTATTTCATTCATTTTGCTGCTTAAAAAAGTTGTAAGAGAAGAACTTTTATTCGAAATTCAGAAGTATTCTTTATTCGACGATCTGTTACGTTTTGAAAACGATATCGATGAAGTTTTATTGAATGCCTTTGATTTGTTTGTGCAATGCAGAGATAAGGTAAATATGCTTAGAGTCAAAGAATTAAAAAAGTATTATGAAACAAACTTGAGTATAGTACAGCGGAACGGTGTTTATAGCGCTGACTCAGTTGGAAATAATGAAGAAGAATATCATCGTTAGTTAATCCCTATTCTCTGCCTGCGAATACAGACGGATATCATGTGATTCTTGATATGGTAACCAGGTTAATAATCACTCTAAAGAATCCGTAATACTTGCATTGTGGTGAAAAAGGTGATTATAAATGCCTGCAATTTCATGTTTATACAGTTACATTTTCATCGAACATATACTGAAGTGAGATACAACTTCAGAAAGTTGACATAATCTTTAATGAATTGGCTGATTCTAATTGGATATACATCTTTAACAGTTGCGCAAATTGTATCTCTCTATTCAATCTTTGCCTTATTCTACGGGAGCAGGAAAAATAACTTTACTCTATTGAAAAATGGAAGACTGAGCACATATGTTACTTTCTGTTCAGTTACTCTGGCTTTTTTACTGCTGTTATTTGCGTTTATTACATGTAATTCAGAATTGAATTACGTAACGTCTCATGTAATCAGTAGTATGCCTCTTGCTTACAAGATAAGTGCATTATGGGCAGGTAGTTCCGGTTCGATAATGCTCTGGGCATGGTTTCTCATATTAGAAATCACTTTACTTACAGTAGCAAATAAACAACGTTCACGTAATTCACTTCCACTCGCTACAGCAATTTGTATGTTTATTGAATTAGTTTTAATTTCAATACTCATATTTGTTTCAAATCCGTTTGCTCCGGCAGAAAGTGTATATGAGGCAGGCAAAAATGTAAGACTTGCTTTAATGAGTCCGGCAATGCTTATTCACCCACCGTTGATTTTATCGGGATATGCCAGTGCAGTAGTTCTATTCTCACTTTCCATCAGCGGATTAATTCAGCGGGAGTCGGCATATGTCTGGAATAAAATAATACGTAGATGGTCAGTCATTGTCTGGCTTTTATTTAGTTCCGGCATTGCCTGCGGTTCATGGTGGTCATATTCAGAATTGGGGTGGGGAGGATATTGGGCATGGGACCCGATAGAGAATGTCGGCCTGATGTCCTGGCTGCTTCTTACAGCCTTTTTGCATTCACAGATGCTGTATAAAACGATACGCTCTTTTCAGATATGGAATCACGTATTAATAACAGCAATATTCATTGCAACTATTTCAGGTACGATACTGGTAAGAAGTGGTATTGTTAATTCCGTTCACGCCTATGCCAATACGGGACAAGGATCCATTCTCTTAATTGTATTGTTAAGTGTTATCATCGGCTCGATTGCCGTGATTTTCTTTTATATCAAATATTTTAAGGATCAGCAGTATACTGACGGATTATCTCAAAATCAAGGAATTGGCCTTGCTATCAGTTCTTTATTAATAGTAGCTGCATATCTGATATTTTTAGGTATCATTTTACCTTATATTTCTTCATGGATAGCAGTCAGTTTAATTCAGGTTGAAAAATCTTATTATACATACACAATAATTCCAGTTTTTCTGATCATTATCCTTTTGCTAAGCACATATAATTACTACGATGATAAATTTCATAATAATGAACTAAGACGCAGACTTTTTATTTCATTTATGATCGCTGTTATTGTTGGATTATTGGCGTATTTTTCACATATAACTTTTGTATTAACTTTAATTGCCTTATCTATCTGTAGTTTTGCTCTCACCTCACTATTGTATGTAGTAATAAAAGAAATCATACATTTTATCAGTCATAAATTCGAAAAATGTGGGATGAGCATATTTAGTATAAAAAACGTTCCATATCTCAACATATTTATTATTAACGTTAGCATAATAATCATTGCTGTTAGTATTACAGGTTCTTCGGAATTTAAAGAGGTTCAAAAAATTACCATGCAACGGAATACAATAACCGCCGTCGGGGACTATTCAGTTGAATATATTGATAATAGACAATTAGAGACGGATGATTATATACAGCATACGGCGATCATTAATATATGGGAGAACGGTAGATTGCTTGCGACAATGGAGCCGCGAATAATATATCAAAAAATATCTGAACATATGTATTCCAGAGTAGCAATAAAAAGTACCATGAAAGAGGACATCTATATTATTTTAACTGGTTTTGATGGCCATGATAATGCAATGATTACACTATCCATAAATCCATTAATTATCTGGTTATGGATTGGATTTGCCTTACTATCGTTTGGTGGACTTCTGTTTCTGTTTTTATCTTTTAACGAAGATTAACGATTACAGCTTAATCATAGTGGTGAGCCGCCAGGGGGTCGAACCCTGAACCTGCTGATTAAGAGTCAGCTGCTCTGCCAGTTGAGCTAGCGGCCCGGTGGTTTTAAAAACAGGCGGTCGCCTGAACCTTTGATATACTAAGTCAAAGACATGTAGAAGTCTAGCAAAATCTCCGTAATAAGGCAATTTGCTCTCCTTGAGCCGGATTATAGCTCAGATAGAACTGCATACTCTTAAAAGACTCAATCCGCCCGGTTCAATCTGCTGAAGTTTTCTCTTCACCGGGGAGCCCCACGTTGAACAGCGCCCTTATCGCAACTATCACCGCCGCCGGCGCCATCAGCGTTGCGAAAAGCCCAAGCATATTATCAAGCAATAGCCCGATACCGCCTGCCTTTATGGGCTCGAAGACATTGCCTACTACTATCAGCGCGATAGTGGCGATGAGCAGCGTATTGATCTCCTTGCTGGTGATATTGAGTATGCCCACGATAATCCCAAGTATGATCAGGGAAAAAATAATGGCAGGATGTTCCGGGGCAAACATGGCAGCTATCACCGCTGTCAGCAGTCCGACTGCAAAAGCAACAAACCCGAGAAAAGCTAAAATACGTCTGGTTACCATATTACATATACCTCCAATGAAAAAATACCTGAGCAAGACAGTTCATATATTTTTACTTTTACGCTATCGACTGTCAATAGGAATGGATCTTCAGTGAGTATTATACAGGTATTTGGAACTGCAGCACGGTTCTATTATGCGGTTATGCACCTGTCATACAGTAGTATTCCGTGGGCAGAAAATTCCTTTAGCAAGGAACATCGGTAACGTACAGCTGCTAATATCCCTTGTCTTTATCGATGACGTTAATAAGCTTTTGGCCGCTTAAGTAGCGTTTAAGGTTCTCGCAGAAAAGTCCGGCGGCAAGCATATGGTAGTCATCACGTTTGCCTGCCAAATGAGGGGTAATGATCACGTTGGGCAGTTTCCACAGCTCGCTTTCGGCGGGCAGCGGCTCGGCAGCAAAGACGTCAAGTGCGGCTCCGGCGATTACGCCTGCGCTGAGCGCCTGTATGAGCGCTTCCTCATCTATCACCCCGCCGCGAGCGATGTTGACCAGGTAAGCAGTAGGTTTCATCATTTCCAACTCGGCTTTGCCGATCAGGTTGCGGGTCTCGGGCGTAAGCGGCAGGGTCACAACTACGAAGTCGCTCTCAGCCAGAAGAAGAGCCGTACGCTCGGGAGGCAGCACAATATCGGCAAGCTCCGTATTTTCCGTATAGCGGGTTCTGGTGGCCATCACTTTCATACCGAATGCTTTTGCCAGCCGTGCCGCGTCTCTGCCGATACTGCCGAAGCCCAGTATGCCGATTGTTTTAGAGTACAGCAATGCCGGGGCAAAGGATTCCCACCTGCTTTCCTGCTGCAGGCGGAAGAGCATATGAGCTTTTTTTGCCAGCACGAGCATGAGCATTATTATCAGTTCTCCCGCCTGTGTGCCGTGAATACCTCTGGAGTTGGTTATAATCACGGGGCTGGCGATAATATCGGGAAGCAAAAAAGGATCGACTCCGGTGAGCGGTGTCTGCATCCATTCCAGTTTGGCAGCACGTTTGATAATATTCGGAGGCGGGGGAAAGCCGAAAAGAATTTCCGTGCCGGCAAGTAGTGCATCGAGCTTATGCCCTGCCTCTGCATCCCCGTTTTTCTCCCTGCTGCTTAGTTCAGAGGCATCTTTGACCGTAACTGCAGGATCCACTGCCTCGATCATAGACACTATATCCCTGCGTTGTATCTGCGTAAACATGGCAGGGGGATAGGTAACAAGAATGTTAACAGTCCTTGCGGTCATAAACACCCTCCAATCGGTTTTCTCATAGAAAAATGAGAATCGATACAATCTTAGGCATATCTTCAGGGTGCTGTCAATAACTCAGGTAAAAGTACCGGGAGTAGAGGATGCCCCCTTAGAACCCCAGGTTTTTCTTTTCCTCCTCGAACTGTGCCGTTATTGTCTCGGCCTCAACAGTAAGCTTATCCCACTTGGAGGTTAGTTCGGTGATGGCCTGCTTGATATGGCGGTACTGCCTTTCCGTATCGATCACTTCAAGGCTGTTCTTATAATGTTCGGGACTGGCAAGAAGTATCTCTATCCCGCGGCGCTTTTCCGTCAATGCGGATACCTGGTCTTCGATATCAGAGATCTTCTTTTTGACAGGCGTGATACGGCGGTAGTAGCTGTTTCTCAATTCTCCTTCAACGACCTTACGCTGACGAGCCGTGTTTTTAACCGTGTTTTGATGCGTGCTTGCCGTTTTTGATAGGGAGGGCGTCTCCTGAGCCGGCGCTATTTCCTTATTGTAAATGTAGTCATCATAATTGCCGTTGTAGCTGTGAATCTTCCCCTCTTCGATCTCTATTATTCTGTTTGCTGTCTGCCGTATAAGCGTCCTGTCATGGGTAATAAAACAGAGTGTTCCACTATAGGCATTGAGGGCATCGGTGAGAATCTCGCGTGAAGGGATATCGAGATGGTTGGTGGGCTCATCCATCAGCAGCAGATTTGCAGGCCTGATCAGCATTCTGGCGATGGCAATGCGTGTTTTTTCTCCGCCTGAGAGCACAGATATCTTTTTAAATACATCGTCTTCGCTGAAGAGGAAGGCACCCAGCAGGCCGCGTAGACGTACTTCGGGCTCATCGGGTGCAGCCTGTGCAAGCTCATCCAGTATACTGTTCTCAGGATTGAGCGATTCGATATAGTACTGTGCGAAATAAGCGCCGGAGACATTGTGTCCTAAAACACGGTTGCCGTTCTCGAAAGGCAGTACTCCTGCCAGTATTTTGAGCAGTGTGGTTTTACCTGCACCGTTAGGGCCCACCAGCGCTACCCGCTGTCCTTTTTCAATTATCAGGTTGAGATTGCGGTAGACGGTCTTCTCACCGTAGGATTTGGAGACATTTTCCAGTGTGATCACCTTTTGTCCGCTTTTGGGAGGATCAGGGAAGGAAAACCGTATCCGGGGGGTGGAGCGGGGAACGGTGATTCTCTCTATCTTCTCAAGGCGCTTGAGCCTGCTCTGCACCTGACTTGCTTTGGTGTTCTTGGCACGGAAACGCTCAATGAAGCGCATTTCCGCGGCGAGCTTCTGCTCCTGCCGTCTGGCGGTGGCCTGGAGCGTATTCATCTCTTTTAAGCGCGCGGTAATGTAGCTGTCATAATTGCCGTGAAAGAGAATAACCTCATTTTCTTCTATGGCAATTATTTTATTGGCTATCTGATTTAAGAATGCACGGTCATGTGAGGTGAATAGAATGGCCCCGTGAAACTTTTTAAGATAGTTCTCGAACCATTTAATGGTCTCAAGATCGAGATGGTTTGTAGGTTCATCCAAAATAAGTATATCGGGATTACTGAAGAGGAGTTTGGCAAGCTCCACGCGCATATGCCAGCCGCCGCTGAACTCCGTAAGCGGACGCTGAAAATCTGCTTCAGCAAAACCCAGGCCGGAGAGGATAATTTTTGCTTTATGTTCGGATGTATAACCTCCGCTGAGCTCGAACTCCTGCTGCAGGGTACCCAGCTCATCGAGCAATAAGACTATTAATTCCCCGTCTTTCTCTTCTGCCATCTCTTCCTGCAGCAGGTTTATCTTATGTGAGAGGCTGTGAGCATAGGGCAGGGAGGAGATCACCTCATCCAGTAGCGGGCGGCTGGATACAGAAGTAATATCCTGTTTCAGGTAGCCTATCGTTGTTCCTTTGCGTAGTGACAGCGTACCTGCATCAGGCAAAGTATTGCCTGAGATAATATCGAAGAGGGTGCTTTTACCGCTGCCGTTTCGGCCTGTTAAAGCGATCCTGTCCCGCATATTCACGGTGAAGCTTACGCCGCTGAAGAGCCTCCGCGCACCGTATGATTTCGCTATATTCGAGATACTGAGCATAAGCGCGTTTTAACCGGTGTTTATTATACGTGAACAGCAGTCCGGAGCGAAAATGTTAGACATAAAATATGCTATGATGCCAATGAAGGATTCTGCCTCATGGAGAGCGAGATGCGTTTGCGCGCGACGTCTACCGCTGTCACCGTCACAGTCACTTTCTGATTCAGTTTAACCACATCGGCGGGATTACGTACGAATTTATCGGAGAGCTGGCTGATATGTACCAGTCCATCCTGGTGAATGCCTATGTCAATAAAAGCGCCGAAGTTTGTGACGTTGGTGACGATACCGGTCATGGTCATACCCGGCACGAGCTGGTCGATACGGTAAATTGCGGCATCGAAAGCGACAGCCTCGAACTCTTTGCGGGGATCGCGCCCCGGCTTGTGAAGCTCAGCCAGAATATCGTTAACAGTCGGAAGCCCGATAGTTTCTTCGGTATAGCGCTCCGGCTGTATCTGCTTAAGGAGTGACCCGTTGTTGATGAGATCTTCAATAGTGCATCCGAGGTCATCGGCCATACGCTGGACAATGCGGTAGCTTTCCGGATGTACAGCACTGCCGTCAAGGGGATTTTCAGCTTCGCGAATACGCAGGAACCCTGCTGCTTGTTCAAACACTTTTGAGCCTAGCCGGGTTACTTTGGTGAGCTCCTGCCTGCTGCGGAAAGGGCCATTATTGTTGCGGTAGGCTATTATATTTTTAGCCAGTGCAGGTCCCAGCCCGGATACATAGGAAAGAAGCTGTGCGCTTGCAGTATTAACCTCAACCCCCACCTCGTTTACACAGAGCATCACCGTGTCATCAAGGGTTGTTTTCAGTTTGAGCTGGTCTACATCGTGCTGATACTGTCCCACGCCGATGGAGCGGGGATCGATTTTTACCAGTTCCGCAAGGGGGTCCATCAGCCGTCTGCCGATGGATATCGCTCCGCGTACCGTCACATCATGGTCAGGGAATTCATCTCGAGCCGCTGACGAAGCGGAGTAGATAGAGGCGCCGCTTTCATTGACCATTACCAGAGGAATTTTTGCAGGCAAATCCAGGCTGCGGATAAAGGTATCCGTTTCCCGACTTGCGGTTCCATTGCCGATGGCAATGGCTTCTATGTTGAAACGTTCTATCAGTTCAATAACCGTTTTGGCTGCGCTTTCCGTTCGGGCTGGCGATTGCTCTACGTAGATGATGGTATTGTAAAGAAGCATGCCTTGGCGGTCCAGACACACAATTTTGCAGCCGGTACGGTAGCCGGGATCGATGGCAAGAATAGCTTTCTGTCCCAGCGGCGGCGCCATAAGCGTCTCCTTTAAATTGCGGGCAAATACGCGCAGTGCCTCCGCATCGGCTCGCTCTTTCAATACACGACGAGTATCTGTCTCAATCGAAGGCGCAAGCAAACGCTGATAGCTGTCGTGAAGTGCAAGCATAACCTGAGCGGCGCTGGCGGAATCGTTTTTAATAAATTTGCGCTCAATCTGGGCGAGTGCTTTTTCCTCCGGAGGACGTATAATAAGTTTAAGCAATCCCTCATTTTCTCCGCGGAACATCGCGAGCACACGGTGGCCGGGCATTTTTTTAATTTGCTCTTCCCATTGGAAGTAGTCACTGAATTTCTCTGCCTGTCTTTCCTTGCCTTTGACCACTTTTGATTGAAGAATGCCTTCACGTTCAAAGAGTGCACGCAAAGGAGTACGGGCTGTGATGCTGTCATTTATCCATTCCGCAATAATATCACGCGCACCAGCAAGCGCATCTTCGGCGGACTGGACACCTTTTTCATCGTTTACAAAAGATACCGCTTCTTGTTGGGGCTCGAGCTGTGTTTTCTGTTCGAAAAGTATGTGTGCCAGTGGCTCCAGGCCTTTTTCTTTTGCCATGGTGGCTCTCGTGCGTCGTTTAGGCCGGTAGGGCAAATACAGATCCTCCAAAACAGTGATGCTCACGGCTGATCCTATATTCTCGCGCAGATCGTCTGTGAGCAGGCCTCGTTCTTCCAGTGATTTAAGAATTGCCTGTCTTCTGCTGTCCAAAGCTTGCAATTGCGCCAGCCTGTCCCTGATATCGGTGAGAACTACTTCATCGAGCGAGCCTGTACGCTCTTTTCTGTAGCGGGCAATAAATGGTATGGTAGCGCCGTCCTCCAGAAGCAGTGCGACCGATTGTACTTGTTGTGGGGCAAGCTCCAGTTCTCCGGCAATTCGGGCGTAATATTCACTACTCATGTATTTTTATCTTTCAGTACAGGGCAGATTTAGCAGTTGTGCAATATACACAGCCTCCGCTGAACAAGTAAGATATATCAACGGCAGTATTTTTTCAAGGTGGCAGTGGTATGCTTTGTATGAAGGAAGCTTATGATCTCGCTTACCGGTACGAAATAGCATGTTTTACTATATTCGTCCGGTTAGCGGTACTTGTCCGGCCGTAAAGTAACCTTTATCAAGTCAGGCTTTACAACAAGCATGCCATATTCAGTTTGGTGCAAATTGTGCAGGGCTCATCCCACGGCGGTCAGTCCGCCGTCAAGGTAGATTATCTGGCCGGTAATGAAGTCCGAGGCGGGAGAGGCCAAAAATATACACAGCCCCACCAGGTCCTTGGGCTCGCCGACACGCTTGAGCGGTACATTGGCAACGTACTTGGCCAGCTTTTCGGGGTCGTTCAGCGTAGCGGATGCCAGCTCCGTGCGTATGAGAGAAGGACCGATGGCGTTGACGTTGATATTATACTGCGCCCATACGGAAGCCAGCGTACGGGTTATCATATCAACAGCACCTTTGGTGGCGCAATAGCCTTCATTGCCGTCCCACATGGTTGCACGTGTGCCTCTCACAGAAGAGAGATTGATGATTTTACCTTTTCTATTTTCGATCATGGTCTTGCCGAATTCACGGCATGCCAGCATTACGCCGCGGACATTGACAGCAAACATCTGGTCCCATTCATCGGGCGGAAATTCAGCCGCGGGCCGCTTGATATTAAGCCCCTGTGAGTTTACCAGAATATCGACGGTGCCGAATTTTTCTACAACATCCTTTGCACACTGTATCACGCTACGTTCATCGGTGATATCCATCTTAAAGGCAGCAACTTCCGATCCGGTTTTTTCATGGATCGTCTTTGCTATATCTGCCAGCTTCTGCATATTACGGCTGGCGATAGCAATTTTCGCGCCTCTCTCCGCCATCCCTTCCGCCATGAGTTCACCGATACCTCCTCCGCCGCCTATCACTACCACGACTTTGCCGTCCAATCTGAACATGTCTGTCATTTTCTCTATGATCTCCTTCTCTTACTCGTCGACTATTGCTACGAGGCGGACGAGAGAAGCTTCTCCGCCGCGGTATCGTATGGGGAAGCAGGCAAGAGTACAGCGTTTGCCGGTTACTTCATCAATCTGCCCTCCGACGATCTCGATGCCGGGGATACCCGCTTTGGCCAGTGCCAGGTGGCAGGGTTCATAGACGGGGAACTCCTCATTGGCATCTTTACCCGTTTCTTTCAAGTATTCGTTATAAAGCCATGGGGCAAATTTGTCCAGAGGAGTATGAGCAAGAGGATGGTCCATAGCACCACCGTCGATAGCCACAGCCTTTACCTCATGTTCCACAAACCATTCGGCAGCCTCGGTATAGAATCCGGGATAGTGGTTAAAGAAGATATAGCTATAGTCCGGGAAATATTTATGCCATCCGGTATTGATAACCACGAAATCGCCCTTCTTAATCTTGGGTTTAGCGTTATCAAGTTCTTTTCTTCCGATGACATCCCACTTCTTAAGATGTCTCATATCCACGATAACACCTTCTCCATAGCAAGATGAGAGAGGGATCTGATCGATGGTCAGGCCTCCCTGCAATACGTGAAGCGGTGCGTCCATGTGCGTGGAGGCATGAAATTTAGTCTTAATGACGGTAGTCATTTTGTTTACACCGCCCGGAAAAAGATCGCGCTCGGGGAATGAAACACGATAGATTTCTGTATCTGTCATTACCGGCCAGGGCCAGAGCGGTACTCCGGCATAAAACGGTTGTGACAGATCATAGAATTTTAAAGCCATAGTGGTCCTCCTGATTGATTAATCCTGCTTTAATTTATTTCATATTAGAAAATCGGAACAAAAAAGAGTTCGTATAATATGGTAAACGAATTTATTAATTTTTACAGTGACCTATTTCACGTTTTTAGAAAGAGCGATGTCATCCAGATTGACGTCCACCGCCGTATCCACCTTGAAATCGCGTGGTAAAAAGCCGTCTTTCTCGATAATCAGAGAGTAATTGCCTATCTCCATTTGCTCAAACCAGAAGTCACCGAAGTTGTCGGTCTTGACCGTATACTTCTTTTTGC
>CAZFIM010000074.1:0-10890 GCA_964519615.1 uncultured Dehalococcoidales bacterium
ACGTGTCTATGCATGATAGTACACGTGCGATGGTAGACTACTTAACAGAGGCTCTCTCTGAAAAAGGAGTGACGGTTAAACGCTTCGATCTGACGGTCACCGATGTTGGAAAGCTTGCAATGGCACTGGTCGATGCCGCCACCATTATTGTAGGTACTCCTACTGTCCTGGCCGGACCTCACCCTGCGGCAGTATATGCGGCTGTCCTTGCCAATGCTCTGAGACCGAATGTGAAGTTCGTTTCCATTATCGGATCGTACGGATGGGGTGGGAAGACGGTGGAAATATTGTCCGGGAATCTCGGGAGCCTGAAGGTGGAAGTGCTTGATCCGGTCTTATGCAAGGGATATCCGCGCCCGGAGGATTTTAAAGCTCTTGAAAATCTGGCCTCGCTGATTGCCAGCAAGCACGAAGCGAGTAGATACATATAGCTTTCTCTGCGGCTTTGTCGGGGTGAAGCGAGGTTATACACATTTATTTCCTTTTACCTTTGTCTGTATTTCATTGGTGATTACTGCTATGGTAAAGGATAAACACATCGCAAAAGAAATGGCAACGAATCATATCCGCGTGACTGGCATGACCTGTGCCTCTTGTGCCGGAACTATTGAAAAAGAGCTGCAGCGCATACCCGGTGTAACGGATGCTCATGTCAATTTTGCCTCGGAGGAAGTATCTGTCAAATACGATGCGGCAAAGGTAACACTGCAGCAACTGGGGAAAGCGATAACGGATTTAGGGTATGGTGTTGCAACCAAAAAATCGATTTTCCCTGTCGTCGGCATGAGTTGTGCCGGATGCGTTGCGCGGGTTGAAAAGGCACTTGCCGATGTGCCCGGCGTTGTCTCGGTGAATGTTAATCTGGCTTCGGGTAAAGCGGCAGTCGAATATACTGATGATGTTATCTATAGCAGTCTTCGGGATGCTGTACGTGAAGTGGGCTATGATCTGGGCGCGGAAGCGCAGACATTGGAGGATGTGACCACCTCTTCACAGCGGGAGATTCAATCACTGCGCAACAGCTTTATTATCGCTGCTATTCTTGCTGCGCTGATAATGGTTATAGGGTGGGCTCCGGCCTTTGGCGGGAAGGCGTATATTATGTGGGCGCTGGCAACACCTGTGCAATTTTGGCTGGGATCGCGTTTTTACAGGGGGGCATGGGGAGCATTGAAACACCGTACTGCCGATATGAATACCCTGATAGCTCTGGGCACCTCGGCGGCATATTTTTACAGTGTATTAGCTGTGCTTTTTCCCTCCCTTTTTTCCACTGCAGAGATTCAACTTGGTCTCTATTTCGATACCTCCGCTATGATTATTGCCTTAATACTGCTCGGCCGTTTTCTTGAGGGCAGAGCAAAAGGACAAACATCGGCTGCGATCAAGAGGCTTATTGGGCTTGCGCCGCGTACTGCTTTTATAGTTCGTAACGGGGAAGAGCAGGAAGTATCCGTTGAAGATGTAAAGATAGGCGACCTTGTTCTGGTACGTCCCGGACAGAGAATACCGGTCGACGGCATCGTTAAGGAAGGATATTCAAGCGTTGATGAATCGGTGATCACCGGTGAAAGCATCCCGGTGGAGAAAAATATCGGTGATGAAGTTATTGGAGCCTCCATTAATACTACTGGAAGCTTTACTTTTGAAGCCAACAGGGTGGGAAAGGATACGACGCTGGCGCGCATTATACGCCTGGTTGATGAGGCGCAGGGCAGTAAGGCGCCCATACAGCGGCTGGCGGATGTGATAGCCGGTTATTTCGTACCCGTTGTAATCAGCATTGCCGTCATCACCTTCATTATCTGGTATTTTATCGGTCCTTTCCCTTCTCTGACCTATGCTCTTCTGAATTTTGTGGCGGTATTGATTATCACCTGTCCCTGCGCACTGGGACTTGCTACACCTACCGCCATCATGGTGGGAACGGGCAAAGGCGCAGAGAACGGTATTCTCATCCGCAATGGGGAGACGCTGGAGCGGGCACATCGCATCGATACGGTCGTTCTGGATAAAACGGGGACATTAACTCTCGGACGGCCGAGGGTAACCGATATCGTTGCTGCGGAAGGCCGCAGCGGGGATGAGGTGCTTATTTATGCGGCATCGGCAGAAAGGGCATCTGAGCATCCGCTGGCGGCAGCTATCATGGCAGAAGCCCGGGAAAAAGGATTGAGCCTGAAAGATACTACCGGTTTTAAGGCTGTACCGGGACAGGGCATTGAAGTATTGATAGACAATAAGGTTCTTATACTGGGTAACCGCCGGATGATGGAAGCGCGCAGTATAATGCTGCACGGGCTGAAAGAAAAAGCAGATCATATTTTGGAAAAGGGCAAGACAGTTATGTTTCTTGCTTATGACGGACGCATTTGGGGCTTTATTGCTCTGGCAGATACGTTAAAGCCGGGCACACGCGAGGCGATACATGCATTGCATCATTTGGGCATAAAGACGGTCATGCTCACCGGTGATAATAAACGTACTGCGGAATCGATAGCACGCGAGGCAGGCATTGAGGACGTAATCGCTGAGGTCCTGCCCGAGGATAAAGCGCTGCAGGTCCAATTGCTGCAGAATGACAATACGGTAGCCATGGTAGGTGACGGGATTAACGATGCGCCCGCGTTGGCTCAAGCGGATGTAGGTATAGCAATCGGCACCGGCACAGATGTTGCTATGGAGACAGGGGACATCACGCTAATAAGCGGGGATATCAAGGGCATTGCAGCAGCGATATCGCTCAGCAAGCGAACCATGAGGACTATTAAACAGAACCTTTTCTGGGCTTTTATTTACAATACGATATTGATACCTGTTGCGGCCGGAATACTTTATCTTGCCTTCGGCAGCACGGGCGTTCCGGCAGGGGCAAGGTTTATTCTGGGGGAGTACGGGTTTCTCAATCCTGTCATTGCCGCTGCGGCTATGGCTGTGAGCTCCCTTACCGTGGTGACCAATTCTTTGCGGTTAAAAAATTTCAAACCTTATAACAAGACCGCTGCAGAGGTTGATAGCTCTGAGACCGCTATTGATCCTGTGTGTAAAATGACTGTAGAGAAAGAGCATGCGGATGCAGTTTCTGAATACCGAGGAGAGAAATACTATTTTTGCGCCCGTCACTGTAAAAAAGAGTTTGACAAGAACCCTGCTGCATTTGTTGGCAAACAGTAGCCGAATCGCATAGCTGGCAAGGTAGAACAATTGCAACATGCATTGTGATAGTACAAAATTTTCAGGAGGTTCAGATGAACAAAGAAGAGATTATCAAGGTATTAAATTCGGATATTGAAAGTGAACATGGAGCTATAATCCAATACCTTTCTCATGCATATGCAATGGGAGAGGGCGAGATGGCCTGTGAGCTGGAGGCGCTGGCCAGAGAAGAGATGCGGCATCTGGACTGGTTGGCTGAGACGGTAGTGGAGCTCGGCGGCATTCCCAGCTTTACCAGAGGGAAAATGAGGATGGATGGCAAAACTGTTGAGGAATGGATGAAAAACGATGTTCTGCTGGAAGAGGATGCCATCAACCCCTACCGGGAGCAGATAAGGAGAATCGATGATCCTAAAATAAAGAGGCTGCTTAAACGAATATTATCTGATGAAGAAGCGCATCATGCCAAGTTCCAACATTTTGTTAACAAGGCGGTCAAAGAGGGGGCGGCGGACCAGCGCGGTCAGCGCAAAGATGATGTCACGGATAAACTCAACTGGGGTATTGCGCATGAGTACACGGTTGTCCTCCAATACCTGTTGCATTCGTATATGGCAAAGAGCGAGGAGATGAAAGAGGAGATGGAGGACCAGGCGATAAACGAGATGCAGCATCTGGGCTGGCTGGCAGAGGAAGTGGTGGATGGTGGAGGCAGTCCGGTAATAGAACATACCCCTGTCGATAAATCGACAGATCCCGTTGATATGCTTAAGGCCGACATAGCTATTGAGAAGAAGGTGGCAGAAGAATATGACCGTATCGCTAAAACCATAGATGACCCCGGCTTGAAGCAGCTTATCACTCGAATACGCGACCATGAGCGCTATCATGTGGACGTATTTAATGATCTGCTTGAAGAGGAAAAAGGCCATAATTGATTGCTTTGAAAAATGGGTTATACTGAATTGTATAGAGTAGCTCCCACTTTGCCGTGGGAAGCTGAAAGGAGGAACAACGATGGAATATTTGCCTGAGGTATATAAAGATTTTCAGAAGCATTATCCGGAAATTGCCAGTGCCTATGATGCTCTGGCGGATAAATGCCATGATGCCGGTCCGCTCGATAAAAAGACCCGGCGGCTCATCAAACTGGGGGTGGCGGTAGGTATTAATTCCGAGGGGGCGGTACGTTCGCATGCACGCAGAGCATTGCAGGAGGGAATATCCAGTGATGAAATCCGGCATGCTGTTCTGGTGACGCTGACTACAGCCGGATTCCCTACCATGATAGCGGCGATGAAATGGGTAGACGAGGTGATAGCAAAAAAAGGGTAGTTGCTGATTCCCGTTGGTTATCTGAGAGCACATATGGCAATGCCAAAGTATACACTCAATAAATAAAGGAGGAGCCCATGTACAAGAAAATATTAGTTCCGCTGGATGGTTCTGAGTTATCTGAATGCGGGCTGTCGCATGTGAAAGCAATTGCCGGTGGCTTGAATGTGCCTGATGTCGTCCTTTTTATGGTATATGAGCCGCTCCCCAGAAGCCAGCTTGCCGCCTATACTCCCAGTGACTTTTTTGAAAAAGCGGAGCAAGACGGAAAAAAATATGCTCAGGAGTATCTGAGTAAAAAGGCAAACGAGCTTAGGACAAGCGGTATCAATGCTACAATTGCCTTTGATGTGGGGAATCCCGCGGAAAAAATACTGGATTATGCCAGGAAAAACGGCGCGGACCTCATCATTATGAGCACTCACGGCAGATCCGGTGTTGCGCGCTGGGCAATGGGGAGTGTGGCTGATAAGGTACTCAGACATTCGGTTGTGCCTGTGCTGACAGTCGCTCCAGGCGTGTGCAGAATAGCTTAGGTTCGGCAGTTCACCTATTTTCTACCAACCTGTCTTTTGAGCGGTTACTGTACTCTCTATGGCTCCGGACGCAAGGGTGGTGTATTTTAAGCGTATAAGGAGGATTAAAGGAAATGGCGGAATACAAAGATATAATGGCGGAGTCTGAAGTAACAGACGGGCGGATGAAATCTGTCGATGTAGACGGCAAACAGGTTTTAATTGCCAGGGTAAACGGTACGGTTTATGCAGTTTCCAATAATTGTCCTCATGTGGGCGGCAAGCTCTCGGAAGGACGGCTCGAAGGTTCCGTGGTAACTTGCCCCAAGCACGGTTCTCAATTCGATGTGAAAACAGGGAAAATCGTACGCTGGCTACAGAAAGAGGGACTGCTGGAGTCACTAAGTAAAGCTGTAAAACAGCCGCAGCCGCTTGCTGCTTATCAGGTTAAGGTGGAGGGCGGCAGAGTTTTTGTGGCTGTATAGCAAGCTGGATAACTATGTATCTGCAGTTCGGAGGCTTATATGGCCTGGAAGAAAGGTAATGGAATAGTTGTCCTTGTCCTGTTTATCGCCTTGCTTATTTCTCTGCTTACAGCGTGCAGTGTGGCCGGGCAAGATGCAACTGACCCTGTATCACCTCCATCTTCAGGGTCGGATGAGCAAAAGGAACTGGATATGGATATATCGTCTCCGTCACATGACGGAGATATTTTATGGAAGGCCGATGGGATAATATCTGATGGTGAATACAGCAAAAATGCTGATTATGAAGGTCTAAAGGTGTTCTGGGCAAGCGATGCGGAATATATCTATGTAGCGTTGCAGGCACCGACAACGGGCTGGATATCAATAGCGGTGCAACCCGGGATTAACATGAAGGACGCGGACATGATGCTGGGTTTTGTTGAATCCGGCAAGGCAACGCTTATTGACCAGTACAGCAGCGGCTCTTTTGGGCCGCATAGACCGGATACGGAACTGGGCGGTAATAACGATATTATCGACTATGCCGGCACTGAGGAAGCAGGACGTACGATTCTGGAATTCAAACGGGCACTCGTTACCGGCGATTCATATGATTATCCGCTGACCTCCGGAGAAAATAAAATTATCTGGGCATATGGTGCAAGCGATGATACATCCTTCAAGCATTCAAAACGCGGATACGGCACGCTCGATCTTTAACGCTTTAGTAGATGGGCTAAAGGGGTGTACATACAAATGTTTCAATCAATAGTTGCGCATTACGTAACATTCATCCTGGGTATTGTTAATCTGGTAACAGCTTTGCTGATTATTCTTACCTGCCGCTGTATGGGTGGTGCACATATCAGCGGAGCCCTGATGAAATATGCCGCCTATAAATGGCTTTTTAAATATCACTGTGCTATCTGGTGGATTTTCTGGGCGTCGGTGGTTATTCATGCTGTCTTTGCACTTGTCTATTTCGGCGTACCATTCTAGGGGTAAAATAATTGCCATGACTGTGAACTATGCTCGTAACGAGGGACCGGCAAAATTTTTGGTGGATAATGTCGCTCTTCTACCCCACGGCCGCGTGTTCGATATTGCTATGGGATCCGGTAAAGATGCAATTTATTTGGCACAACAGGGATTTCAAGTGGAAGGTGTGGACATATCCGAGGAGAAGGTGAAGAAAGCTCTGGATGATGCCCGCAGTGTTGGGGTAACTATCACTGCAGCTGTTATCGATCTGGAAAAAGGGCATAATATAGCTAAAAATAGTTATGATGTTATCATCTGTTTCCGTTATTTGCAGCGTTCGCTCATACCAGCGATAAAAGCAGGAATACGGCCCGGCGGCATGATCGTCTATGAAACGTTCATTGTGGACCAGGCTCAATACGGAAAACCCACCAATCCGGATTTTCTGCTCAGACACAATGAACTGCTGCATTTATTTGCCGATTTTCGTTGTCTGCGCTATCACGAAGGGGATATGGGTAAGCGCCGGGCGGTAGCCGGTATCATAGCGCAGAAACCGCAGACCGTAGCATTCGTATAGTGTTGGTGGCATGCCGGCCGTATTCTGTGGGTATAAATGATGGTAATGCAGGAGGGATTATTGCGGCTGTAACGGATATGAAAGGAGACCAGACCATCTTTGCTGCTGGCTTGAAATAGTCTGGCTGGTGCTGCCCTAGTTGTTTATTTGAGGTTATCGATATGCCCAATCATCTTAAAGAAGAATCAAGCCCCTATTTGCTTCAGCACGCGGACAATCCGGTAGATTGGTACCCCTGGGGTGAAGAGGCCTTTTCCAAGGCCAAAGCAGAAGACAAGCCTGTGCTCCTCAGCATCGGTTATTCAGCCTGTCACTGGTGTCACGTCATGGCACATGAGAGCTTCGAGAATCCTGCTATCGCTGCGCTGATGAATGCTCAGTTCGTAAATATCAAGGTGGACAGGGAGGAAAGGCCGGATATCGATTCAGTTTATATGTCCGCAGTTCAGGCGCTGACGGGTAGAGGAGGGTGGCCGCTCACGCTCTTTCTCACACCCGGCGGTGAACCTTTCTACGGAGGCACTTACTTCCCGCCTGAAGACAAATTCGGTATGCCCGGGTTCCCCCGGATTCTGGCTGCCGTTGCTGAAGCGTACCGCACCCGTAAGGATGATATAGAGAAAACGGTCTCCGGTTTGAATGAAGCACTTGTGCATGCGCACATTGCGGAAGATAAGCGAGAGGTCATAGAAGAATCTTTGCTTACGCAGGCATATAATACTATCTCAGCCTATTTCGATAGGGAAAACGGCGGCTTCGGCGCTGCTCCCAAATTCCCTCAACCGCAGCTGCTTGAATTCTTACTGAGGTATTATCTGCGCAGCGGCGATGCAAAAGCTCTGCATATGGTGGAGATGACGCTGACCAGAATGGCCTGCGGCGGTATATATGACCAGCTTGGCGGGGGATTCCACAGGTATTCTACGGATGCACAGTGGCTTATTCCGCATTTTGAAAAAATGCTCTATGATAACGCTTTGCTCAGCGCTCTCTATCTGCATGCTTTTCAGATAACCGGCATGACGTTCTACCGTTCGATTGTCTGTGAAACGCTTGACTATGTAGTAAGAGAGATGAAGGATGTTTGCGGAGGTTTTTATAGTGCGCAGGATGCGGACAGTGAAGGCAGTGAGGGTAGATATTACGTGTGGAGCGTTGAGGAGGTAGAGAAGGCTCTCGGCGTCGAGGCCAGCAAGTCCTTTAAAGATTACTACCATATCACTCCAAGCGGCAATTTTGACGGGTATACCGTACTCTATAGAGATAGGGATAATGATAAAGATGGTGATAATACCCAAGTTGAGGCCGATCACATAGACTCGTTAAAACGAAAACTTTTAAAAGCACGCATGAAGCGCATACGACCCGCACGAGACGAAAAAGTATTATCCGGATGGAACGGCCTCATGCTCTCAGCGCTGGCGCAGGCTGCTTGCGTACTTGACCGAAGGGACTATCTGCAGGCTGCGCTTGCCTGCGGAACATTTATTTATGATTCCATGATAAAAGACGGGTTTCTGATGCATACCTGGAAAAACGGGAAAGCATCGGTAAAGGGTTATTTACAGGACTACGCGCTCGTTATCGAGGCGTTCCTGATGCTGCATCAGGCAGCTCTTGACCCCGTTTGGCTGACACGTGCGCTGCAGTTGGGAGTGTCTCTGGTTCAACAATTTTATGATGTTAAAGATGGAATTCTCTATGATACCGGCAGGGACCATCAGCAGCTTTTCATCAGGCCGCGTCAGCTGACCGATGATGCAATGCCCGGGGGGCTTTCATCCGCCGCAATGGCCCTGCTGAAGCTGGCTGCTCTTACCTCGGATGAGCAATATGTGACCATAGCCTTACGTTCTCTGCGTGAAATTGCAGGTAGGGCAGCCGATATGCCTCTGGGGTTTGGCTACTGGCTTTGCACGCTTGATTTCCATCTATCCGATATCGCAGAGATCGTTTTGGCAGGACCGGCACAAAATAGGCAAACACAGATTCTGGCACGTGTTCTCTGCCGCTCGTGGCTGCCCAACCGGGTGGTTGCGGTGTATGATCCGGCTGCTGAGGATCGCATCACGGGGGTGCCTGTGCTTAATCAAAAAACGCTGGTTGGGGGTAAACCTGCAGTTTATATATGCAGGGGACATGTCTGCATGGAGCCGGTGACGGAGCCTGTGCGCTTAAACGAGATGCTGCGCTGATGACATAAGCGCGTAATAAAGTAAAGAGCCGGCTATCGCCTGACTACTTTTCATTATTTCTTTGCCGGCAGCTTGCGCACGCTGTTGGACTTACATTTGGGGCAAAGCCTTTCACGAACTTCCTTTTTTAAGTCCTCTACCATTTTATATTCATATCCGCAGTGCATGCATTTAAAAGAATCTTCCACTTTTGTTTCACCTGCTTGAATTCATCCTGCTGCTATTCAGCCAGTTTGCCGTGTACCGCCTCTTCATTGCGGAGCACTCTGCGAGTATATTCGATCTCTTCTGAGGTAACCTTTTTACGCATTTCTTCCAGATCGCGCATAATCTGGGCAAAGCGCGGACCTTCCGCCGCACTTATCCATTCCAGTTGCAGGCGTTCAGGACGGATGCCCAATTTTTCCAGCGAATTCCAGAGCCGATCTGCACGCCTCATGGTCCAATGGTTGGCATTGATATAATGGCAGTCGCCAATGTGGCATCCCGAGAGCAAAACTACAGGGGCGCCCTGCCTGAAGGCATGGAGAATGAATTGCTCGCTCACACGTGCGCTGCACATCAGCCTGATAAGCCTGTTGCTGGGAGGATATTGGAAGCGTGAAATACCGGCCATATCGCTTGCGGCATAGCTGCACCAGTTGCATAAAAAGCCGATGACCTTTTTTTCAGGCTGGTCTTCCAGAGCCGCATCGATCTCTGCAAGTACCTGTTCATCTTCAAAATGGCGGACTGTTATCGCATTGAATTTACATTCCGCTACACAGGCGCCGCATCCTGAACAGGCGGCGGTAATTACCTTTGCCCCGGACTTGGTTTTGACATCTACTTCAATAGCTCCGAAAGGACATACACGCGCGCACACGCCGCATGAAGTACATTTTTCGAGGTCAACGATCGCCTTCACGGCATCTCCCTTTATCTCACCTGCATTGAGCAGGATCGAACTGCGTGCTACGGCCGCCCCGGCTTGAGTGACGCTGTCTTTGATATCCTTGGGCGCCTCTACCGAGCCGGCAAAGAAAATTCCCGGTGTGGGAGCATCTACAGGCCGCAATTTGGGATGTGCTTCCATAACGAACCCGTCCGAAGTCTGGGAGATATTTATCAGCTTGGAAAGCTGTTTAATGTCCTCATTGGGCTGAAGGCCTACGGAAAGAACCACCAGATCAAGCTCATGTTCCTCAACCTGCGAGGTGGTTGTATTTTCTACACGGATAAGCAGGTTTTTAGTATCGGGGTCTTCGATTATCTCTCCGGGAAAGCCGCGTATATAGCGGACGCCTGCCTCCCTGGAGCGGCGATACAGGTCTTCAAAGCCTTTGCCATAGGCACGGATGTCCATGTAGAAGACGAATATATCGGTATCCGGATAATGCTCATTGATAAGAAGGCTGTCTTTGATGGTATTCATACAGCAGACATTTGAGCAGTAAGGATTGCCACGGTTATCCGTGCGTGAACCCACACACTGGATAAAGCCTATACGTTTGGGAGTCTTCAAATCTGAAGGTCTAACCAGTTTCCCTTCCGTAGGTCCGCCTCCACAGATGAGACGCTCAAACTCCATGGTTGTAATCACGTTATCAAAACGCGTATACCCGTACTCATCCAGAACAGTCGGGTCATATATGTCCATACCGGTAGCAGCAATTATGATG
>CAZFIM010000075.1:0-10875 GCA_964519615.1 uncultured Dehalococcoidales bacterium
TCAGCATCTTCAGGGTTCCGCGCTCGTACATTATGTAGACCTGACCTCGATGGTCAAACGTATGGACTATAAAGAATACGGCGGGGCCTGTCTGCTCGGCGTCAACGGGAATATCATTGTTGCTCACGGCCGCAGCCAGGCCAAAGCGGTAAAGAACGCTATTCATTTAGCTCACCGCGCTGCTGAAGCCAGGATAGTGGATGCTATCGCCGCCATGATAGGCTAATGGTGTTCTCTACAGGCCAAACAAATTATAAGCATCTTTCCGGGAGGGACTGTATGAAAAAAGCTATATTGACCGTATTTTGTATGGTGCTCGCATCCGGGCTGCTTGCGCTCAGCGGATGCTCAGCAGCGGATACACCCGGCGATAATGACACCATCACCACTCGTGAGTTTGCCTACAGCGAGTTTACCGACCTTGAGATAGATGCCGGTTTCAGCGTTGAGATCATTGAGGATGACACGTACAGTGTTCGTGTAACCGCCAGCGAGAGCCTGTTCGATAATCTCAAAGTTCAGCATCATAACGATACCCTCATCCTGCACGTAAGCCCTCTCCACGCACAGGTGGGCAGCACAAGAGAAGTGGTCATAACCATGCCGGTCTTAAAGGGTTTAAAGTTGTCCACCGGCGCGATTTGCGTAATCAGAGGCTTCGATTCAGCCTATGACTTTCAGGCGGAGCTTTCGCTGGGTAGCAAGCTTACAGGTGATATCAAGGCAGACGATACCTACCTGACCATGGCAACAGGCAGCAGCGCTGTCTTAGACGGTTCCTGCAATAAGCTGGTACTGGATGCATCCGGGGGAAGTTCAGCTAATCTCGATGATTTGAAAGCTAAGGATGCAACCGTTAAGCTCGGCTCTGGCAGCAACGCCACTGTGAGTGTAAGCGGTATCATGAATGTGGACCTCAGCCTCGGTTCCACGCTTTTCTACATCGGTTCGCCTACCGTAAACAGCATCTCAATAACAGGCGGCTCACGGATGAAACAAAAATAGCCCCTCCAGTAGCTTGCGTCCGGGGTATTATCATCAAGCCGGGGCTGCGCGTTCACTTCAAGGCAGTCCTATTACAATGCCTATCGGACAGTGGTCCGAGCCGGGTACTTCCGGCATGATGAAACTTTCTTTCACATTATCCAGAATACTTTGAGACACAAAGAAATAGTCTATCCTCCAGCCCACGTTCCTCTCCCGGGCGCCGGTCTTGTAGTCCCACCAGGTATAGCGGTCAGGCTCGCTGTGCATATGCCTGAATACATCGATGTATCCGTGCTCCAGCAGCTTATCTAGCCATGCGCGCTCCTGAGGCAGAAAACCTGAATTCTTCTCGTTCTCTTTAGGCCGGGCAAGGTCTATCTCTTTATGAGCGGTATTGAAATCACCGCAGATAATGAGCTTCTCTCCTTTTTCCCGTAACGCATCGATATGCTCTAAAAACGCATCGTAAAACTGAAGCTTGTAATCAAGCCGGAAGCTGCGCGCAGGCGCCGTATCCCCTTTGGGGAAATAGACGTTGAAAAGCCTGAATTCCGGGTAACGGGTGATAACAAAACGGCCTTCCGCATCGAACTCCTCGATGCCGATGCCGTATTGTACATCCAGCGGTTCGCGGCGTGAGAAAGTGGCTACACCGCTGTAGCCTTTCTTTTCCGCCGGATAGGTCCAGTAGGAGAAATATCCCTCGGGCTTCTGCAGCGCATCGGCAAGCTGCTCAGGTCTTGCTTTCGTCTCCTGCAGACAGAGAATATCGGGAGACTGGCGGGCCAGCCAGGCAAGCAAACCTACTTTTTTTTCCACGGCACGTATGCCGTTTACGTTCCACGAAAGCAATTTAAGCGTATTCATGCCCTTTTTCCTGCCTTTCCCTGCTATTAGTATCGAGCACGCCGGATGATACTACATTCTACTTGTCTTTCTCACAGTGCTCAATAGCTGAATTTGTAAAACCATGCTTACACATATTACAATGAGTTTCAGACAGCACTTGTTTTGACGCGATCGGCAATTTTAGAGCAACCGCCCGCCCCTCACGTCCACATTTGAGAGAAATCGTTTTAGCCCGGAGGTATAAATGAGCAAACCGCAAAAACCTGTCTGCGCAAAATGCGTAACCAAAATTTGTCAAGCAAGAGACGGCGCGCTGACAAGACCGGATGTAGAAAAGGCGCCGGATTTCTGCCCCATGAAATTGAATGAGGAAGCATTCCAAAAGGCAGCTGGGGAATATTTAAAGGAGGATGTACGCCATTTTGCCCAGCAGGCATCCATCCAGGAGTTTCAGTGCTATGAGCACGTTCAGGGCGGTTTAAGGACAAAGTTTCCCAGAATCGAAGAGACCATCCAGTTTGCAAAAAAGATGGGCTATAAAAAGCTGGGGATTGTATTCTGCGCAGGGCTGCATGATGAAGCACTGGCGCTGACAAAGCTCTTCGAGAAAAAAGGCTTTGAAGTTATCTCAGCATGCTGCAAGACCGGCATGGTTGCCAAGGAGGACCTGGGACTTAAACCCCAGTACAAGATAAGCGGGGCGGAGCACTTCGAGGCTATGTGCAACCCCATCGCTCAGGCAGAGATCATGAACATGGAAAAGCCGGACTGGGTAATAATGGTGGGGCTTTGTGTGGGGCATGATACCATGTTCATCAAATACTGCAAGCAGCCCGTCACCTGCCTTGCCGCAAAAGACAGAGTTACAGGCCACAATCCGCTGGCAGCGCTCTATCTTTCCAATTCCTATTACAGACGCCTGCAGGCAGAGGATAAATAGTAGAACGCACTATTTCTGCAGCGGCGGGGCGGGTACGTAAGCTTAATGCCCCAATGCCGCCGAGAGGTCTTGATAGCTTTTGAACGAGGAAGCCTCTTCCAGAAAAGCCTTAATGGAACCGCTTTGCGCTCTCAACTGCGCAAGGTCCTGTTGGGCGGGGCTGACCGAGGCGGGGTCCTGACCGTAGATGCCGTGAAAGGCAAAATAGGCCTGGTTGATCTTGCGGATGCGGTAGCCTTGCTGCGCAAATACCAGCCTGCGCTCTTCCATATAGCGTTCCGCTTCATCTATTTTACCCTGCGCGAGGTACAGGTCTGCGGTACGGCGCGTGATGCTCATCTCCGCATCAAAATCGAATCCCCCTTCTTCCGGTTTGGGCGCGGCAAGCGTCTCAGGATAGTGGCGCGAACGTACGATTAAACCTATCTCCTCGCTCACCATTCCCGCCAGCGTTTCATTCATTTCAATTATCTCCGCTGCCTGCCTGATGCCGATAGAATCGAGCAGGTACCTGAAACCCAGCGGCATGAAGGCCAGATACTGGTGCAGCCATTCCTCCACGATAGCATTGATAGTGAAGGTGATACCGGCATCATCGGCCACAATCGGAGGATAGGTGGCGCCGAATCCGCCGAGTTTAACCACCAGGGCAGACATACCCAGAGACTCGATGCGTTTCTCCATACGCTCCATATCATCTACAGCAATTTCCTGCATCAGAAGGTAGCGGTCGGCATACGCTATCCTGTCCCGCGGGGAGATTACCAGCAGATGGGGCGGCTGCTCCAATGCAACCGCAAAAGGGGGAAAGAGCGCAATCCCTTCTTCCTTAATAACCGGCCTGATCTGCCCACACAGTATGTCTCTCCGTTCTCTCTCTGCGTCCGTTAAGGGAGAAAAAAGCCGCTCTATCTCCCATCCGGCGATGCTGAAGGTGTACGGCTCGGCAATCTCTCTTATCTGTGCGGAAATATCCCTGCTTTGCTCTTCCACCGCAGCCGAACATGCCGGCAGTACACAGAAAGAAAATGCAAGCAGGGATGAGGCAAGCGTTAACACTGCCCGGCTTTTTATTCTTCTCATAGGCCCGGTCCGTATCTCCTTGCACTTGCTTTTCGCACAGCAGCGTAAAAGCTAGCGGGCAGATGACGTAATGGTAACAAGGAGGCGCTCAATGCCGCTCCCGCCTTTCAGTGCCGATACCATGCCGGTGAGGGTTGCGGCGATCATGTCTTTGGCATAAGAGTCAGTAGGTACGTCCGCTCCGTTGACTTTTACTTTTACTCCACCGCCGCAAAGCTCGATCTCAGCGCTTTGTATATCCTTAACCCCTTTTAAGGAAAGCAGCATTCCGGCGCTCACCCGTTCGATGAAGTCAGCAATAAAGCGGTTGAGCTCAAGTGCAGCCCCGTTTACGGCAAGTGTGACCGCGTAACTCTCTTTTTCTTTCATACAGCTACCTTCCCCGGCTAAGGACAGCTTTCTTTATCCGGCGAAAACCGCCGTTCTGCCCTCCCATTGCCGCACCGCTTAAGCGGCAAATCCAATTGTATATTTCCCGGTGGACAAACTCAAACCGATGCCGGCTACAGAGCTACTTCCGCCTGCCGCCTCTCCTGCCCGCGAACATAGCCGATGGTCACCCTTTTGCCCGCGGTTATAGACCCCATCGAATGCTCCAGGTCAGCGGCGTTGCGGATAGTGTGCATATTTATTTCGGTTATGATATCGCCGGGCCTCAACCCCGCCCTGTCACCGGGGTACATGGGTTTTACCCTGCCCACCAGCGCCCCGGCCACCGCCGCCGCGCCGCAGCACTGCGCTGCCCTGGCGGCATCGGCCACGCTGATGCCCAACGATATGCGTCTGCCGCTGCCGGCTCCGCGGGCTAAAAGCTGCTCAAGCCGCGGGCGGTCGAAGCCCACTATCATTTCACCGTCAACCTCGATAACCGGCACGCCCATCTGGCCGGTCTTGTTCACCATTTCCTGTGCCGCCTGTCGGTCGCGGGAGACATCGTATTCACTGAAGCGCACTCCGCGCTCCTGCAAAAAACGTTTAGCCTGATGGCAGTATCCGCATGTCGGCGTTGTATATATTTTTATGTCCATCTTCACTTTCCTCCGGTCACTGAAAAACACTTCTGCTGTTTAAAACTCAACCTTTTTCTCAGTCTCAATCTCAACCTCAGTCTCAATCTTAACCTCAGTCTTAATCTTAACCTCAGTCTTAACTATATTCCTTTTCCTCTCTCAGCAAAGCGCTCCTGCAAATCGTCTTTTTCTAACAGAGGGAGGCACCTGCGTACCTCCCTCGCATTACTTCCGCCCCTCCCCTATCTTACCGCTTTACACCTCCCGGAACTCCCCCTCCACCGTATCATCTTCACCGTCATCGGCAGCGCCCGGGCCGTGCTGATACTCTTCACCCGGCTGATAGGCTCCGCCTGCCTGATAACCTCCCGTCCGGGCGCCTGCGCCCGCCTGGCTGTAGACCGCCTGCCCGATCTTCTGCAGCACCGCCTCCAGCTCAGCTGCGGCGGAATTTATGCCGCCGGAGCTGCCGCTTTGCAGCGCAGAGCGCAGAGCGGCAATCTTGCCCTCTGCCTCAGCTCTCATATCCGCAGGGACCTTATCGCCCGCATCGCGCAGCGTCTTCTCTGCGGTATAGGCCAGAGAATCCGCTCGGTTTTTGATATCTATCTCTTCCCGTTTGCGGCGGTCGTCCTCGGCATGAAGCTCCGATTCTTTGACCATCCGGTCTATCTCATCCTTGCTCAGGCCGGAGCTGGCAGTTATGGTTATCTTCTGCTGCTTGCCCGTCGCCTTATCCAGCGCCGCCACATTGAGTATGCCGTTGGCGTCTATATCGAAGGATACCTCGATCTGCGGCACGCCTCTGGGTGCCGGCATAATGCCGTCCAGCTTGAAACGTCCTATGGTCTTATTCTCGCCGGCCATGGGCCGCTCTCCCTGCAGCACATGTATTTCCACGCTCTCCTGATTATCCGCAGCCGTACTGAAAAGCTCCGATTTGCGGGTGGGGATAGTAGTATTTCTGGAGATAAGCGGCGTCATCACTCCGCCGAGGGTCTCAAGGCCCAATGTCAGCGGGGTCACGTCCAGAAGCAGCACATCCTTGACCTCGCCTTTCAATACGCCCCCCTGTATGGCAGCTCCCAGTGCAACCACCTCATCCGGATTTACTCCCTTATGCGGCTCCCTGCCGAATAGCTGCCTGACCTTCTCCACAACAGCCGGCATTCTGGTCTGGCCGCCCACGAGTATTACCTCATTCACCTTTTCCTTGCCGATGCCTGCGTCTCGCAGCGCCTGCTCCACCGGCGGCACCGTTTTGGCGATAAGGTCGGCCGTCAGCTCTTCCAGCTTTGCCCGTGAGAGAGACATGGCCAGATGCCGCGGGCCGCTGGAATCGGCGGTGATAAAGGGCAAATTTATCTCCGTTTCCGTAACAGTGGAGAGCTCGCACTTGGCCTTCTCCGCCGCCTCCTTGAGACGCTGCAGCGCCATACGGTCCTGCCTGAGGTCTATGCCCTGCTGGCGCTTGAACTCATCTATTATCCAGTCAAGTATTTTCTGATCGAAATCGTCACCGCCCAGATGCGTATCGCCGCTGGTCGCTTTCACCTCAAAAGTGCCTTCACCCAGATCGAGTATAGAGACATCGAAGGTGCCGCCTCCAAGGTCGAACACCACGATAGTTTTCTCCCCCTCTTTATCCAGGCCGTATGCCAGCGCCGCCGCAGTGGGCTCATTGATAATGCGCAGCACTTCCAGCCCGGCGATGCGCCCGGCGTCCTTTGTTGCCTGCCGCTGGCTGTCATTGAAATAGGCCGGCACCGTGATGACCGCCTGCGTCACCGGTTCGCCCAGTTTGGCCTCCGCATCCTGCTTGAGCTTCTGCAGTATCATGGCCGATATTTCAGGCGGGGTATAGGTGCGCCCTCCCATGATCACATTGGCATCGCCGTTCTTGCCTTCCTTTATCCGGTAAGGCATGACCTTCTGGTCGCGCTGTACCTCCGCATCGGCAAATTTGCGCCCGATGAGCCTCTTTATGGAAAACACGGTGTTCTCCGGATTGGTCACAGCCTGCCGTTTGGCAGCCTGCCCCACATACCGTTCACCGGTTTTATTATTAACAGCAACGATAGAAGGAGTGATCCTCCCCCCCTCGCTATTCTCAACCACTACCGGCTCACCCGCCTCCATAACCGACATACATGAATTTGTCGTTCCCAGGTCTATTCCCCGAACTTTAGCCATACTTATTTCCTCCTTTTACCTTCCTTACTCTATCAAAACAACTTGATTTGCGATTATTGCCAGTCCTCGTCAGCATCCTCTATCCACTCTTCCTCCGGGTCGTCTTTTTTCCCTGCGGGTCCCGTGCGCACTACCGCCCGCGGCGTGCTCTCCGAGCTGTATTTATCCTGCAGCACGTTATCAAAGTATTTTTCCGCCTTGCAGTGCTTGCACACGCCCTTGCTCACCGGGCCGTCCGGAGTCTCGATTATCCAGTGATGAATGCAGACAGACTCGGCGGGCTTTTCATAAGTTTCTTTCACCATCTGTGTAACCATTTCTCCACGCTCCTTTTTATTATTTGCCATATTATTTTAGTGCGGAAAAACGGGAGTGTATGCGACAAAAGTCGCATATGGCCTAAGATACAAAACAGGGAGAAAAAACGGGTTAAGACGGGGGATGTGGGGTGGGGTAGCTTCTGATTTAGAACCGGTGACCTAAGCGATGATATGGCAACGATTCTTTAATGCCATTTCTTTGGTTCTGGGTGAATAACCCAACACTATCTCTTCTTAATATTATCAACTCACTCGTTGTATTTGTAGCTTTTATTAAGAGCAGCAATATTATTGAGGTAAGCAATCATTAAGGAACAGCGCATTAAAGCTTAAATAAACCCTTCTCATATAGATAACCGCCATTGCCTGTAACAGAATATGCAATTGCAGCAAAACGTCCTAATATTGACAATAACTCCTTACCATTCGTTTCGTTCATCTCAAAATATACTGTAAGATCAATAGTAGCTTTAGTTAGTGCTTCAACAATAATTGACCAATCAATAGGCACAACTGTATGAGTATGTGAAATTGCTCCTATTAACTGCTGATGAACTTCTTTAGTAATAAAATGTATAAGAGCAAGATCATTCTCCCAATCCCAATTTAGTACACGCTGAGGCTCACTAAAGATTACACTAAAATAAAATAGCTTCTTATCAAGCGATCCTGCGTCCTGCATTTTTGTTACGGCATAGCGATATTCATTAGCGATACGTTGTCTATATTCTTTATGCATGATCAGACTCCTGTATGTTTTCTTTTTGAGCGTTTTCATAAATTACTTTATGAGGTTCCAAATCCAACACTCGCTGTAGTCACAGCAGGATCATTCACGGTTTTGCTTTTATACGCATCTATACCCTTCGTTTCCACTGTATCAACAATCTCCGTAGAGTGCAAAATATCTGAAACAAATGGCGGCATATTATTACGTTCCTCATTATAACTTAGTGGCAATAGGCGAGTTTCATTTAGATTCACCATATCTTTGACTAGTTCACTAAATGAAATAAATTTAACAAGCAAAGCCACATCAAAAGTTGATGCCAAGGCCTTAAGAGTAGTTATGCTATATCGGCCATAGTCTGGATTTTCCCACTGTGAAATGGTTTCCTGATGCTTACCCATTTTGTTTGCTAAATCAGCTTGATTCCAACGATGGTTTTCTCGCATTTTGCGAATTTGAATAGCAAGCGTAGTATTAACATGCTCAACTGCAAGCGCATCGCGATATTCCTTGCTTCTAAAACTATCGCTTATTTGTATCTCCTTATCTGAAATCATGCCGAACTCTCCTATTTTCAGGGTTACCTCGTACTATAGTTTTTCTACTATTTGCTTGTTTGCCTATATCTAGAGGTATATATTTATTGTTTTTCTCTATACAACATGCTAAAAGTGTAAACTCTCCACGATATGGACCATCGTATCCAAGAAGCCTATATTGGACACGATTTGATTTTACTCGTATAGCGATTAAGCCATCCTTATCTCTAGAAAGTACTTCTGTCCAAGGCATTTGCCATTCAGCACGTTCAATGTTCTCTAATACATTTAATCGGGCGTTTACTGCTGCTTTGACTTTAACGTCCTGCATATCAAGCCAGTCTTTGATAATATTAACATCATCCTTATCGATATAATCATAAAACAAACTAACAATTTTCATAATATAACATTTTTATTATATCGTCAATAATTTTATTATAATATATTTATTATATTTAGTCCTGTATCGATTTGGTCATATGTTAAATTCAATCAGGCAAATGAAGCTCATATATGAATAAGCCAAGTATAAACTGCCAAGATCAAATCATCAAGGCACTCTACGAAAATAATTCTAAATGTTTTAGCGCACAAAGCCTGAATAAAAGAGGCCCCTGTGGGCAGGCAGCGCCCGGGAAAGGCTTGCGGGAGAGCTCTATAACCGGCACTATTTAAGGATGCGGGCCGATATACTTGATTTCAACACTATGCTCTTCACTCATAACTACATACCAGACACGATGGCTGTTATCTATATCGTATTGTAATAAACCCTTCAGCTTCCCCTTCAATTTTTTCAGTTTGCCGCCTGATGCCAGCCTGTCCAAAGGCGATTCCTGTAGAAATCTCTTGCACTGCCCCATTGCATCCGGCAGTTTATCTTCCAATTCATGCCAGTCCTTAGCAACAGACCTGGATGAGGTAATAGTAAACAATTCCATCATTCAATAGCAGTACTATTACCTTTATTTAGTTTGGTGCTCAAAGCCTTGATGACATCCGGATTGTTTTTAGTCTCGGCGGTAGCCTTCCAATCACCGAGTAAATCCTCGATATCATCCCAATTGTCGAATTTCGCAGCTCGGGAAACACTATGTATCAGCTCGCTATGAAATTCCTCTTTTTCCTCATCATCCAGATACTTCAGCCAGGGGAATGTCTCGCTGTCCGCTCCGGTAAGCGCTTCTTCACAGTACCATATAGTCAACCCCAAATAGTGCTGCTGCAAAAATAATTTGCTGATCGACTCACGGTCGATAATAGCCAGTTTATGGGACCCGTACGTGACGGTAACCGGCCTAGACGTTGCTTTTTCCAGCCAGTATTTTTGCCTGCTTCTGAGTTCAGAAGCATTTACGATCTCATCAGAGAATAGTAACGCTGCCATAGTTCACCCTCCCGAAAGTAAAAGTACTATATATTGTACTTTTTACAGTACGTTTTTCCGTACTATAATAGGCATATTCCCTGCATTCTGTCAAGACATCCAACCCGGATATAATTCACATTTATCTGCACGTTATCTGCTCAGGTCGCCGTATCAATCCAGTGAATTTTATTTTAAAGACGATTTTGTATGCGTTTTATGAGAAGGAAAAGATCGAAAACCCTGAAAAAACGTCACTTTATTTCTTATAATAAATTTAACGACACTGCTGGAGCTCATAACCCGAAGGTCGTTGGCTCCGAATCCAACCCCCGCTACCAATCGAATACGAGAAGGCAGTCCTTTTAGGGGCTGCCTTTTTTATTGACCATCAATATTGTCTCCTTTAAGCTCTCTACATATAATATAATCACTAAAAGCGAGGATAGATATCTGATGGATGCAGTTTATCAAGCTAATGGTATTATAAAGTTCGAGCCATACATGAAACTCAAACTAAACGCATCGGTAATTTTCGATTCACCCTATGGAAACAAAATTATGCTTAGCTCCACAAGTGACAATGACATGAATGTGGAAATAATACTTCAGCCAGGAACAGAAGAAGACACGAAAGAAATAGCTGCGCTCGAGTTGAAGAGAATATGCGATCTATTATCCTACTCCCACAATATTGCGATAATGGAAAGCAGGATAACAGGTATGGCTGTAGAAACAGTCACCCCCGAAGGCAAGCATATTAAGACTATTGATACCGCTATTAGTATTGATGTTAGACTATCTATATGTAACGTCCTAAATTCTTGCGCATAGTACTTTAAGAACAGAGTTTGG
>CAZFIM010000076.1:0-3472 GCA_964519615.1 uncultured Dehalococcoidales bacterium
CACCGCGGTCAACACAATCAATAATAGGATCATGACGCGCTCCATGATCAACATAAACTACACCGGGCATAATTCGTTCCCAAACCCGGGCGCCGCAAAGAACGATACCTCTTTCATTGAATACCTTGACAATATCTCCGTCCCTGATACCTCGTTTAACTGCGTCATCGGGATTGATCCAGGCTGGCTCATATCGGTACCCATCGGCTGCCAGTACTTTGCAGGTAATGATTTCCCGTGTCCAGCTGATATCGTCGCATTGGGAATGAGTGCGCCAGCGGCCGTGATTTGACATGAGCAGTAGCGGGAACATGGCAGCCCGCTCGCTGGAAATTCTCTCATCATGAGTTTCAGTTTTCTCATGCCACTGCGGATACGGCATTCTTTCTCTATCATTTGGAAAGTATTTAGCCAATCGCTCCGAATAGAATTCCAGTTTGCCGGTAGGAGTGGGAAGAGGATTATTTTCCGGATCTTCATAAAATTTCCGTAAACCGGGAGAGTCTTTGTCCCAGTCTTTAGCGGTAGGATATACGTAGTATTTTTTATCCTGAAATTCTTCCCAGGTCAGTATTTTATCCAGCTCCATAGAGTAGAAAACTTCTTTTTCCAGGTCACGGGTAGTCTTTCCTTCGGAAAATTTCTCACCCATGCCCAGCTTCTTGGCAATTTCCAAAACAATTTCATAATCACTCTTTGACTCACCAATAGGTTCAATCGCCTTTTCTTGCAAGCAGATACTCTGGAAGTGAGGACCCTGGCGGGTATTGGTGACTATGTCCTCTACCTCTAAGGTGGTGTTAGCCGGCAAAATAATATCGGCATACAGCGTATCATTCTCCAACCACGGATGCTGAGCAACGACGCACTCAATCTTGGGACTACGCATTGCTTCTATTGTCCAGTTGCCGTGGTTCCAGCAGGTGGTCCGGCAAGGAGTGTCAGTCCAGATCATATGGATTTCGGTACCGCCCTTTTCCTTCTCAATGGGATAAGTATATTTAACAAATTGCTCTTCCGGTTGGGATTCCTGACCGCCACTTCCGATGAAGGTCAGAGGCGGTTTGAGGATAGCATCCTGAATCAGAGTTTTTGGTATTAGCTGTTTTCCCCAGGCATCGATAGTGGTACGGCAAGGTAACCTTAATCGCTCGCTCAGAGCAGGGTTAAAGAAACGGATGCTCTTCAATCCTTCTGCCCGGGGCATTCCAAAATAGGTCATCTGACATTGATGGACTCCAGACCCCCCCAGCCCCTGCATTCCAAGCAGAATGCATTCCAGACGACCTGGTTCATGGGAAAGAGGCCCCCGGATAAAAGATCCGCCAAAATAGTGGGCGATAGAGGTCACCTTACGGGCAAATTCTCTGGCCAGGGCTTTAATGGTCCATTCCGGAACGCCACATTTCTCAGATGCCCATTCAGGGGTTTTAGGAATACCATCTACTTTGCCGAGAACGTAATCTTGAATTTTGTCCATACCCACAGCGTGTGTTTCAATGTACTCTTTTTCCCATGTACCTTCTTTTAACCATACATATATTATGGACAGCTGCAACGCAGCATCGGTATTTGGTAGAATGGGGATCCATTTATCTGCATGAACCGCCGCCGCGTAATTCAGGTCCGGGCAGATATACACCTGTTTAATTCCAACTTCAGTCCAAAAATATAAAATACGTGTGGCATATTGCCCGGTAAATCCCCACGGAGTCGTCTCTGCATCGCAGCCCCAATGCAGAATCATTTCGCTGTTCTCCGTGATATCCTTTATTAAATTTGCGGCCGGTGACATCATACCCTGGAAACCCTGACCCCAGACATGCTTGGCACCCCAATACCACCCCTCCCAACTGTCAGGATTGCGGACCTGCTGGGTAAAGCCTCCCATCATATCAAATAAACGAGCGGAATGACCGTGAGGAGTGTTAATGGTCTTGTTTTCACCATGTCCGTCTCCCTGGACAAGTATACCGAGCGGCCCATATTTCTTGTGAATCCGTTTTATTTCATCAGCTACCAGTGTAGAAGCCTCGTCCCAGGAGATTCTGACGTATTTGCTCTTCCCCCGATTCCGGGTATTTCTCTCTCCATCAGGATTCCAGTCCACCCTCTTCAATGGGTATTTGATGCGGTTTGGAGAATAGGTCCTTTTCTTGTAAGCTAAAGAGAAGGGGCATGGGAGCGCTTTCATTAACGGTTTTAGTGTTTTGCCGTTCCGTGTTATCCTCCACGCATTGAAACTCTCTGGATCATATTTCCAGTCATAATGCATTGGTCTAACCCTGACTGCTTTCCCGTCCTTAACATCAACAACGCATTCACCTCCGCCACCGAGTAATCCGCCTAATGCAAGTGATTTGAATACGGTTTTTTCGGTGCTTCCAGTCGTTTTTTGTCGTGATTTCTTGTTATTACTTTCGCTCATATAGAGTTCCTCGCTTTAAAACCATTTTATGAATAGCATGATATCTATTTATACTAAAGTAGAATAGAGGATGCCAATTTACGCCCTGTCATTTTTTTCTTAAAACATCCGTAATCAGAAATATATCTTGTACTTTACCGGTATGAGAAAGAGCATCAATTCAACAGTGACACAGATATATGCTGGCGGCTGATAACAAGCTATGTCTTTTCAGCAGAAATTAATCTGTCTGCTTAATTTTACCATAATACGGGCTAATTGTAGAATAGCCAGGAAAACAACATTATTACCATGTGAAGTCCGCTATGAATTTTCATTTACTGTTTAATTGCGCTATAATTTTTAAGAAATTTTTTTTCGTAACTTGAGTTGATTTTTTTATGATTCATTATAATTGATTATTCAGGAGAAGTGTAATGAGTGAAGTTAAGGATATCACAATTGCATCTGATGCCCCGGACGCCAGATTGTATGTACTGGGAAATGAAGCCATTGCCCGCGGGGCAATAGAAGCCGGAATCGATGTTGTAGCTGCCTATCCCGGGACACCATCGAGTGAAATCGTACAGGCATTCATAGATGCGTCCACGAAGCGTAAATTTTACGTAGAATGGTCTGTAAATGAAAAAGTTGCATTCGAGGTTGCTTTCGCCGCTGCTATGAGCGGCTTGCGGTCGGTAGCGGTAATGAAGCATGTCGGTGTCAATGTTGCTCATGATCCTTTAATGACCTCGGCTTACATGGGTACGCGCGGCGGTTTTGTGCTCATTTCTGCCGATGATCCTTCAATGTGGAGCTCTCAGACCGAACAGGATAACCGTTATATTGCTATGCAAGCCTATGTGCCGGTGCTGGAACCTACTTCCGGGCAGGAAGCCAGAGAAATGATGAAGGACGCCATTCTCCTTTCAGAGAAGTTCGGACAGATGTTCATGTTCCGTACTGTTACCAGGATAAGTCATGCCAGAATCGATGTTCAGTTGGGTGAAATAACTGAAGAGAAGAAGAAGGGACAGTATGAAAAAGGGACATCTCGTTGGGTTT
>CAZFIM010000076.1:3482-10825 GCA_964519615.1 uncultured Dehalococcoidales bacterium
TTTGTCTTCCCGCTAATGAAAGAAAGAACCGTGTCCTGATGATTGAGCGAATGGCAAAAATTAAAAAAGCCGTCAATACGCTCAAATATAATGAGCTTATCACGGTTAAAGGAGCCAAACTGGGCATTGTTGCCAGCGGCCTTGGGTACGCATATATGCGTGAGGCGTTACAGTGGTTGGGGATAGAGGACAAAGTATCCATATTGAAAGTGGGAACTCCTTATCCTATACCGGATGAATTGACATTGCAATTAATCAAATCCGTACCTGAAATTCTGGTTGTAGAAGAGCTGGAACCTGTTGTTGAGAACCAGGTCAAGATACTTGCTCAGGAACAGAAAGTGGATGTTCTCATTCACGGAAAAGATGTAGTACCGCTTGCGGGAGAGCTTTCCACCCGGAAAGTAATGGAAGCCATTGCCAGGATCATTGAAGTCAAATTACCCACAGATTACGCACTGCTGGATAAAATCAATGAAACGGTAGAATCCTTACTGCCCGTCAGACCGCCGGCTCTGTGTCCGGGATGTCCGCATCGTGCTACTCTCTATGCTGTCAATGTAGCTGCACGCCGTTACAAGAAGGAATTCGGCAAGGACCCGGTACTGCCCGGCGATATCGGCTGTTACGCGCTTGGTTTCAATCCTCCTTTGAACTCGGATGATATCGCCATTTGTATGGGGGGAGCTTTCGGTACTGCTAACGGTATAGCTCAAGCTACCGGTGCTCCGGTAATAGCCCATCTTGGTGATTCAACATTCTTTCATTCCGGCATTCCGCCTATGATCAATGCCGTATATAATCATGCTAATATAACAATGCTGGTGCTCGATAACTCCACAACCGGTCAGACCGGTTTTCAACCTAATCCCGGTACCGGTATCACCGCACAGGGTGACATCGCTGAGATAATTAAAATCGAGGACGTAGCCCGTGCCTGTCAGGTGAAATTTGTTGAAGTGGTCGATCCGTTTGATCTGAAAGCGACGATCGATACGATTGAACGTGCTCTGCGTTTTGACGGCCCTTCGCTGGTTGTTGCGCGGCAAGCATGTCAGGTTATCATGCAGCGTGAATTGAAGAAAACCGGGGAAAAATTCAAGCCAATGACGGTGGATCTGGATGTGTGCTCTGATTGCCGGTTATGTGTAAATGCACTGGGTTGTCCTGCAATATACATCGAAGATGAGCATGTTGCCATTGACCCGGCACAATGTACCGGTTGCAGACTGTGTGCTCAGATTTGCCCGGTTAACGCGATAATTGACAGAAGGAGTAAATAGAGTGATGAATACGACTGCGGATATTAAAGAGTTGAATGTTATACTGGCCGGTGTAGGCGGCCAGGGTGTGATTTTGATGTCTGAATTGCTCGGTCATGCTGTTATCGAGGATGGACTTAGCATGCAGGGGTCCGAAGTACTGGGAATGGCGCAGCGCGGCGGCTCTGTTTTCAGCAATATCAGGATCGGCGATAATTTATACGCACCTCTGACGCCTCAGGGTAAGTGTGATATTCTGATTGCTGTGGAACCAAGCGAAGCGCTCAGATATATAAAAGATCTCTCTGCATCGAGCCTTGTCATCGTCAATACGACAAAGGTCTTGCCGTTTACAGTTTCCATCGGTCAGAGTTCATACCCTGAACTGGACGTTATTGTATCAGAATTAAAGAAAGTCACCCAAAATGTCATCACTCTCGATGCTACCAGGATTGCAGAGGAAGCCGGTAATCTGCTGACCACCAATACCGTTATGCTGGGGGCACTTTTCGGGAGTGGACGGCTGCCTATCAAATTGGATACGATGAAAGAGTTGATTAAAAAGCGTGTACCTGCCAAAGCAATCGATGCCAATATGCGTGCCTTTGATCTTGGTTATAACTATGTTCTGGGACAGGCAAAGAAATAACCTTCTTGAGAATAGCCTGTATAGTCCCCAAAAATTGACATGAGGGAGGAAAGGTGAGCACTCTGAACGATATTATTGCTGCTGTAAAAAAACAGGGAAGAACCATCCTCAGCGAGGATGAATCCAAAAAGCTGCTCAGAGAACTGCAAATTAAAACGACAGAATTATATATGGCTGGGTCGAAAGAAGAAGCTGTTGCGCAAAGCAGCCGGATGGGTTTTCCTGTTGTATTGAAGATTGCATCACCAGACATTAGTCATAAAAGCGACGCAGGCGGTGTCAAGATCAATCTGAAGGATGGGGAAGCGGTAGCACAGGCATATGAGGATATTATTTCATCCTGTAAAAGGCAATTTCCTGATGCTGCCATAGAGGGCGTTGCAGTTCAGAATATGGTGAAGCCCGGTATAGAAGTGATTATCGGCATGACAAAAGATCCTCAGTTTGGCCCTGTTATTATGTTCGGACTGGGAGGAGTATGGGTGGAGGTTCTCAAGGACGTGAGCTTTAGAATTGCGCCTCTGACACAGTCAGATGCCGCCAAAATGATTAAAGAAATCAAGGGATATTCTCTTCTTCAGGGTTATAGAGGAACTCCACCTGCCGATATTGCAGTTTTGGAGGATATATTGATGAAAATCTCCCGATATGCGGTAGAAAACCCGGATATAAGGGAGATTGATTTAAATCCAATTTTTGCCTATAGCGATCATGCAGTGGCAGTCGACGCTCGCGTAATATTGGAAAATTAGCAATGTTTCTCTATTGACAGCCTGATACGGCGCGGTGATATCAGGTTGTGAAGGAACAGATTAACCATGGAAAAACAGGAGGCACTTGATGGCTCAAGATACGGTTGCACAGCTTGACCGCATTTTAAACGCAAAATCGGTTAGTCTTGTCGGCGCTTCGAACAAAGAGGGAAGCTTCGGAAGGCTGTTCGTGGAAGGTCTGATTAAAATGGGCTGCAAAAACATCTACCCGGTAAATCCCAAAAGCTCTGAAATCATGGGATTAAAGGCCTATCCCAGTATAACCGATATTCCCTATGACGTTGACGTAGCCGTTTTGCTGACACCGCCTGAGCCTGTTCTTGGCCTGGTTAAAGAGTGCGTTCAAAAAAAGATTAAAGGAATCGTTGTCTTCGCTGCCGGTTTTGGTGAACTGGGTGAGGAAGGTAAAAAAGCGCAAAATGAAATCGCGCGGGTTGCTGTTATGGGCGGCGCCAGAGTGATTGGGCCTAATTGTCTTGGTTTCTATACCCCCAGCGCCGGAGTTATCACCTTTCCACAGGCGTTAATGAAAGGTATGCCGACCGAAAGCGGTACCATCGGCGGCTTTGCGCAGAGCGGTTCATTTGTTGACCATCTCACCTGGTATTTATCCAGAAAAGGTCTGCGATTCAGCTCTATTATTAGCTCCGGTAATGAGTGCGATCTCAGTTCTGCAGATTTCCTTCAGTATTTCGGGGAGGATGATAAGACTCACACCATAGTTGCTTATATGGAAGGTGTAAAAGACGGCAGACGGTTTTTTGAGGTTGCTCGTGATGTTGCACGTAAAAAGCCCGTGATTATTTGGAAGGGAGGGGCTACCGCTTTCGGAGCAAAAGCAGCAGCATCGCACACGGGATCGCTTGCCGGTTCCCAACATGTCTGGGATGCTATGTTTCGTCAGACCGGAATGATCAGTGTCACCAGTTTTGAAGAAGTGATTGACTGTTGTCTAGCATTTTATTATCTCCCCCTGCCGAAAGGAAGGAGAGTTGCTATTATTTGCGGACAGGGCGGTACAGGTGTAGGCACAGCAGACAACTGCATCAGGATGGGTTTGCAGCTGTCACAGCTTTCCGAGAACACCTTAAAAAAAATGAAAGAGTTAATTACCGGTGTGGGTGTTACGGTGGGCAATCCGGCCGATATCGGTGTTGTATCTCTTATGAAACCGCATCTATATGGAGAGACGATAAAAATACTGGCCGATGACGAGAATGTGGATATGATTCTGGCCATTACCTCGCCCAACATGCCGTGTCTTGAAGGTATTGTTAGTGCTGCCAGGGGATTGAGCAAGCCGCTGATAACATCCGTATTTTCATTGCCTGAATTGTCACCGAATGTATATGAATATCTATCTGAGAACCACGTACCTGCATATTCAGATCCAAAAAAAGGAGCTTTCGTTCTCTCTAAAATGGCTGACTATCGCGACTTTCTTACGGATGCGTAACTGATAAAGCTGCGGAAAAAGTAACCTACTAATCATAGAAGCAAGAAAAGCTACAGACCGGCGGAAGCAGAGGTTTTCTGTGCAACCGCCGGTCTGTATTTTATGCGTTTCAGGAGCTTTGTAATCGTACTGCCGATCTGCCTTAATCCACTTTTCGTATCCGCACCAGAGATGTTCTGTAATTGGTGCCGCCGAAGCCTGATTTAGACTGATTGCCCATACCGGTAATCTGATTTACATTGTGTTCTCCGGTGCTGAAAAGGCACGGTTCCTTGCCATCGGTTTCAGGTAGAAACCAGCCGTGTGGTGTGGTCACAACCCCGGGGTGGCTGATGGGAGTAACTTTAGCTTTAAATTTTGCTTTACCGCGTATGCTTTCCACAAAGACCCATTCTCCGTTGGAGACGCCATACTTGCGTGCGGTATCCGGATGGATTTCAACGGTTGGTTCAGGGTCGCATTCACGCAGCCAGGGGACCATTCGGTGCTCTGAATGAAAGAATACCGGTGAACGCCGTCCGCTGATATTTATGAGAGGATATTCCTTGAATAACTCTGGTGTGGAGACGGGGCTTTCTTTGGGCTCAGCATAATAGGGAAGAGGATCCAGCCCCCATTCTTCATAGCGTTTTGAGTACAGTTCTACTTTTCCTGTAGGCGTATCGAACCCGGCCTTTCCATCCTTCCTTAAAAGGCCGCGCTCGTGACGGTGGTAAGGCCTCCACGGGCCGTCGGGAGGCATATCCCAGCTTCCTTTGGCAGCGAGCTTGTCATAGGTCCACCCGCCTACTTTTAGCCTGTCATCGATCAGTTCTTTAACCGTATTGTAGGGGAGAGGCCTGTCCGACAGCCTTTTGGCCATCTCCAGATTAATTTCCCAGTCTGATTTACATTCCTCACACTCCACGGCTTTCACAATGACGCTGAGCGGTGCCCACCATGAGCGGAAGCTTTCTTTTTCAGGGAAGGTGGCAGCCGGTAAAATAATATCAGCCAGTGCCATGGTAGTGGGAGTCTGGAAAAGGTCCACTACCACGATGAAGTCCAGCTTTTTCAACTGTTTTAAGTGTTCCCATGTATCGGCTGCCTGTCCGCCAATAGGGTTCGATGTCTGTATCCATGCAGCTTTAATCGGATACGGCTTGCCCGTTTGCAGTTGCTCCAGCAGAACATCAGGCTGTGCCCATCCCCTGAAATTCTTTATCATCGGATACCTGTCGGCTCCTATACGTTTTTCATTGAGAAGCTTGACCAGGTCTTCTCCGTACAGGTCGAGCAATTCCGCTGTTGAAAAGGGATAGGTGGTGACGCCGTGAGAAGGACGGGCTAAAACCATACCACCGGGTATATCGATATTGCCTGTAATTGCCCATAGATGATTTATGGCCTGTGCAATAACGGTGCCTTCAGGTCCCTGGTCTATTGGCACTCCCCACTGGACGGCTGATGGTTTATTACATGCGAAGAGCCTGGCAGCTTCCTTTATCTGGCCTTCAGGCACCCAGGTAATCTCAGAAACTTTGTGGGGCGGATATTGCTGGACCCTTTCCTTAAGCTCTTCGAAGCCGTATGTCCATTTCTCTACGAATTCTTTATCATAAAGCTCTTCATTGATAATTACATTGAGCATTCCCAGGGCAAGTGCGCCATCCGTACCGGGACGTAAGCGGAGATGAAGCTCTGAGCGGGAAGCCAACCATGTGACTGTGGGGTCTATGGTAATAAGCTTGGATCCTTTTTTCATACAGTCCGTAATCCAGTGTCCGTAGAAGGCATCGTGACAGCCGGCAAGAGGGTTCTGCGCCCAGATCATAATATATTTTGGCGGTTCCCATTCCGGATAAGAATACTTCTCCTGGAAAAACTGAGCGGCATCGACCACACAATATCCGCCTTGGGTGACGAACATGGCCCCGAGGCGGGGAGTGTAACAGGCGTGGCCGGCAAGCCCGATCTGTACCCAGTTGGGACTGCCGTAGGCATACATGAGGAAAGTAATAGGGCCGCCGATATCTCTGCCTGTTCCCTGCGCAAATATAACTGACTCAGCACCGTATTTAGCCCGAATCTCTTTCAATTTCTTTTCACAAATATCATAGGCTTCATCCCATGAGATGCGCTGCCATTTCCCCTCGCCCCTCTCACCTGCACGCTTGAGAGGATGTGTAATGCGGTCAGGATGATACATAAACTGCGTTAGTGCCAGAGCCTTGGCACAGAGTCTGCCCTGGTTTTGCGGGTGATCTTCGTCACCTTCTATTTTCGTCACCTTACCATTTTTAATATAAAGTTTGGCGCCGCATCCGCCGTGGGAACCACATCCTGCCGACCATATAGTCGTTCTGACAATTTTCTCTTCTTTATCAGCCATAACGGCTCTCCTTTCTTTTTAAAGACCGGAATATTAGTATTGATGTTTGCCCTGGTTCCTCTCTATTCCTCTTTATTGTGAAGAAGGAGCATACGCTGAGGCTCTCGGGGCAAACAGAACCGACCTTTTTAAATTTTCCATGTTTATTACCAGTTCATCGAGAGGGCCGAACATCATGCACTGTGACTGGCAGTGTTTGACGCAGGCAGGTGATTCACCCTGGGATACTCTTTTTACGCAGAGATCGCACAGGTCTGTAGGGAAGGGTATAAAATCTACTCGAACCTGGTCAGAACTTTCTGTCACGACTTCATTGACCAGAATTCCTCCTTTGCCGGCGGGATAACCGTGTTCCTGTTTACATGCGACAACACAGCTAAAACAACCGGTACAGTACTCGTAATCAATCAGTAATCCGTTTTTTGACATGGTGCTGGTTCCTCCTTTAATCAATAGTCCTGACAGGCCGGTAGTATTAATAGTTAACACAGTCAATCGGACTTGACCGACCGGTGTCTTGGTTTGACATGGTTTTTATGGAAATACCTTTAGCAATTATACCGGGCATATTTGTGCTCAAGGCGTTACCCTTCCCAATAAGTGCTGATACCTGCTTGAGTTCGAAAGTCCGTATCAGCAGCAGGTTATTATCGATGGCATCGCTAGCATTCCCGTTTAGAGATTTCTATAAGGCAGGAGTTTGGTGCCATGCCGGGAACATGTCTTGATATTATTCTAGAAGATGTGAGCAGGTTTACGCAACCTCCTCTATCGATACTGCCGGCCTTTCCCGGCTCGATGGGGTCGTATTTAGCTGCCGAGCCGTAGCTGT
>CAZFIM010000077.1:0-10500 GCA_964519615.1 uncultured Dehalococcoidales bacterium
TGAGCCGGCAAGAGAGCATCGCGAATAACATCAACCAGTCCGAAGGTTTTTTTTACTATGGTTTTTAGTTCATTGAAAATTGGGCATCTGTCATTTGCCCTGTAATAGACCTGTCTGCCCTGTATTTCACGGATTATTATACCGGTTTCGGTAAGATTCTTGAGCTCGCGCTGAACGGTCCCCCGGCCCATCCTTGCCGCATCCAGTATCTGCCTGGTATAAAAAGCCTTATCGGTTTTTCCATAAAGCAGTGCCAGGACTGCCTGACGCGTTTCACTGAACAGGCCGGCGCATGTTGCGGCTGGATTATTCTCATTAGTACCCATTTTGGGTATTATCTTACCCAATTTGGGTACGAACGTCAAGTGTTAATAATAGGGGGTCAACCTATCATCATGAATCCGCCGCAGGTCACGGTAGGGTAGGAGAGATAGGATGGCGTCCTTTTACTGCTGACATTGTCCCGATGTATCGGGATGGCGATCTGATCAGATGCCCTCCATTCACAAGGTGCGGTCTGCGCGAAATCATCTTTACACTGGGATACACCATGACTCCTCATTACTCCACCCCGCCTATCAACTTCACCACATCCTCATGAGTTATAACGTCGTTGAAGTATGTCGCCTCATACAAGTCTCTGCCGGTTGCTTCAACCTGCTTTATCGCTTCTTCCGGGCTTAAGCCCTCTTCCTGCCGCCAGCCACGCCGCCAAGACGTGACCGGTGCGGCCCATGACTCAAGGCTTTCCCCTCCAAAATGTCTTCGCGAGATCCGACGAGACGGGTCGTGGCGATCTCCTGAAGCATCCCTGCCAAAATGCCGCTTTATTCCTACCCCCTCATGTACCGAATCCATTCGGCTATGTCCTCTTGCGTAATTCCGGGGCGCGCGGAGCCGGAGACGGTCTCTTCGTCGTGAGAGGCGGGGGAGAGGTTGTGGTTATTTTTCATGTCTTTGATCAAAAGATTTTAGAAGTAAAAAACGAATTAATTGTTTAATTTATAAGGCTAGGACTATAAATAATGATTTCTTCGCCCTTCTTCATATTGCCGGCACTATGATTTAGCTGAATGCGTTCGTATCTATAAAACCGATACAATTCTAAAATAATTTTATTATAATCATAAGTAACAATCCAATCGTAATTACTTAGTGCAATCTTATCTCGCAACCTTTGATGATCTATGATAGTAAAATGATTTATATATAGTTCCTGACCTTTGCTAACATAAGGGGGGTCATAATTAACAAACAATTGGTTAGTTTCATATTTAGGTAAGACAGTATCTATAAAGTCAATCACGTCCATATTAAATAAAGAAATCTTGTGTTTATTGGCCGCAATATTTTGAATCTTCTCTATAAGTTTTGTTTTATTAAAACGTGCATTTAATTTGTCTTTTCCGTTTTGCTCTTTTCCACCAATCGGCCCCGCGCTTAATATGCCCGAAACATTGGTTCTATTAAGAAATAGAGTCGCAAAGCCTACATCAATCGTGGTGTGGATAGCTGTCTTTTTTAGTACCTGTAGTTGATTATCTCTTTCTGATAGAGTGATATCACATTTCTCTATCTTCTCGCATAGTGCTTCATGATAATTGAGCACACTATACCAGAAAGCATATATGGATGGATCTATATCATTAATCGCGATAGCAGAGACACATTCATTTAGCAATAATTTAATCGCCAATCCTGCTCCTCCGACGAAGGGCTCTACATAAATAATATTACGTAAATTGTTGCGATCAATAATATCAATCACCTTAGCATACAATGGTGTTTTCCCACCTGGATATCTAAGGGGTGATAATGTTATTGGCAAACCAATCCTACCTTATTTCCTATAATTTAGAAATGCTTGGAATAAAACATCTATTGGCTATCCAATTGTACGCGTTTATGAAATCATCAATGAATTTGTTAATTTCAGCTTCATTATCGATTGACCAGAAATCAAATACGGCATTAATCAAAGTGTTATTATCATTAAACCAACGTTTATATTTGTCTCGCTCCGGTAAACATGAATATTTATCCGAAAATGGCCCTGCTTCTTCCAAACTCCTTTTTGTAATACCGAACCTAGAACCATATTCGAGGAAAGGATGTTCATCAGACATATTACACATATATTGCCAGAAAAGTTGCTCAGGACGCACGTTCCCAGGTAATCTGATTACACAGCTTAACGGTAGGGGATGCACCTTTTTTGTGTACTGCTCAATTTTATTATCTTCAACATCTCCATCTAAAATGTATATATAATTAGAAAGACTGCGGAAATCAGCTACTAGCAGACTTAATAGCTGATCTTGTCCTTGTGATACCTCTAACAGATTGAAATAAGGTGAGTATTTAACAAGTAATTTGTTAATGATAAATCTTGATTCGGAATCTTCAGAAAATACGGATATTCTCCTTGACAATGGCGTTTGATAAGTAGCCATGAGACCTCTGTAAATTGTATCAAAAGAAGGATTTTGTTCTACTTTGACGGGACCATTTGCGTTAGTTAAATATATTAATTCGTAATTATTTTCATTAGATTCCTCATTATATGCTGTCTTAGTACTAATATAGTCCAATAATCCCAAACTATGTGTGGTGAATACTATTTGCATGTCAATTTCTTTGGCCTGTTTATATAAGAAGTTAACTAGTTTGTTTTGAGCTAAAGGATGTAAAGCTGCATCTAGTTCATCTACAACGAGAAGCCCGCCCCACCAATTCTCGGCTCGTTGCTGTTTTAACTGTTTAAAGGACAAGATGGCTAATAGTATCTGTCCTAAGTTATCTTGACCAGCCGAATTAGACAGATAATCATAGGAACTGGTATGTAAGCCAACGGCCTTTTTCCTATTTGTTTCCGAAATTGATGCTGCTGTGAAGTTAATTGGCTCCTCATTCATATTTAATATGGATTTCATATTATCTAGGATATATCTTTTATCATTGTCGGTAAGTTTATCTGCAATATTTGTTTTCGAGACTTTTAGTGACTCGCCTACCGGGTATAATCTTCCAAGACCTAAATAAAGAGTTGGCCACGTGACTTTGGCTGAAGAATTCCATTCAGTAGTTCTCTTGGGTATGATTCTGTATCTTTTCCCATCTCGGTAAGTTTGCCAAGTTGATCTGTAATAAAGCTCTAATGGGTATTTTGTATGTGAATCTTCAGGTATATTGTTAAAAATAATTTTACCTATATCAGCGATCTTTTTGTCATACGCCTCTGAAAATTTTAAGATTTCACTTAATTCGATTTTAAAGGAATTTTGAAGTAAAGGTCTGTGTCTTTTAAGTTCGCCGCAATGGCCGAGTAGTCCTAGTACTGTTGATTTTCCGGTGGCGTTGAAACCAGATATGGCAGTAATATATCTACCTAACTTTATCCTGTTGTTGGTAAAAAGGCGAAATTCTTTTATAATTATTTCTCTAATAAACATCTTAGTGTCTCCCTTGTAGCGGATTTCTCACATACGTTAAGAATCGCTTTAAACGAATTCTCAACGCTCCAGTTGCCCACGACAACGAATCAATGAGAGTTACACTACTCCAGTTCATACACCTTCAACACCTCGTCGCCGTAGTGGTTGATGACCTTGACAGCGATCTTGCCTGTGGAGGGACGCGCGAAGGGACGGCTGACGGTTGAATAGAGCGATGACCAGGCGGCCTCGTCTATCTCCGCTTTGAGGGCGCGTTTGAGCCGCTGGTAGGGCTCGTCGCCGCCGGTGAAGTAGGCGTGGCGGACGAAGAAGCTCTCCTGGTTATAGTCCGTGTCTATGAACCAGCAGGCGATGTCATCGGTGGAGCTATTGCGGATGGTGCCGGTGGTGGGGTCGTAGACGTCAACCCCCCGTATCTCCACCACGTACCTGCCGTCCTTCTCCTTCCTGATATCCACGTCAGGCTCGCCGAAGACCATGAAGAGGTTGCCGGCGCCGGTGGACTTGAGAAGCTGATTGCCCATCGCCAGGTCCGGGTTCATGCGCGTAATGAGGATAGTGAGCTTGCCGTAGCGTTTGGCCTCTTCCGTCACGTGCGGGTCGAAGGCAAAGCCGCAGACGATGAGCAGGTCGAATCCCTCTCCTCGCACCGCCTCCTTGGCGGCGTCCTTGATCAGGTCCGGCCCTACCGTGCCGTGCTCGGGGCCGATGCATAAGCCAACGCGGCGGATGGCGCCGTCCCTGTCAGTGTATTCGCCTGCGGCGTGCAGCCACTCTCCGGCGTAGGGCTCGAGGCGGTCGAAGCTGAGCCGCTCGTTCCTGACCGTGTTCTGCACTCCTGCTTTCTTGAGGTTCTCCAGTATCATGGAGACGAATTGGCCCTCGCCGCGCTGCTGCTCCGCCGCTGGCTGGTCTATATCCGCTGAGATGATGCGGTGGGGTGAGAGGCTCTCCACGGTGAAGGGGCCGGTGACGCGGATGCGCTTGCCGTCCTCATAGGGCTGGTCATAGAGCGTCTCGGACTCGGCATGTCGGGCGATGGCGGCATCTATCTCCTGCCGCGTCATGCCTTCCCTGATATCGGGATTGTTGGCGATTGACTTGAGCGTGATGTGCGGCACGCGCCTGTAGACGAAGCCCTTGCGGATATCATTATCCGTTTTATAGTCCGGCGGCCTCATGCCGGTAAGCTCAGCCTCTTTTTTAATGCCCTCAGGGGAATCAGCCAGCAGGTAGTAGGGGAAACGTGCGGCCATGAGGCGGGTGCGCGCCAGCGCCAGCGCCACGCGGGAGGTATCACAGGTTATCCAGCGCCTGCCCCACTGCTCAGCCACATAAGCGGTGGTGCCGCTGCCGCAGGTGGGGTCGAGCACCAGGTCGCCGGGGTCGGTGGTCATGAGGAGACAGCGTTCAACGACTTTGTTAGAGGTTTGGACGATATACCATTTCTCAGAGGCGAACGTGCTTCTTGTAGTGTCATTCCATACATTGTTATATTCAGTTACAGGAAAATCGTTTTCGTAGCGAACATAGGCAAGCGTATTTCCTACACCAATTATACGATCTGCCGCTACCAGACGTTGTAGACCTTCAATTTTTGTTTTCCAATGAGTACCCAAAGGAGGTTTATATATTTTATCGCAAAAGACAAAGGGGAGTGATCCTTTTTCCGATGCTCCAGCAGAAACTAAAATGCTTGATTGAAAACGCAGCCCTCTCGGTATCATTCCTTCTTCAATCTCTCTTGAAGTGAGTCGTCGTTTTTCACTGGTATCCGTCTCTATCCAATCATAGCCACTTTCAATCATTGATTGTGGCCGTTCTCTATATAGTTTGCGGTACTTAATCTGCTGTCGGTTCTTTCCATACCACAAAATATAATCGTAAACAGAAGATAGGAGTTGAGGAGAAAATCCACCAGTTTTTTGAAAAGCAATTAATCCGCAAAAATTCTCACTTCCGAACACCTCATCCATAAGGCAGCGGACCAGGTGCACGTTCTCATCGCCTATCTGGACGAAGACGCTGCCGCTCTCGGTGAGCAGCTCACGTGCTACGATGAGTCTGTCGCGCAGGTAGGCAAGATAGGAGTGGATGCCCAGCTTCCAGGTATCGCGGAAGGCCTTGATCTGCTCGGGCTGGCGGGTGGCGTCTGAGGCGCTGCCGTCTTTGACATCGCGCTTGCGCGTGCTCACCTGCCAGTTGGAGCCGAACTTGATGCCGTAGGGCGGGTCAATATAGATCATCTGCACCCTGCCCTTGAGCCCTTCCTTCTCGGCAAGGGAGGTCATCACCAGCAGCGAATCGCCCAGTATCATGCGGTTGGTCCAGTTCTGCTCGTGATGGTAGAAGTCCACCATATCCTCAAACTCGATGCCGTTGAAGTCCGCGAACATATCGAGCTGGGCGGGCTTGCCCCTGTCCTTTTGCGCTCTCAGGTCCTCGATGATATGGACTGGTTTGATCTTCTCCTGTATGTAGACGGGCACAGCGGGCACGGCCAGGTCCTCGGCGTCCTGCTCGTCCTTGCCCTTCCAGACAAGCTGCGGATCGAGCGAGGTATCGCGCGGATAGAGCATAGTCTTTGGCTGGGCCTCATCGTCGGCGACAAAATCGCGCAGCTCCTCGGTGGGTATATTGGTGCGCTGCTCGTTATGTTTGAATGCGTCTACCTTTGCAGGAGGGTTACTCTTTTTACTCTTTGCCATGACGTGCCTCTGTTTATTAATTCAGTTTATAAAGCCCTTTGCTTATCTGGATGAATAGCTCGCTGGTGCCGCCGGGATTGCCGATACGATGTTTCGGCAGGAATGTGCCAGCATAGCCGATGTTGAGTACATTATTGACCTGTGCAGGTGTGAATTCCAGCGGTAATTTCCCCGTACGTACCGCCTCTCTAATACGTTTAATCGTATTACCTTCAATCATAACACGCTACTCCTCAGGTTATTTATTCTTTGCAAGAAATGCCCTGATAGTATTCTTGGCATCCCAGGGGTCGGTTATCTCCAGGAAAGCCCACCTGCCCAGGCCGCCGTGGTTATTCACCGCCGGCACCCAGAGCGTGCGCGCTGCCGCCGTCTTGGCGGCCTTGTCCTTCTTCGGTTGGCCGGAGACCTCCAGTATGAGATTGAGCGGGTCTCTGTTTCCATCCTTTAAGCGGATTATGAAGTCGGGGACATAGTTGCGCTCTTCGCCGCCATAGGTATAGGGGATGGTGAAGTTCAGTCCGTGGTTTTTGACATAATGTATTACCTCAGACATCTCCTCCAGAGACTGTGCCAGCTTCTGCTCCCACGATTCTGTATCTGCCACCACGTGCGATATATGGCACTTATAAGGGTCGGTGGAATAGACGGCGCGCGTGGTATCGAAGTCCACATAGCGGGTGGAGCCGATATAGTCGTAGGGCTTAAGAATGGGCTTGAGGTAACGAGGTCCGTCGTGGGAGCTGACGATTGACTGATAGATATGTGTGGCCGCATCATGCGCCAGCTTGACCAGCAGCAGCATCTGCGGAAAGGCGTTGTCCTTGAGAACTATACATTCATCAATCCAACTCCTGGTGACGGCCAGCAACTGGGGGAAAATCCAGGGCCTGACGTCCCCCTCATCATCGCTGAAATACTTTTGCAGCGTTATCTGCGCCAGCAGGAATGCCACTTCCTGGATGCGCCGGGATTTGAGCTCGTCAATGGTATGGACGCTTTTCTCACCTATAATCGGAGAGTTCTCGGTCCAGGTAGGGATATCCTGCGTGGAGAGGGGCATGCGGGACTTCTCCGTAAACTCCGCCGTCAGCACCTCACGCGAAAGCTCGTAGCGATAGCCGCTGAGGCGGGGGAAAGTTATCTCGCACTCGTTACGCTCTTCCAGTGCGCGCACGCGGGTGGGGGTGGGTCCGGGCTTGGGATCGGCGCTGGAGCCGGAGCAGGGGATGAAGGAGAAGGGCACGCCGTAGACCTCGGCATATTCAGGCTCGAACATATTATCGGCGTTGACGGTATAGTTCATGCGGCGCAGTCCGCGGCCTACCACCTGCTCGCAGAGAAGCTGCGTGCCGAAGGCGCGCACGCCCATGATATGGGTGACGGTATTGGCGTCCCAGCCCTCGGTGAGCATGGAGACGGAGACCACGCACTTAACGTGCTCGCCCAGCTTGCCCGGCTTGCCCACGGTGTTCATCACCTCGCGCAGCAGGTCCTCATCAGTAAGTTTATCTGTATCCCTGCCGATAAAGCGGGCTTTTATCTCGCTTTTAAACTCCTCTATGGCAAGTGAAGCCATCTTCTTGAACTCCCTGCTCATTGCTTCACCTGATTCAAGCTGCTCGCTGTCTATGAGTATGGTACCGGGCATGTCGAGGGGCTTGCCGTACTCATTCACATTGCTGAGGATGGGCAGCTTGCCCGGCACAAAGACAGTTGAACTGTCCTTGTGCTTTTTCTCCCAGCCGGAGATCCAGTCATAGACCAGCTTGGAGACATTGGTGTTATTGCAGACGACGATAAAGACAGGGGGAGTGGCGCCGTTGCTGCGGGCATCGGGATTGGCTTCCCAGCGCCGGTAATATTTCTCGTAGTTGCTGTAGAGGCTGTAGAGCGCGCCTTCCAGCTCCGTGGGCAGGATGGGCTCCACGCCGCTCTCATCTTTGCTGCCGCGGCCTTTCTTGGGAAGATGGTCGCGAATACGGGTCCAGATATCACGATATGTTGGCATATCGCCGGTCATGGAGTCATCCGCAACCGGCACGCGCGGCACCTTGACGATGCCGCTCTCGATGGCGTCAATGAGCGAAAAGTCTGATACCACCCAGGGGAAAAGCGTGCCCTCGGAATAGCCGGAGCCGCGCAGGAAGAAGGGGGTGGCGGAGAGGTCGTAGACCGCCTTGATGCCGATCTTCTTTTTGACCGCCTCCAGCCCCGATATCCAGATACGGGCCTCCTCCTCCCGCTTCTGGGCTTCCTTGCGCTCGTCGCCCACCAGCTTCTCGCCCTGCTCGCCCGCCTTGCGGCGGTAGCAGTGATGGGCTTCATCGTTGATAACGATGATATTCTTCTTGTTGCCCAGGTCCTTGCAGGCGCGGCGCACCATCTGTTCTGGCGTTTCTGTGAGCAGTGACTGCCCGCCGGAGGCCAGTATATCTTTGGTAAGTCTTCCCGCATTGACCAGCTCGCGCGGCTTGAAGGTGTGGAAGTTGGTAATGAGTATCTTCGCCTTGCCCAGAGATTCCATCCACTCGGCGGGTAGAATATCCCTCTCTTTATAGTAGTTCTGGGGATCGTTGGGCAGAAGCACGCGCAGGCGGTCGCGGATGGTGATGCCGGGGGTGACGATGAGAAAGGCATCGGAGAAGCGTGCGTCCTGGCTGTTGGCCTGTTTGTTGAGCACGTGCCAGGCGATAAGCATGGCCATGACCACGGTCTTGCCGCTGCCGGTGGCCATCTTGAAGGCAATGCGGAAAAGCTCCGGGTTTGCTGCTCTGTTGGCCTCGCGCAGGCTGTTCTCTATCCATGAATCGCCATATTTGCCGGCGACCTCGGTGAGGTAGATTGCTGTCTCAAGAGCCTCGATCTGGCAGAAGAAGAGCTTCTTCTCACGTTCGGGGTTGGTCCAGTAATCGAGCAGGTAGCGCGTGGTCCGGGTGATGCCCACATAGCCGCCCTGCCTCCATATCTCAACCCGTTTGCGGATGCGGTTGATCTCATCGTTTTCTTTAACGCGGTCCTGCGTCCACTCATTTTTAAAGGCGAGCTGCCCTTTCCCTTTCTTTTTCGGTCTGGCAATGGGAATGAAGTACGAGCTTACGCGTCTGGACTCTTCTATTTCATTGGTTATGCCCTCTTCGGAGAAGCGGAAGTGGCGCTTCGGTTCCTCGAAAGGGGAGTTGAGGATCGGGTTCTCTATTACAGTCTGTGCCATTGATTATCCCTGAAAAATGATCACTGCCAGCGAGAATGGAAAATGCCGCAAGCCCCTTCAGCAGCAATTTCCTAAGAGTATATCATACAGGAGGGTGGATGGGAATGGGAGAAATCGTCGTGAGGACACTCGACGCAAGATGGATATTCTACCTATCCCCTGCCCCTTCCCTTCAAAGGGAAGGGGTTAACATCCTTTCTAAGACGAGGCACCGCCCTCCCCAGCCGCCCCAGCGGTACCGCCGCAAGCGATCCCTGTGAAACTATCAGGCTTTACAACATCCTTGAGGGGTATTACAATGTATATACATTGTATATATGTGGAGGTTGGGCACTATGCAGAAGAAGCTTACCAGGCACGGCAACAGTCTGGCTCTTGTGATAGATAGGGGAATACTTGAGCTTCTTAATATCGATGAGCAGACACCGCTTGAAATATCGACCGACGGCACACTACTACTCATCTCCCCGGTAAGGGATGAACAGCGAAGACAAAAGCTCAAACAATCAATTGAAAAAACGAATGCTAAATACGGGCGGGCTCTTAAAAGGCTGGCAGATTGACCGAATACCTTTTTCTTGGCCTTGACGAGGTCATCGAAATTCATAATGACCAGATACAACGTTATGGAGGAGCCTCCGGTATTCGCGATATCGATTTATTGGAGTCCGCCGTTGCCATGCCGGCAGTTGGATTTGGCGAGAATTATGTTCACACGGATATTTATGAGATGACGGCTGCATATCTCTATCATATCGTGCAGAACCACCCATTCATAGATGGCAACAAACGAACTGCAGCAGTAGCTTCGGTTGTCTTTCTTATGATGAATGGGATAGAAGTCAACGCTGATGAAGACAGTTTTGAGAAAATGGTCCGCTCAGCAGCCGAAGGGAAAACGGATAAAGCCGCAATTGCCCGGTTTTTCAGAGACAATTCAAAATAAAGGTTGTCTACCTATCCCCTGCCCCTTCCCTTCAAAGGGAAGGGGTTACTAATTTTATGAAGGTGCAAGCCCCTTCAAATATCCTCATGAATTTAATTCAAAATAGGGGTTGTCTACCTAACCTCTGCCCCTTCCCTTCAAAGGGAAGGGGTTTATATTTTTAATGAAGGGGCAAGC
>CAZFIM010000078.1:0-10411 GCA_964519615.1 uncultured Dehalococcoidales bacterium
TGAGAGAGGCTATAATAGATGAACACTATTGAAATCAAAAATATCTCCAAAGCTTTCGGAAGCACAAGGGCATTACAAAACGTTTCGCTGACGCTTGAGTCAGAGAGGATATACGGCTTGCTCGGCAGAAACGGCGCCGGCAAGACTACACTGATCAACATCCTCACCAATAAGGTATTCGCCGACAGCGGTAAAATACTTCTGGACAGCGAAAACGTCCAGGAAAATGATCGCGCACAGGCCAAAATCTACTGTATGACCGAAAAAAATGTCCATCCCTGGAACATGAAGGTCAGAGATGGCTTCAGGTGGGCTTGCGAGTTTCATCCCGGATTCGACAGGGAATGCGCGTATTCACTCACTGAGAAATTCAAACTGGAGACGGACAAACAGATAAGAAGCCTTTCTTCCGGCTACAGCTCGATCTTCAAGCTGATACTGGTGCTGGCATCACCTGCTCCGGTGCTCATTTTCGACGAGCCGGTAATGGGGCTTGATGCAGCACACAGGGAGCTTTTTTACCGTGAGCTCATTGCCAATTACAGTGAAAATCCCAGAATGATACTCATCGCCACACATTTGATAGACGAGGTAGCGGAACTCCTTGAACAGGTAATCATTCTTAAAAACGGTGAGTTAGTCCTCGATGACACACTTGAGTCCGTATTGCAGCTTGCCTACTCTGTGTCCGGTGAAGGCGCCCGTGTCGATGTATTTACACAGGACAAGAGAGTTATCCACGAAGAGACAATAGGGAAATTCAAGACCGTCACCATCTTTCAGAAACGCGCCGAGGGTGATAAGACCCGCATCAGGGAACTGGGACTGGAGATAACACCGGCCAGACTGCAGCATCTGTTCGTCAGCCTGACCAATTCATAGGAGAATATAAAATAATGAGAAGCGTATTAAAAATCACCCGATTTCATTTTGCCACTCTGATCAATTTGCAGATTGCCATCTGTGCCGCCGTTCTGCTGCTTCATATATTGATTTCCATAGCAGTGATAAGGCTGGCAGATGCACCGGGGCCGGCGGGGGTAGGCGATATCATAGGAATATGCTGGGTAATAATAATTGGGCTGATATTCTTCGCTCCCAGCTTTAAGTACATGCTGTCGCAGGGAATATCCAGAAAGACCTACTTTTTTGCGGGAAGCCTGAGCATCGTTCTAATGGCTGCTGCCATCGCACTAGTGATCACAATTTTTTACATAGTCAACCTCAAAGTATCGAATGTATGGATGATTTACGAGCTTATATACGGTAGCCGCTACCTTCCCGGCGTGGTAGTATGGGAGTTTGCAGCATTGCTCTTTTTAGGAGTGCTGTCGTGGTTTATCCGTCTGGTGTATTACGTGAGCAGCCGCCCCGTAAAAATAATAATCTCCATTGCTCCTTTCATCCTGGCAGCCATTTTAATACTGATCAACGCCCTGACCGGAGGAGGAATAGGCCGTTCCGTTTTTGAATTTGTCCAAACCGTAATGGGATTATCGTATGACTCACCAAACCCTTTTATCGGGACAGCATCCATGATTGCAGCATCGGTCATCCTCAGCGGCCCCATATTCCTGCTGCTGCGCAGGGCTCAGATAAACGATTGAGAGGAGATCAACCGGGGCGCATTCGGAAACCGGTGTTTTTAAGGGCATCTATAGACTTTTTAGCTATCAGAGGTACCTCCAACGATGCCTGAACATCCTCCAGCGCTGCCATGAGAGGCTCAAGCAACAGTCCCCAGCTTCCTTTACTCATGTCATGCAGGACATGGTGTGCGCCCTCTCTTATCCATGTCGATTCCGGAGTATCGATTAAAGCCCGCAATAAAGGTATCACCGCATGCTTGCCGATAGCCACGAGCCCCTCGGCGGCAAGCCAGCGAACATCGAACTCTTTATCATTAAGAGCTTTAACCAGCGCTGCGGTAGCCGCAGGGTCAGCTATTTGCGAAAGCGCCTTGGCAGCTTCCCATCGCACCCACGTTCTCTTACTGGTCAGCGCTTCCACCAGCGCCGGCACCGCCTCCTGTCCCATATCCACCAGTAAACGCCGGGCTTTCTGACAGCGTATAACGTCATCGCAGGTCAGCTCGGCTATCAATGCGTCTATATCTTTGCCTCCCACTGGCTTCTCCCCCTTCGGCTGCCGGTTATGCTGCCTTCCCGGCATTATTTACATTCACCGCACAAATATTACTATATGCGGTAATTGAGGCGCAAAGAAGCCATAGATTATGCTTCGATTTTTTTTAGCAAATTCACTCAACCGGAAGATATTCATCCGGCCAGAGTTACGTTGACGGGCGCACGCCGGAAGCCCCCCGTCGCATCAAGCAGTTGTTTTGCCCGCAAGCCCGCAAGTAAAGCGGCAAGACGGTCCGGGATTAACGCAAGACGGTTATTATAGAACGTAGCGATGTTATTATAGTAGTCCCGCGCGAGCGCAATCCGCTCCTCGGTATCGGATAGAGTACGTTGAAGCTGTATAAAAAGGTCACTTGCTTTCAGCTCCGGATACTTCTCGGCGATAACCGTCAGCCGGGCAGCCAGAGCGGTAAAATCTGCTCCGGGGGTTCCCGGGGGAGTGGCGCCAAGTTGGCTGCGCATCTGAGCTAAATTCTGCTGTACCTCTGCCTCATGTATCCGGTACGCTTCTATTGCCCGTACAAGATTGGGGATAAGGTCATTCCTGCGCTTGAGCTGAACATCCACCAGCGACCATGCCTGAAGCACGCGCTGTCTCAGGCATATAAGGCTATTGTAGACGGTCCAGAGCCAGCCGATTATGCAAGCAGCAGTATAGACCGCAGCTCCTGTAAGCGGGGAAAAAGACGGCCCGCCGCCAGCCAGGTGATTGGCAACGAAGATGCCGGCAACAGCAAAGATCAGACCCAACGCGGCAAGCGACCAGAAGCCGATGCCGTAGCCTGCGGTTATCCGTTTTTCTGTCTTCATGGAGATAATGAATAAAGGCGCAGACTCATCATAGGCGATCTCGGCAGCTACCACATCCTGCCTCTCCCGCGCCTGACCCACCACGTAAAGCTCCGCGTGCAGAGGGATAGCGGTCTCACGAAAACGGCGGCGGTGATCGGAATTAGCCACGGCATTAGCCGGGCCTTTATCATAATAGAGGGCATCGCTGCGGCCGCAGGTCCGTTCAAAAACCTCCTTATCATGAACAGCCGCCTTGTCCGGCACGATGCGTACGACACCGCTCTCATCCTTGAGATAGAAGGGCACTGCTTCGCCGCCGCCGGCAACGGTAGTCCAGCCGCTCTCCGTACGGGTACGGGTATGAACATGACCTCTGGAATCGCTGGAGGTCTCCGTCACCAGGCGGGACCAGTGCTCCTGTACCTGCCATTTATAGGTCACGCAAAGGGTGCCGTTCAGATAGCTTTGCAAAGGCGCTTCGCTTTCCGCCGTACCCTTGAGCTCGTTCAGGCCTATAAAGACACCGCGGGCTCTGGAGGTAGGAAGGTCATCGAGCAGGCGCTTGCGGCGCAAAAAGAGAAAAGCGCCGATAAGACAGCCCAGGGCACAAAGCGCACCTGCTGCAACAGGGACAATGTAAGGAATAAACGCTTGTGAATGGCTCATTGTTATCCGGTCTATCATATCGCGGCGAAGATTGGCTGTAAAGAGAGAACATTGCCAGATAGTCCTTGCTTGATACAAACAGAAATTAATTGATCTCCCGTAATTCATACGGATGCAGCAGTACTGCATCCTCCCGCTTTCCTTTGAACAAAGAGAATGACGGCTTACAGGCAAAGAAGGTCAGGTGGCTATAGCAGCGGCAGTCCGAGCTGCCGAAGCCTTTCAGCGCAGGCTCAGCCCCGGGCAAGCCGGAGACTATACCGTTCCAGGCGCATTCCAGTCTTTCCTGACTGCAGGTATACCACACCTCTTTCACCGAAGCCGCCTGCAGGAGATAGTCTATGTGCCAGTGCAGCCGTTTTTCCGGCCTCAGATGCCGCTTCAGCCTTCCTGCAAGCCCGCCCAGTGCGCTGCCCGTATAGACATAATAGCCGGGGAGAAAGCCCAATCTTCCCAATTTGCCCACCTGTAAACGGCAGCTCTCTTTAAGGAAGAGCACCAGCGCATACGTGCCTGCCTCTACCACCGGTCTTATCCCCGCAGGTGATCCCGTGCTTCACCTTCCACAATACGGATTACATCCCTTAAAGGCATTTTTCTGTTCAGGGCGATAGCACGGCAGTCGTCGTATTCGGCTGTGATACCGGCGATCTTGCCGGAGAAGCGCTTAAGCTTCACTTTGACCTGCCCTAAAGTAGAGGCAAACTCCACTATCTGGCGCTGAGCAGTACGGCGGGAGACAGGACATGTGCGCAGACCCAGTGTGGAGGTCTCGCGCATGATTATATCCGTCAGCGCCGCTTCCACCGCTGCAGGGCTGATCACGCTGAGCATAACCGCCGGACGGTCTTTCTTCATCTGAATAGGCGTAAACCAGACATCTACTGCACCCTGCCCGAACAGATTTTCCATAAGATAACCGTAGATACGGGGGTCCATATCATCGATATTGGTTTCCAGCAATACCATCTCAGGGTCTGCCGCTGCTGCGGCTTCCTGCCCCAGCCAGACGCGCAGAACATTCGGCCAATTCTGGAAATCCTTTGCCCCCGCTCCATAGCCGACCGCATTTATGGTCATAGCCGGCTGATGAAAATCAGCCAGACAGGTGAGCAGAGCTGCGCCAGTAGGCGTAATCAACTCCACAGCCTGCGTCAATACAACCGGAGTTGCGGTAAGAGGCGCACGCGCCTCAGCCAGCAATTGCAGCGCGGCGGGCGCCGGCAAAGGCAGAATACCGTGATCGCACTTTACCGTACCCCTGCCTGCAGGCAGCGCAGAGCAGTAACAGCGTTCAATCCCCATTGTCTCCAGCGCAAATAGAGTCCCGACAACGTCGATAATCGTATCAAGCGCACCCAGTTCATGAAAATGAACATCCTCCAGAGGAATCCCATGGATTTTTGCCTCCGCCTCTCCTAGGCGCCTGAACACAGCAATGCTCTTCTCCTTCACGCTTTCCGGGAGCCCGCTTGCCTCGATTATACTGAGAATATCGGCAAGCGTGCGCGGCGGTGTAATATTCCCTTTCTTTGCGTTGACGGTGAATCCGGTAGCTGCGATAGGGCCGCGCATAACCTTTTCCGATGAAATACGGTAGCCGCCGATGCCCAGACAGCTCAACCCGTCTTTGAGCTTTTCCATCTCAAGACCGGCATCGAGAATCGCACCCAGCAGCATATCGCCGCTGCAGCCGGAAAAACAATCGAAATATGCAATTTTTCTCATGATGCTTTCCCCTCACTGTCATTACTCATATCTTTGGCAAGTACCTCGTTCAAGCTGCCGCTACGGAAACCCTGCAGATCCAGGGTAACATAGGTATAGCCGAGTGACCTGATGCAGCGGACAAGCTCATTTCTGATACCCTCTTCCAGCAACAGCGGTATATGTTCCCGCTCAATTTCTATGCGTGCCGTATCGCCGTGATGGCGCAGACGCACCTGTCCGCGGACAAGAGTACGCACATATTTCTCTCCTGCTGCGATTTTCATCAGTGTCTCTTCCGTTACGGGCGTGCCATAGGCAATGCGTGAAGCCAGACAGGGGGAAGAAGGCTTATCCCAGGTAGGCAGGCCTAATGCGCGGGAAAGAGCGCGGATTTCATCCTTGCGCAGTCCCGCTTCGCAGAGAGGGCTGCGTACGTCCGCTTCACGGGCGGCCTTCATACCCGGACGCCAGTCATTGAGATCGTCGCAATTGCTGCCGTCAGCTATACAGGTCAATCCTTCCCGGTCCGCTATTTGACGCAAAGCCCGAAAGAGAGCTTTCCGGCAGTGGTAGCATCGGTTCGGCGCATTTGCTGAAAATTGCGTATCTGCCAGCTCCGAGCTCTCGATAAAGGAATAACGTATCCCCAGTTTGTCCGCAAGCTCACCCGCCGCTTCCATATCGGCAGCGGGATAGAGGGGAGCATGCGCCGTAACCGCATACGCATCCCTACACAGTACCTGCACCGCTACAGCAGCCAGAAACGTACTGTCCGTACCCCCCGAATAGGCGATGAGAACCTTCCCCATATCTTTAAGGACAGCCTTTAAGTGCTCAAGCTTTTGTTCTTGTTTACGGCTCATTTCGCTCTTCCCTGTCACCGGCAGCATTTATCAGACCGGCCAAGTAGCCCGCGCCGAAGCCGTTATCGATATTGACCACGGCAATGCCGGGAGCGCAGCTATTGAGCATGGTCAGCAGCGGCGCAAGGCCGCTGGATCCCGCACCGTATCCCACGGAGGTGGGTACGGCAATAACGGGAACAGCGACCATACCCCCCACTACCCCCGGCAGAGCACCCTCCATGCCTGCCACCACCACCAGTACTCTGAAGTGGCGCAGGGCAGGAATGTTCTCCAACAGCCGATGGAATCCTGCTATACCGACATCGAAGAATCTCTCAACTTGATTATCCATCAATTCGGCCGTAACTGCTGCCTCCTCTGCCACCGGGATATCAGCGGTACCGCCCGTCAATACGGCTATACCCGGGCGGAGGGGGGTGCGGGGGGTGCGGTTGACCGCAATAGAACGGGCAAGCGGATAATAGACAGCGTCAGCGAGTACCCCCTTAAGGGCATTATACACATCACCTTCGACATGAGTGATAAGTAGTTTATCGGAGCAGGCTGCGAGCTGACGGGAAATAGTAAGGATTTGCTCAACCGTTTTCCCTCGGCCGAAAACGACCTCAGGAAATCCGGTACGCAGGCTGCGGTGATGGTCCAGTTTGGCATAGCCCAATTCCTCATATGGCAAAACACTGAGCCGATCGATAGCCTCCGCTACGGGGAGCGCGCCGCTTTGCACCTGCTCCAGTATGGCACGCAGCCACCGGCCGGTTATATGTCTCTCTTCTGGCACACCTCTGCTATTCATAAAAGCATTGCGTTCATTTCGTTTAATTATGTGAGAATACACTCATTGTACTCAAGCGGCAAGGTGAAGACAATACTGCCGGAATAATTTAAAACCGGGCACGGACAAATGCCGCTGCATTCTCTCCTGCCAGGTATCCGGTGGAGAAGGCGGCCTGCAAATTAAACCCGCCGGTATCGGCATCTATATCCATCACCTCTCCGCAAAAATACAGGCCCCGCACCAGTCGGGAAGCCATAGTACGCGGATCAATCTCTTTAAGCGATATCCCTCCCGCCGTTACCATAGCGGAGCTGAGCGGCAGAGTACCGGTGATGGTAAAGGGCAGCGCTTTGAGCAAACGCAATAGTCTTTCTCTCTCTTCCGCTGTTATCTGATTTCCCGGCTTGCTCCCGGATATCCCCGTCATTTCGATAAAGGGCTTTATCATCTTCTGCGGGAGAAGTTCCTTAAGCAGATTACGGTAATTCCTGTTGCTGAAATCGTCGAAGTATTGCTGCAGCTTGCTGCGCAACTGCGCTGTGGTGAGCGATGGGTAAAGATCGATTGTGACGCTTGCCGGTCCTTGCGCAAGCGCGTCGACGATCGCCAGACTCATCTGAAGGGCAATAGGCCCGCCGATGCCGAGATGAGTAAACACCATGTCTCCCGTTCGGCTTTCTATCAACGGGCGGCGCGGACGTCTTCCCCCTATACCCCGGCCGGCATCGGCAAGCGGAGTTAAACCCGGGATTATATCACCGGGCAGGCAGCTATAAGAGCTAAGACGCACATTACGTAAGCTCACACCCTGCATAGAAGCCGCCCGTTCCTTTTCCTTCACCGCCAGCGGCACAAGAGCAGGACGTAGAGGAACGATGGTATGCCCCAGAGCGGAAGCCATACGGCAGCCGTCACCGGACGAACCGGTGGCAGGGTATGATGCCCCTCCCGTCGCTATAATGACCGCACTTGCGGGATAGAAACGTCTACCGGCGCGGACACCGAGAATACGACCTTTTTCTATTTCTATACTGCTGGCTGCAGAACGTGTTATCAGCCGCACATCGCCTGTACCCATATAGTTGCCCAGGGCATTCACTATATCCGTAGACCTATCAGAAGCAGGGAAAACGCGCCCATCCGGCTCCACTTTAACCTCTACCCCGCAGCGCGCCAGCAGCGCCAGCAGTTCATCCCTGAAAAAATGATTGAAAGCGGCGTAAAGGAAACGGCCGCCAGTACCGTAGCGCAGAATAAAATCATCAAGCTCTGCCGTATTTGTCACGTTACAGCGTGTCTTACCGCTTACGCGCACTTTTCTACCGGCAGATGCCATTTTTTCCAGCACAAGCACGGCAGCTCCCACCTCCCCCGCCCGTCCGGCAGCCATCATACCGGCTGCACCGGCACCTATTACTATCAAGCTCTTTTGTTCAGAGTGGGACAAAACGCTGTTATCTCTCTTTACCGTCGTTGCGCTTAGTCACCATGAGAAACAGACAGATGAAAATATAAGGAGGAAAAATATAGCAGGTTCTTTTACTGCTCTCCATACTATGCTGCCAAAAATAACTTCTTAAGGGTAGATACCCTGTACCCTGATCATCCAATTGGCAGTCTCAGGATCGTAATCGGCACCTTCCTCTTTCTTAGTTTCTCCCGGCTTTAACAGCACCTCCTTGGCTGCATATGAATGCCTGTTGGGGCTGCTGTTGTCTACCCCGATTACTATGCAATCATCTTCGCTCTGGCTGTTGGTAATGATTCTGACATAAAAATCGCCTTCGCACAGTACGTCGGGCACTTTCACCGCTATCCATTTAGCCTTGTCCTGGCTGAAAACATCCCATTTAAACTCATCTTCCCAGAGAATTTTTCTGCTGGACTGGTCCCTGATCCTGATCGTGAATTTTTTCTCGGTAACGCGGTTTGGATCCTTAATATTGATATAGCCGTAGATCAACACCTTCTGAACTTCAAAAGGCACTGACGGCGGCGAAAAATTGACGAAATGCGATGTCGTAGTCCAGTGCCAGCCTTCATCTTCTCCATCATCGTAGCTCAATGCCAGCGGCACACCTTCTCCTTCAACACGGATAAACCAGTTAAGGTCACCATACCCGGCAGCGGGAGGCTTGGCCAGCTGTCCCATATTAGACCAGCCGGAGCGTACCTGGGCAATCTGTGTTTGTCCTTCACCGGGCAGCGGCGGACGGTCCCATCCTATAGCAATATTATTGCGCACGGTACTTTGCCCCCCTACAGTGTACGAAAGCTCGCTATTGGTAACCAGCTCGACATGAAAATCACCGGTCACCTCCACAGAGGGTACTTTAATCTCTTTCCACCCCAGAGAACCTTCAAACACACGCCAGGGGAAGTCCTGGGACCAGAGCAGTGTGCTCCTGTCCTCACTCCAGATACGCAATGTAATGTGACGTGAATCCAGCTCTTTGAGGTTATCCAGTACGGCCTCACCGTAAACCAGTATTTTATCGATTTTAAAGGGCTTTGCCTGCGAAGTGAAATGTACTATCTGGCCCAGTCCGCCAACGGCATAATGCTGTCCAAGGCTGACGCCGCTGTCATATTGAATTGTATACGGATTCCAGTCATATACCGCTAAAACAGCACTGTACTTCTCTATTGACAGCCTGTAACTGCCGGCGATGTCGCCCCGTACAGCAAACGTCACCTCTTTGTGGCTGTCTGCTTCGATAGATACATCCTGCCGGGCGATCTCGCTTCCCTCTTTCAGCAAAACGGCGGTATATGTCCCGGCTGCGTCTCCGCTGTTGCTCACGGTTGCCGTAACAGCCGCGCTCTCTCCCACCATTATTCCCGAGGGATTTATTGCAAGCTTCTCAATTTCAAATTTGACCTTCCCCTCATCGGGAGGCTCTTCTTCAGGAAGGAAAAAATCGCAGCCGCTCAGAGAACCGACGAATAGCGTTAATGCTAATAATAACAGCGGGGTAATTGTCTTGAGTATCTTTTTATGTACCACTCTATCACCAATATCAATGAGTATTGCCTTATTACTATATACGGTATCGATGAAAAAAGTTCATCGCGTAGATATTATACCTTTTAGTACCTGCTTAAAGTCAAAGTTCAGTCGTACCACCCGCAATACCCCTTGACAAATCAGAAAAAATCTCTATAATATATCTAGATATATCGTGATAATACGTTATAAAGCTGGTATGGAGGTAAGAAAGAATGTTCGGAGGGAGAATGTTCAGAGGAATGGACTATTCTCACGGTTTCCGCGGCGAAAGCCCCTTCCAAAAAGGAGACCTTAAATACGTTATTCTGGATCTCCTTAAAGAGAAGCCTCGCTACGGATACGATATCATCCGTTCGCTTGAAGAAAAGTCACATGGTTTCTACAGCCCCAGCCCCGGTGTAGTATACCCTACACTGCAGATGCTGGAGGAGATAGGCTATGCCGT
>CAZFIM010000079.1:0-10383 GCA_964519615.1 uncultured Dehalococcoidales bacterium
AGTCCGCTGCTCTACCGGCTGAGCTACCTCGGCGCGGAGTTTATTGTAGCTGTAAACGATAGGAGTGTCAACTGAAACAGAGAAATAAGTTGACATAATAGTTATCACAGGGCTGCATCATTTCCGCTGCAGCCGCATCAGGCGTTATTTGCGTACGGGGTGTGTATTCAACTATTATTATACGATCCTGTATAACAGGGAAAATGAGTAACATGCAATCGAGGTTATCTATGAAGCGCTTAATAATCTTCTGCGGTGTGCTGATATGCCTTGCGGCACTGCCGGTATTTAACGGGTGTGAGAACAGCGCGGGCAAGCATTATGAATATACCTTGCCGGAAGCACAAAAGCCGCTGCCGGAGCCTTCTCAAGAAACGCTGGAGCGGTCCGGGGTATATACAAACGATGAATATGGGTTCAGCTTCAATTACACTGAAGATTTTGCGCCGGCGGACAATGCGGAAGGGAAAATCGTGGTGCTCTACGGACCGCTGTGTGAAGAGATGGCCTATACCATCCATATATTCTTGATGGCCGAGCAGTCAGACGGCCGTTTTACCCTGGCCGATTATGCGGGCATCGGTAGAGACTCCGCCGCCTTCAACCTTCCCGATTTTGTTTTGCTCGATGAGTATGTCACCACTGTGGCAGGCGTGCCTGCCGTTGTGCAGGTAGACAGATACACCCATACGGTAAAGGACCGGGAAATGCAGCTGCAGGAGATGATCGTCTCATTCATGAGAGGCGATACGTACTATGCTATGAAATACAGCTGTAATAGAGAGTTCTTTGATGAATATGCGGAAGCGTTCTATCTTGCCCTTGATACGCTGACTTTTTCACAAAACTGACCTTCACGCATCCTCACCGTCTTTTCAGCCCTCTTTCTTGCGCATGACTATTTTTTGCGTTTCTGCCCTTTTGCAGCCTTTACATACTCTCCCGCGAGTATCAATTTGGGACTAAAGTAATAGAAATAATGTTACTTACGGGGGATGTGAAAGGTACCGGGTGATTATTATACTTGTTGCGATAATAATAAAACCTGTTAATAGAGGAGAGGCCTATGAGAAAACTATCTGACGGTTGCTGAATTATCCGGGATAATCAGAATCTTCATCGTTGATATAAACAGTCGAACCAGAATTTTTTTACAGGAGGGCATTATGTTTAATGCGTTTTATAAACTACTCAAGAGAGGGCATAAAGACCAGAAAGGTATAACCGGTCTGGAAACAGCCATCATCCTCATTGCCTTTGTGACGGTTGCGGCCGTATTCGGCTATGCGGTGCTGTCAGCGGGTATATTCTCCGCCGAGAAAGGCAAAGAGACCGTATATCTCGGCCTTAAAGAGGCCAAAAGTACAATGGAGCTCAAGGGCAGTATCATCGCTCTTGGCGATAACGTAACCAATCCGCCGACCTATGTGGCTACGGTAGTATTTACAGTGGGCAATGCGGTAGCAGGTGAGCCGATAGACCTCACTCCTCCGCCGAACAACAAAACGGTGCTTGCCTACATAGACAGTCATATCTACGAGAATAACAAGATCTGGACCTGTCAATTCGTAGGCGATAATGACGGCGATACTCTTCTGGAGGTCGGCGAGAAAGCGGAGATTACCGTAGACCTTTCCGATCTGACAGATAAAATTCAGGCTAATACCAAGTTCACCATTGAGTTCAAACCGCCTGCAGGTTCTACGGTAATATTTGAAAGAACCGTACCTGCCAATGTAGACAAAGTTATGGACCTCTATTAAATACTGAAAGCAAGAAACGGGATACCGGTTAGCCTCTTAAACCGGTAACTACCGGCGGCCGGCCTGCTAAAAAAGCATCAGCAGCGGCCGCCGGTCTTTTATACATCACAGAAACGCAAGGAAAAACTACGTTGTCATTGCCCGCCCGGACGCGTAAGCGGGATTCCTTTTTTGCACAGGGGGCACTCAGCCGGGTCATAGGCAGGCGTCACCGCTTTCAGACAGCTGAAGAGCGGTATATCTACTGCCAGCCCTTTCTCCGTTCTATCCACCAGTATGCCTATCCCCACAATATCCCCGCCCAGCTTCTGTACCGCTCTGACCACTTCCATTATGGAGCCGCCGGTGGTAAGGATATCGTCTACTATAAGCACGCGCTCTTTCGGCTTGATGGTAAATCCGCGCCGGAAAACGCGTTCACTGCCTTCTTTCTCAGCAAAGAAGCCCCTCAATCCCATCTGGCGTGCCACTTCATAGGCCAGGATAACGCCGCCGGTTGTCGGCCCCACCACCACCTCCACACCTTTGCCGGCGTAGTGGCGGGTGATAAGGCCGCACAGCTTCTCCGTATAACGCGGGTACTGCAGGATCTTGAACTTCTCCCAGTACATGGGAGAGTGCAGGCCGGAGGTAAGCAGAAAGTGTCCCTCCAGCAGCGCGCCCGCTTCTTTGAATAGAGAGGTTATTTCATCTGACATTGCGCTTCCCGGATAATTATTATTGTGCGGCGGCATTAACTACACGCCCGTTCTGGTTAAAGGCATAATGGGTGATGGGATGCAGCCGTTCGAAAGGCCAGTAGATAACCCATGCTTTACCGATGATATTATCCTCCGGCAGCAGCCAGCCGTTGTGGGAATCCGCGCTGTTATTGCGGTTATCCCCCAGAACGAAATACTGATCTTCAGGCAGCGTTTGCTGCGGGTATTCATATTCGGGACGTTCGTTCAGGTACGGCTCCTCCAGCGGGCTGCCGTTTATATAGACCGTTCCGTCCCTGACCTCTACCGTTTCACCGGGGAGAGCGATCACCCTTTTTATCAGGTCGGTACCAGAATCCCTCGGGGAGTGGAATACGATAACGTCTCCCCGCTCCGGAGGTGACGTCTGGTAGGAGAGCTTGCTGACAATGATGCGGTCGCCGTGCTCTACATTGGGATGCATGCATATGCCGAATACCTCGAGGTTGGCCATGGTGAACTGAAGACAAAAAAATACCAGGATCGAAATGATGATGGTTATAATGATATCTCTTATGAAGGTCATAGTATCTCCGCTTTTTCGGCTGCTCTCTATTATATGATATATTTGTTTTCCGTGCTATCAATAAGGTAAACGCAGCGGCCGTCACTTCTGTTTACAGCGGTGTGCAGGCAGGCGGAGCAGATAATTCTCCGGGGTCATGTAATTTGAGTTATCAAACTCAAACAAGTATACTGGTTTAAACAAGCAAATGACCGTCCCTTAACATTACCTGATGCTGCTTGAGCAAGTGGACAAGTGTATCCCTGTTCGCTAAGATTTGTATGTGGGGTTGATACGGGGAAGGAGGCATACTCCCCGTTTTTTAGTGTTTTGATAGATATAGCGGTAGATTGCCGGCGGTAACTTTGGTTCGGAGATACGAATTTGGCTTTTCATGTTCAGTACATGGAATACGCGCTCTCACTGGCTGAGCTCTCCTTAGGATACACCAGCCCCAATCCGGCTGTGGGCGCGGTAGTGGTCAAGGACGGGGTGGTGGTGGGGATGGGGTACACCCAGCCGCCCGGCTCCGCCCATGCGGAAGTAGTTGCCTTGAACCAGGCACGGGAGAGGGCAAAAGACGCCACAATGTACGTTATTCTGGAGCCCTGCTGCCACTACGGGCGCACACCTCCCTGTACGGAAGCAATTATCGCAGCAGGCATTTCCAGCGTTCATGTCGCTATGGTTGATCCCAACCCGCTGGTTGCCGGCAAAGGCGTGGCGCGCCTGAAGGATGCCGGTATTAAAGTAATCATCGGGGAGTATGAGAATAAAGCCAGGCAGCTGAACGAGAGCTATATCAAGTATATAACCACAGGCATACCTTATGTCACCGCTAAATTTGCCATGAGCCTTGACGGCAAGATAGCCACCAAAGACGGTGATTCAAAGTGGATCAGCGGAGAGGAATCACGCAAGTACGTCCATAGACTGAGGCAGCAGGTGGACGCTATTATGGTGGGTATAAATACCATTCTTGCTGATAATCCCAGGCTTTCTGCGCGCGGGTGCTGCGGCGGTAAAGGCGGCACGGTTATGCAGCAGCCGTTGAGGGTCATACTGGACGGCAGGGGCAGAATACCTCTTGAGTCAAAGGTATTTACCGAGCCGGGCAATACGCTGCTGGTGGTTGCCGGACAGCTTTCACCGCAGCGGGAGAAGGAATTGATTGGTGCCGGCGCGGAAATTTTAGCATTGGGTGCGGAAGGGGATATAATTAATCTGGAGCAGCTGCTTTCTGCACTGGGCAAGCGGCAGATTACCAGTATGCTGGTTGAGGGTGGAAGCCGTTTGCTGGGGGATCTTTTCGATAAAGGGCTGATCGATAAGGTGATGACCTTTGTCGCCCCCATAATTATCGGCGGCGGCCAGGCGTTGAGTGCGGTCGGCGGCAGCGGAGCCTCGCTGGTAGCAGAGGCGCTGCATTTGAAAAATGTCGAGATGCGTGCTTACGGAGATGACGTGCTTATTAGCGGGTACGTGAAGACATACTGACATGTTTACGGGTATAGTCGAGGAAATAGGAGCAGTAAAAAATACCGCACCTGACAGCCTGCAGATAGGGGCGGAGAAGATATTTGATGATCTAAAGCCGGGTGACAGCGTTGCCGTGAACGGTATTTGTCTGACGGTGACCGTTATCTCACAGAATACCTTTAATGTGGATGTCATGCCGGAGACGCTCAGACGTACGGGATTGGGCAGGTTGAGGAGGGGCGATGCGGTCAATCTGGAACGTGCCATGCCGGCCGGGGGCCGCTTCGGCGGGCATTTTGTAGAAGGACATATCGATGACACGGGCAAGATACTTTCCTTAAGGCCGGAAGGAGACGCGGTTATTGCCAGAATCGCGGCTACCGCTCATGTACTGCGCTATATCGTAAACAAGGGATTTATCGCGGTTGACGGGGTAAGCCTGACGGTGGCGGACTATGACTCCTCCTCTTTCTCCGTATCTCTGGTGACCTTTACCAGGGAGAACACCATACTGGGAAAAGCAAAGCAGGGTGACAGCGTCAACCTGGAAGTTGATATAATGGCAAAATATATTGAGAAATACAGCCGGAAAGAGTCCAGCGGAATAACCGCGGAGTTTCTGGCAGAGCATAATTACTAGGAATCGAGGTACTACCAAATGGCGTTGGCGACAATTGAAGAAGCAATAGAGGATATCAAAGCCGGCAAGTGTCTTATCATCGTTGATGATGAGAATCGTGAAAACGAAGGCGATATTGCCATTGCTGCCGAGAAGGTAACGGCGGAAATAATCAATTTCATGGCAAAGGAAGGGCGCGGACTGGTCTGCATGCCCGTTAACGGTGAAAGACTGGACGAGCTGAAGATACCTATGATGGTGCAGGAGAACACCGAGCACTTTTCCACTGCCTTTACCATCTCTGTAGAGGCAAAACACAAGGTGACCACCGGTATATCGGCGGCGGACCGTGCTGCGACGGTGAAAGCCATTATCGACCCGGCAACAAGGCCGGAAGACATTGCCCGTCCGGGGCATATGTTCCCCATCCGTGCCAGGAACGGAGGCGTGCTGGTGCGCGCCGGACATACGGAGGCTGTCGTAGACCTGTGCAGGCTGGCAGGACTTTACCCCGCCGGCGTGATTTGCGAGATTATGAATGAAGACGGCACCATGGCGCGCCTGCCGCAGTTGGAGCTCATCGCGGAGAAGTTCGGCCTTAAGATGGTGACGATAAAGGACCTTATCTCCTACCGCCGCAAGCATGAAAAGCTGGTGCGCAAGGTGGCGGAAGCCAACCTGCCTACACGCTACGGCGAGTTCAAGCTGATAGCTTATAAGAGCACGGTGGATCCGGATGAACATGTTGCGCTTATCAAGGGCGATATCATCAACGGCGACCCTGTGCTGGTGCGTGTGCACAGCGAATGTCTCACGGGAGATGTCTTCGGAAGCCTGCGCTGCGATTGCGGCGACCAGATTACGCTGGCCATGCACGATATCGCGCGGGAGGGGAGGGGGGTCTTTCTCTATATGAGGCAGGAGGGACGCGGCATAGGCCTGCACAACAAAGTGAAGGCCTATGAGCTGCAGGATCAGGGCATGGACACGGTGGAGGCCAATATAGCGCTCGGTTTCCCGCCGGACCTGAGAGACTACGGAATCGGCGCCCAAATTCTGGCGGACCTGGGGCTGAAAAATATCAGGCTGCTTACCAATAATCCCAAGAAAGTGGTGGGGCTGGAGAGCTACGGGCTTAAGATAGTGGAGACGGTACCCCTTATCGTGAAGCCGACATCGTACAATATGCGCTATCTTGAAACCAAGAAATCTAAAATGGGTCACCTGCTGGAGATTGAGAAAACCGGAAAGAAGTCATAAATAATTAACCGGGAGGAAATGCTCATGGCTGAGTTTTATGAAGGGACGCTGCTGGGAGCGGGATTCAAATTTGCAATAGTTATTTCGCGTTTCAATGAAATGATAACCAACCGGCTGCTGGGAGGAGCAAAGGACGGTTTTATACGTCACGGCGTGGAAGAGAAGGATATAGATATCGCCTGGACTCCCGGATGCTTTGAGATTCCTCTGGTGGCCCAGAAAATGGCGCAGAGCGGCAAGTATGATGCCGTGGTCTGTCTGGGATGCGTGATCCGTGGAGGAACGCCGCATTTCGAGTACGTAGCTTCTGCGGTCAACCGAGGCATTGCCAATGTGAACCTTCAGACCGGAGTGCCCGTCATACAGGGCATTATCACCGCGGATAACCTCGAGCAGGCTATCGAACGCGCGGGCACCAAGCAGGGCAACCGCGGTTTCTCGGCGGCATCCACCGCCATCGAGATGGCGCAGCTGCTGAAGAAGCTGCCCTGACGCAAGAATGCAGGTCAGGCGGTTACCTTAAAGACCTTATCGCCCGGCCGGACGCGGTCAGGCACCTTGATGCCTATCCCGTCACCCGCTTTAGCCTCGCTCACATTTGCGTTATCTATCTGCATGGAGTTGACGGCAAACGTGAGGTCTGTGGTATGTCCGGTAATGTGGATAGTATCGCCTGCTTTCAGAGTATCGTTCAAGACAATGCCGGCGACAACAGGTTTGGAATAGAAATCTATCACCTTTCCCACTTCGATCTCTGACATCTCAGATTCCCTCCTTTCCCCTGTTGATAGTATATGAATACCCGCCGGAGAAATCAATAGCAGACAGAAGCGGTCCGGGCTGTTTTTATACCGGCTTTGCGCAAGCCTCTACTCAGACGTCGTAGAGAGGTGCAGCGCAAGCTGCCTTTAAACCGCTTTCATCAGGCGGCACGATAGCGAGCTTGCTTGCTGTGCGGATGTGCAAAGCCGGGGGTACGTGCTAACCCTTCATACGCACCAGCAGCGTGGGGACGGCATTGTTTTTCATGACCTTATTGGCCACGCTGCCGAGGGCAAACTCACTTAAGCCGCTGCGCCCGTGAGTTGAGAGTATGATAAGATCGATGCGGTTTTTAGTTATATATCTGGTGAGCGTCTCCACCGGCGCGCCGATGGGCGAGGATGTCCTGACCGCAAGTCCCTCTTTCTTCAGGCGGCTCTTTATACCGCTTAAGTAAGAGGTGCAGATTTTTTTAGCCCGTTTTTTCTCATAGCTCAGGTACTCATCCCATGAAAGTGAAGCGGCGGGAGGGTACTGGAGGCGGCCGTAGGAGAAGAGCTCGCAGACCCTGATCAGGATGATATCCATGTTCTGGCGCCCGAAATGGTCTGCCACCTTGATTACCTGCTTTAAAACCTTTTCAGCAAGCTTTGAGCCGTCCATAGGGACCAGTACGGTCATCTTCTCTCCCGGGCGGTAGATGGGCGGCTTGCCTGCGCCGGCCCTGATGCGCAGGACGGGTATACGCGCCTGATGCAGCACCTTATCCGCCACGCTGCCCCTTATCCATTTGCCTATGCCGGAGAGGCCGTGGCTGGCCATGACGATGAGGTCTGCTTTGCTCTCCTGCGCATATTCGAGGATTCCCTCCGCGGGTTTGCCGAAAACCACCCGTGTGTGCGCGCGGTCATGATAGCTCCGGCTGTGGTCTACCCGGGTCAGGTACTCCGCGGCGGCTGTCCGTGCCTCCTTCTCTATGCGGTTTTTGAACTCCTGATTGGTGAGAGGTGTATCGAGAGGCTGTACGACGTACAGAAACGTTATCTCCGCCCCGGCATTGGCATCTGCCAGCGCCGCCACATGCGGTAGAACGCATTCAGCCACGTCGGAACCATCGAGGGGAACCAGTATCTTATTGTACATGCAAAGCCTCCTTATAGCCGCAGCCAGTGCTGCAAGCGGATAGACGCCGCCTTGGGCGCTCACCTATCCGGCAGGATGAGCTGTCTGTTATGGTGATGATACGGGTATTGCCGTTATGATGTCAAGAAGAAAAAAACCCTGCTTGCCGGCGGCTGCGGCATATCTTAAGGCTACAGGGGCTTGACATCACATTTCTCATAGACATATCATAGAGTAAATACAGCAGGCAGCAAATGGAGGCCATCATATGACGCATGAGAGCTGGACACCCAAGCCGTATCAGGAACAGGAGTTGCTTTCCTTTGACCGCTTAAAGCGTGCGGTGATGAGCAGGGTGCTCGATAGAGCGGAGGGCATGCTGGAGGTGGAGTTTCCTTTAAGTCCGGAGAAGACATCCGATATCGTTAAAGAGGAGTGGCTGCGTGCCAAAGAGGCGGTAAAAAGCTCGCCGGCAGCACGCGAGGCATACCGCAAATATCTGGAGAGCATGATCAACGGAGAGGTAGACGGTCTGATCAAGAGCGATAAGCAGGAGCTAAGCTCTCTGGGCGTGAAGGAAAAGAGTATATAGAGGCGGCGGGATCGAATCTGTGAAATTTATACGGGAGAGGACCGGAAGGCCCTCTCCTATTTATTTTGCGTGATAGCTGGTACAATATGAAAACAAATGAAAGACGGGACTATGGAGCATATTGAAAGACGCCTGGAGATGCTGGACCAGCGGCTGGATAATATCGATTCGATCGTTACCGCCCTGGTAGAGAGGATTATGAAACAGCCTGTCACTGTAGAGCTCACCTGCCCCAAGTGTCAGAACACCATTCAGATAATGCTCACCAGCAGCATAAAGAGCACATCCAGGGGTCACGTAGAATCAGAATAGAGATATCCTTTCAGCTTGACTGATACGTTCAAGCGTTGGTACAATGCCGTATACTGTTGTACGGGCGGTTAGCTCAGTGGTTTAGAGCGCTGCGTTGACATCGCAGAGGTCACTGGTTCAAGTCCAGTACTGCCCACCACTCAGCCTTGTTCCATTTCTTACTTAACCGCCCTTATAAAATAACGCTCAGAGGTGTAGAGCGTCCCGATAGTCCCGATTTCACTCCGTTTCATACGGGATGCAAGCACATCGGGAAGGTCACTGGAAAGATACCGAATCCCGAAGAGTTCTTTGGACGAATCGGGAACCGCACCGGTTTATCCCGATTTCACTCCGTTTCATACGGGACGCAAACGCATAATACTTTCATCACAGAAAACCTTACTACAGGCACGTATAAAAAAGGGAAGCTCGAAGGGGGTGAAACCCCCTTCGAATACAACACTAACCCCCTTCCCTTTGAAGGGAAGGGGGCAGGGGGATGGGTAGACCTATTCTATTTATGATATTATTATCAGGTAAAGCGATTTACAGAGGAATTTGCTATGACAACCAAGCTGCAGATGGTGTATTGGAAGGGGAAAGACTTCTGGGTAGGCAAACTGCTTGAGCATCCCGAAATAATGACACAGGGCAAGACGCTCGAGGAGCTTGAAGAGAACATGAAGGATGCCTACATGCTTATAGCGCTGGAGGATGTCCCCGATGCTTATAACGTGAAAGACCTTGAGCTGTATGTGCGAAGAGAAGGAAGTTGCTTGAACAGCTAACTTCTCTGGGCTGCGTGCTCGTCAGGCATGGAGCCCGCCACGACCTTTACAGGAACCCCTCAACTGGCAAGAAGCAACCTGTTCCACGCCACGATGAGATAGACGAGAAGCTTGCCAAACATATATTGAAGGAACTATCGTAACCCCTGACTTCTGCCTGCGTTCTTATTCCCTTTGACCGCGGCTGTTATTTGAAGTCCGCCGCTTTCTCTCAATGAGGCCTGTTCCTTCGAGAATAATTCCCCAATTGAGAGAGGATGAAACCCCCTTCGAAAAAAAAGCCCCTTTCCTGATCACAGGGAAGGGGCAGGGGGATGGGTGAGACCTTCTCTCTATTCTATCAGGATAATTAACACAGGAAATTATCCGGCAATAAACCGTGATCTTCTGTCTTTTAAAAGGATGCTCGAAGGGGCTTGCCCCTTCGAATAAAGAAAAACCCCCTTCCCTTCAAAGGGA
>CAZFIM010000080.1:0-10280 GCA_964519615.1 uncultured Dehalococcoidales bacterium
GGATCCACCAGGTAGCATAAGTGCTGAATTTATATCCTTTTCTGTATTGGAATTTATCCACGGCTCTGAATAACCCGATATTCCCTTCCTGAATAAGATCAAGGAGTGGCATGCCGCGACTGGCATATTTTTTAGCAATGCTGACCACCAGGCGAAGATTTGCTTCAGTAAGATGTTTCCTGGATATTTCCGCTGTTTTTTTTACATTGTTAAAAAAGGATGTAAACTGTTGACTATTAGATTGGAGTTTGGACAGAAACCCGGGATTAATCGGCTCACTCATGATAGACTCCATCTTACACCATGAAGTTTCATCCCCAATAATAGTTAACAGTTCAGGAGGTAAAAGGCGACCATCAAGGGAGATGCTGATTAATTCCTGTTCCACTTCCGAAAAGTCTTCTTTACGATTTTCTGAAACATAGTTAATCAATGTCTGGTCGATTACGCCATTGATGGCTTCCTCCAGCTTTTCGTTATGGATTTTTCTGTCAAAGCTATTCTCAGGAGAAAAATCAAGCCGTTCAGCAACAACGTCGATTAAGGGTTGAGCTGCAAGAAGATGCCTGAGCAAAATAATTATGATTGTTTCTGCTGACGGATAAAAATTGTACTGCTTGAAATAGACCTTCTCGATCTTTCTAAGATAGTTGGCATCTTCTAACCTCCTGGCTAATAACTTCTCGTCATTTGCCGTGATAAGTTGGATTCTTCCGATCTCAGTTAGATATGCATACAAAGGGTCATTAACCACATCCACCCCAACCAGGCTTTCCTCGCTGGCCCGACACACAGCCGTAGTTTCTGGTCCTGGTTTGCCGGTTAAATCATCTCCAGGTACCTCATCTCCCCAAAAAGAAGATTCGTCTGTAGCAGCTTCTTCAGGACATTCATTAAATAATATCTCAGGTTCATAGTCAGCATCGAATACGTCAATAGCAGCTAATGAATCGGCACTCTTCTCTTCAGAGAAAATAGATAGGGGGCCATCATCCCGGATCAAACTTAATTTTTGTTTTCTTTCCGTCTCTTCACCTTAAACATTTAATCGAACTACTCATATCATTGTATCATTTTTCAAGTTATGACCTGACTTCTGCTCTCAAAAGAATTTACAGGTTTACTTTTAGCGAGTAAAACCTGAAGATGAATTGAACATGGAGATTTTGTATACAGGTGGCGTGAAGTGCAGAAAAATCAAATAAATATAGACCTCTCTCTGGAACACCACGCAATTCCCACCTTTTCCTGTACAGGATTGGTATGGACGTACTGTAAGTTGAGAAGATGCATATGTTTGGTCATGGTCACAAATCCGCAGATTCTCACCGGATACCACCGGCTGCATCCTGCCAGCGTTTCACAGGCGTACTATGTCCATACACGGGCATCTTTTTTAATGCATTATTTGCGGCGTGCGGGAATAATTCACCCCGAAAAAATAAATAAGGGATTTACTTTGTAAATAATGTTGGCTAAAATATCACCACAAAGGAGATTAAGAATGAAAAATATAGACTTGATTCGACAGGTGTCTCTTTTTAAAAATCTCGATGATGCAGACTTACAGAAGCTGGCCGCTATCGCCACCGAGCAGAGCTTCTCTGCGGGCTCTCAGATCTTTGCAGAGAAATCTACAGGGACTTCTTTTTATATTATCAGATACGGCTCGGTACGGCTGATCAAGCAGGGAGAAAAAGAGGACAAGACGGTGACCTTTATGGGCCCCGGACAGCATTTCGGAGAGATGGCTCTTATTGACGATGAACCGCGGTCAGCCACTGTCGAAGCAGTCGAGAATACGGAGACTATCTGCATCAAAAGAGACGACCTTGAAAATCTCCTTGCCCAGGACAGCAAGCTTGGTTTTGCCGTCTATAAAAGATTTGCAAAATACCTGTGCCTTCGCCTCCGCACAACCAACGATGAAGTGCGCCTCCTCAGAGAACGCTCAAAGCTCAGCAATAATTAGACCGCAGCTACGGATTTGCCCGCGCTCAATAGTTGCAGTGCTATTGCCTGCGCATCACATGTGTTTTGAGATATCCCGGGAAATTATATTCAGCCGGCGGTTCCAAAATCGTGCTGCAAACTTTCATTCCAGATGATATCAGCAGCGAGAGTTATCACAGTGTAAGGTATTTCCAGGTTCTTTTCGATATTTTTTTTCAGGTTCTGACGCGTCTCCGATCTGTCCCAATTCTGCCAATCATCCTTGGATTTCCATGAGCTGATAACTATAACATGACAGGAATCATCGGTATCCAGAAGAGTTTCTCCCTTAATGAACCCCGGCTGCTTTGAAGCTTCATCGCGAGTTTCCTTAATAGCTTCAACCAGATGCCGCATGTGTTCTTTATCTTTTGCCCGATGCTCAATTACCACCCTGACCATAACTAACCTCCTTCACCTATGATAAAAAATCACATGGTCACAACAGAAAAAAACTATACGCTATACATTAACCCCCCACAAGATGATTATATAACGGGCCTATACCGTTATCAATAAATTCCAATGACCTAAAACAGAAATTTGAAAAACATAACGGCAGAGAAAAGATATTTTATCTATGGGCGTATTAAAGTATTACCTGCGTTTCGCTTTGGTAAAGCGCAGCATTTCATGCAGTGGATTATTACCTCTGTTACTTTTCGGCAATAACCAGCATTTCAAAATCTTCAGTAGTTAGCTTGTCATATCTGGAAAAAGCTCCGAGTTTTGCACCAAAGATTTCTATCTTCATATAGCCCAGCGTTTTCAACAGCCATGAAATCTCGCTTGGCACATAGTACCTTTCGTTGCATTTCAATTCCTTCTTATTACCATCGTCATCTTCAAACACTGTAATGTTGTGATCTCGAAATGTCATCAGTTCAAATGTATTGTTCCTGTAAGTAGCATTGCCTTTATCCGTGGTTGAAGCACAGAATTCCTCAACATAATGATATAAAGGGAAGAGCCCGTTCAGCGTTGTAAAGATGAATTTCCCGGACTTTTTCAGTGATCGTGTCGCATTCTTGAGTATCTGATAATTCATTTCGTCTGTTTCCATCAATGGAAACCCGCCTTCACAAAGCATTATCGCAAGATCATATTCATTTTCAAAAGGTAATTCTCTTGCATCGTACTTGAAAAATTCAGTAGTTAATCCAAGTGCCTCCGCTTTGATTCGTGCCCTGGCAATCTGCGCATCAGATAAATCAATGCCGGTAATAGTATAACCTCGTTTCGATAGCTCAATAGCGTGACGACCCGTACCACACCCGATATCCAGAATTTTCGCGGATTTATCAAAGCCGATTTCTCGCTCTATAAAGTCGCACTCTCCAATTGTTCCCTTTGTGAAGCTTTCACTATCGTATTTTTTCCCGTAGTTCTCAAACAACATTTCATACCACTGTTTCATTATTACCTCCAAAATCAGGACCGATCCCTACCCAGGCGGCTCCTGCGCCAGGCGACTCATCTCTATTTTTTACTCGTCGCCCATTCGCAGGTGAACTTTCAAATGAATCCCTATTTACTATTGCAACGTCGCCATCCACATCGTTAGTATAATACCTGGCAATGGCATATGCATATGCCTCCGGCTGCATCCTGCCAGCAATTTCACAGGCCAACCATACCATACACACCCACCTTTTGTGATTCATTATTTGCGGCGTAGCGAATGGTTCACCCAAAAAAGGGGGGCTTTACAAACGATGTTGGCTAAAGTATCACCACAAGGAGATTAAGAATGAAAAACATAGACTTGATTCGACAGGTACCTCTTTTCAAAAATCAGGAGGATGCAGACTTGCAGAAGCTGGCAGCTATCGCCAGCGAGCAGAGCTTCCCTGCAAGCTCCCAGATATTTGCAGAGGAATCCGCAGGAACTTCTTTTTATATTGTCAGATTCGGCTGGATATGTATACCTCTTTGTTCTAATAGTGTTATCCCCTGCAGGCTGGACTTATACAACCGCTTATTGAGTCAGTTCAATATAATGGTCACATGCATCCATTGACTTCACCATAAGCCAAAACTATAATTGATTTTATTCCCGTATAAGTTTATCAAAGTGAAGTATTTTTACGTTGGTTAACTTCATTTGCGCTATTAGTGACCTCTTAAGAAATCAGGATTGGCAATGTACATTGGGTCATGTGTATGAACATTCTTCTCATGTGCCTGAGGAGTGCACATGATTGAATAAATGAAATCAAAGGAGGTCAGCGCAATGGCTACTCATGGCGAGGGGATAGATCTCGCCAGTCTATTTCAAAGTGTCACTGGTCAGTTGCAGAATAAAAAGACCGAACTTAATAAAGCTGATCAGTACAACCACGACCATGGCGATAATATGGTGGATACTTTTTCACTCATCACGCAAGCAATGAAAGAAAAACCGGGTGCCAGTCCGGCAGACCAACTGGCCTATGCCAGTCAGATTTTAAAGCAGAAGCAAAGTGGGTCTTCACAGTTATATGCCAATGGCCTGGCACAAGCGGCGGAGCAGTTCAAGGGGCAGAAACAGATAACATCTAATAATGCAGTGTCCCTAATCCAGACTTTGTTGGGAGGGGGAAAAGCTCCCGCAAAAGAGCAGCGGCAGTCCACCGATTCCGGCAGCAAATTAGGATCACTGTTTGGCGGAGGAAAAGCCGCATGGGCAAAATCTGATTCCGGCAGCGGGGAGAAAGCCGCGGATAAACCTGCTTTAGGCAGGGGAAAGGCGGCATGGAATAAGCCTGCTTCCGGCGGGGGAAAAGCGGCATGGGATAAACCTGCGTTCGGCGGTAAAGCGGCATGGGAAAAACCCGCTTTTGGCGGCAAAGCGGCATGGGACAAAGAGCCGGAGCCTCCTCCGGTACCTGATAAAAGCAGCATGGCCTCTGCTGAACCTTCCATAGAATCTATTCTGGCCGGATTACCTCCGGGATGGAAAGCTACTTTAAATCCTGAAACCGGTGACTTCAGAATGGACACTCCCTACGGCTTTGAACATGTGTCTCCTAAAAAGCTGCAAAATTATGTTAAGCGAGCGCAGCAAAAAGCTGCCGAGACCGGCAAAGCCGGGCAAGCGCCGGCGCCGCCGCAGAGCGGCAGCCTGAGATTTACAGGACGCCCCCTGCCCAATGCGACCAATCTTGACGATGTGGTCAATGCCGTAGTCGCAGATAGTGCCAGCAGTTCCGGTTACCGCCAGCAATCAGGGTCAATCGTTGCACGCGCTGCAATGCAGGCTATCCAGAGATCATACAAAAAGGAGTAAAAGATAGTTGATTTTATATTGTAACAGCGTTTTTTACAGCGCAAGCAAAGCGTGCCTGTGTTGCCTGGACAGATGTTGCCAATAGAGATTGTTCAAATTCCGGTACCTGATCTCTACAACTAATTTGCGGGTTGTCCATTCATCATGCAATGCGTATACAACGATTTTAACCGGCTAGTTTAAACAGGCCTATAGTTATAGTACGAAGTTCTCTGATAAAGTTCGAGTACATCAAATAATCTAAAAGGAGTACGACCATGAAAATGAGCGGAACCATTATCGCAATTCTGGCTATCATCGCTGGTGTAATTATTCTCTTCGGCTGGATTTCACTTCAATGGGTTGTAGGTGTATTCCTGATCGTTTGGGGTATTCTGGCATTGCTCGGTAAAAAGTAAAGCCGAAATTTTCTGCTTCACATACTTATACCTGCTCCGACTTGTAATTTGCAGTTTTCTTATCAGGCCGTCTATCTGCGGGCTGCGGGATACGGCTTTATCCGGTGCTGTAATTGCAGAGCGGCTGTATATGCTTTTTTAAGGTCAGATAAGCAGACAAAGGGGGGTTGGCGCAAGAGTTGACGCTGCAGCCACTTCCGCCATTATTTATGCTCGCTCATCGGCCTGCAGCAGTAAGCAGTCCGGAGGCAGAGAGATAGGGTAGGCGGAAGAAAGTACATGAAAGTAATCTGGTATAAGTGCACATACAGCAATGAGTACTGATGGCGTGTGAAACGGAAAGCCGGCGGAAGTCGCCCGCTCACTCGGGAGAAGGCAGACAATAATTTTATTTGCTAATAATTCAGGGCGACGTAATGGAAGGCATTTTCAGAGGTTATGTGATTACGTGCATGAGGAGATGTGACAAATGGCAAATTCACTGGATCTTTTTCAACTATTTCAGGGTGTTACAGGACAGTTACAACAAAACAAGGATCAATTGAACCAGGCTGACGAATATAACCACGACCACGGAGATAACATGGTTGATACCTTTGAGGTTATTACTCAGGCGATGCGGGAAAGGCAGGGAGCAGACCCTGCTGATCAACTGGCCTATGCCAGTGAGATACTGCGCCAGCGTAAGAGCGGCTCCTCTCAATTATATGCCAAAGGGCTTTACCAGGCATCACAAGATTTCAAGGGCCAGCAGATAACGCAGAATAATGCCATGAATTTTATTCAGACGTTGTTGGGCGGTGGGCAGCCTGTCCCGCAGCAGCAGCAGCAGGGCGCCGACATTGGCGGTTTACTGGGCAGCTTGCTGGGCGGCAGCCAGCAGCAGAGCCAGCCGCAGCAGTCATCCGGGCTGGATATGGGTGACCTCCTGCAGGCAGGAATGGCTTTTATGAGCACCAAATCCCGCGGCGGCAGTAATCTGGAAGCGATCGTCAATGCCGTAGTCGCCAATAGTGCCATGGGATCAGGCTACCGCTCACAATCCAGTTCTCTGGTTACCAACGCCATGATGAGTGTGCTCAAGGGCATGTTGGGCAAATAGCACAACTGCAGTAAGCCTGGTATCATCGCGTACTGATAAAGGCTCTGGTTCGTTCTGCTGCCGCAGCAGGCCTTTGCTGAGACGTGCAGGCTGCAAGTGAAGCATTGCCGTGGTAATATGGCGAGAATCACACCGGCTCTCATTTCCGCACCCATCGCAGCGCATAACTTCGCAGCGGCTTTAGCCGTAAGCCAGGCTTATTGTAAAACCGGTCTTGATTCCCCGGGTTGGAGCGCTGCGGTTTACCGTAAGACAACCCTGCAGCTATACGACCGGGCAAGTCTCCATACAGGCAGGAATAGTGTACCATGCACGGGCATCTGTTATGATATACGTTCATCATGAAGCAGAGGTGCACGTCTCCTCAGAAGAGAAAACCGGTAGAAAGGAAGCAGAGGAATAATCAAGGAAAACTGGCAGCAAGCACTGGATTTGCGGTTTTGCCAGTATAAACGGAGGAAGGGATCATGATCAATACAAAAACGGCTGAGGAATGCTGCCCAAAGTTCGATCCTGAACCGTGGCAGGAGAAAGAAATTGTCTGGAAAGATAAAAACTTTATTAAAGAGACTGTGCCGCAGTTCATGCACATTCCGCTGCCGGGTACTTACGGCAGAGCGGTGTGCCGCATGTGGAAAAAAATAGAGGATAGTCAAGCTAAACCGGGCATTAATGATTTTGTGATGCTCTCGGCTGAATCATCGCCATGGAAAGGTGAAATCTACATCAACACCGTCAGCGAAGTCCCGAATGCCGAAAATGTAAAATTTTCTGGCACCTACTTGACCAAGGTGTTTGACGGCCCCTACAACGATGTTCCAAAATGGATTAAACAAATGACTCCCTACGTGGCCGATAAAGGAAAATCCGTAAAGAAATGGTTTTTCTATTATACGACTTGCCCTGAATGCGCAAGGAAATACGGGCATAATTATGTGGTGGTTTTCGCTCAGGTGTAACCTGTTTTTTTGTGAATACAGGTGAAATATCAGCAACACCGTAACCCATGCCTTGAATGATGGACTGTGTTTCCTGCGGCTCTTTTTCATGTCCTGCTCCTCCTATTTTTGTTTTTACTCTAAGAGCAGGACCCAACCTCAACAACCTGTCTGAATTTCGGGGGCCACCTCAATACAGCTTTAAAGAGGCATTTTCCAGGTTAACTTTTGACCGCCCGGAATTAAGAATATCTATTCCAGCGCAGGCAATTATGTCATCGCCAGGGATATCAGCATCGCAATCGCCAAAATAAGGTTTTTAAGGCACTGATACGGCTGCCTGTGAGCAGGCAGCGCGCAGGAAACTTCGATCCCACCACACCCAAGACAACGTTTTTATTCAAGGTACTATCCTTAAAACGTTTTAAGTTTTATCTAAAATACTACACGTTGCCCACGTTCAATACCAGCTCAAATTAGCACACATTTTTAAGTAATATGCCCATTTACAGTAGACTTTTGAGACAGCCTGTGGGCAGGCAGCACGTAGGGAAATTTATCTTACTCCTTGATCTCTCCTTTGCTAATTGATACCACTAAAAACATGATATCTCTAGGGCGTGTTTCCCTACGTGTCACCCGTCCACGGGTGACCGTGCGAATGAATCCCTATTCACTATTGGAACGCCGACATCCTCATCGTTAGCATAATACCTGGCACTGGAATTTGGATATTCCTCTGGTACATCACACAACCCCCACCTTTCCTGCACAGGATTGGTATGGATATAATTTAATTTGATGAGAAAGTCCTGCTGATTAGCTATTGCTACGTTGTGAAACCGCTTCTGCCATACCTGATAGTGATGCCCCTGTTTGGAAGCATCGGCGGCAGCAGCAAAGACAGCAAGTAAATGTTCTCCACTATTCTCGTTACACCACTTAATTACCTTCTTTGCTGAGTATTCCTTGAGAATTCCAATGAATCTTGAAACCAGCCTCTGGTTTTCCCCTGTTGCAAGAAGATGCATATGATTGGGCATGATCACAAAGCCGTGGATTTGCACCGGATACCTCCGGCTGCATTCTGCCAGCGTATTTATAGCTACAGCCATCAGGTCATAGTTTGCAAATACAGGCTCGAAATTTACAATGGTCGTGGTAATAAAGCTGGTAATCCCCGGTACATCAAGCAATGTATGCCTGCGTTTCATAGGCATACTATACCATATACGGACATCTTTTGTGATACACTATTATCAGGATAGGAGAAGGGTCACCCGTGGACGGGTGACACCTAGAAAAATCCGCACTTGAAGGAAAACTATTGAATGTTTTTGCTGACCTGCCTTCGCAAAGCCTTAACATGACCAGTAGCTTCAAAATGCTCACTGGTGGAGATACAATTGGTGCTGAAAAAAAGTTCCATGATTACTATTCCTTTGTGAATTATGCACGTCTTGTTTTCAGTGCAAATAAACCACCAAAAATATACGATGAAGATTCTTACGCATTCTGGCGTCGCTGGATAATAATAGAGTTTCCAAATCAGTTCACAGGTACAGATAAGGATATAAACCTTCTAAGCAAATTGACATCAAAAGAAGAACTTTCAGGCTTACTAAATATCGCACTCAATGGTTTAGAACGGTTACTGAAAAACAGTACTTTTAGCTATAGAAAATCAATCGATGAGACTACAGAATATTATTTGCGTGCGTCTGATCCAATTTATGCCTTCGTTCAAGACAGATGTGAGCAAGACTCCGAAGCATGGATAAGTAAAGATGATCTTTACGATGCATTTTGTAAATATTGCGAAAAGAACGGGATTCCGTTACTAAAACCAAATGCATTCGCAAGGGCATTTCAAAACCAAACAGCTATACGGGTAAGGTCTACTAGACCTATTGAAGGAGATAAAAGAGTAACCGCTTGGCAAGGTATAAAACTGGTCAACGTTGTCAATGATGTCAGTGTTTTTAATTCACTTAATTCTAGTCACGAAACCGATAAAGAATAAACAAGTAACCAGATAAACATTGACTGCCCTGACAATCCTGACAGACCATCCAATTCCATACCCACACACCGAAGCTACCCTTGCCCAAATTGCGGTTTTACTGATTATTGGCTAACAAGCTTCAATACTTGGCTATGTTCACGTTGTCATCCGAAACCACAGGAAAATGCGAATAATGAATGAAAAGCTATTGATATTCATATACGTGCGATTGTATAATGAAATGCGCCTTCACTAATTGAACTCAAGTATACCGAAAAGCAAATTACCCTACTACATAAGCTGAAGTGGAACGGGATTAGGAAATAAGCCGGGGTGTGACAATGAAACACAGTGCAATAGCTTATGATTTCAGTAACCTCCCCAAATTTGAAGGTGCATTGGACAGTTTTTTTTACAAATATCAGCAGTTATATGGTGATCTCGACAAGAATATCGGTAAGCGCGAATTATTCGATCAAATGCTGGCTAATGGTAATGATATATTTCAATTTAGTAGGAGAATTGAGGTGGACCCCATCCTTAGGACAGGATAGGGGAAATATTAAGGTTGGATCCT
>CAZFIM010000081.1:0-10232 GCA_964519615.1 uncultured Dehalococcoidales bacterium
GGATATACAGGTAATGCAAATTATCAATAAAGTTAGGAAATGTCCTGCCTGCGGATGCATCGCATTCCCTGATTCAACACGCTGTCCGAAATGTGATTTACCATATACGGTATCTACTGGATCAGATACCAAGATAGATGAAGATTGTATCATACTGGCAATTATTGACAGCAGATATTTACCTGCTATCTCATGTAAATAATGATATCACCGTTCACTTTATTATGTAATCGCAAAGTTATTAACATTTCAAATTAAGCGGACAGAAAGCTCCACCCCAGGATAACAATGAACGCTACCAGTAAAATCACTATCATTATACCTACCATTGTCCGGTAGATATCCGGATCATAAGTTCCTGTTCGAGAACCTCTATATTCATTCTGTTCACTCGTGGGTACCGGCTGCATAATATACTTTACTGGATTAACACTGAATTTAATCAAACTATACGTTAAATAAAGTGCTGCTTTTTCAACAGCTCCAAATACTGCACTTGGTAACTGAACAAATATTATATTTACGATTGCTGCCGGCTTTCTATAAAACCAATCAAGATCGAGAACAATAACATCTTCATTTTTAAACAATTTAAACAGCGTAAGAAATCCGGCTGCCGTAGCTATTAATAGAGCGAATGTCTGTACAAGATGTTGAATTGTATACGGATGGTATTCCAGCGTATATGGCAACACATTATAGAGCAAGTTCGGATATACTCCAATAGCTATACATGCCAATGAAGCAAGTCCCATACCAATGTACATTCCTTTTGGTACGGGACACTTTTGAACGGTATTCCCTTTTGAAAACCATGTAAAATAAGGAAGTTTTAAAGCCGTGCTTAAAAATGTACCTATCGCGGCGAGATTAAGTAAAAGCACAATAATACCCTGATTGCTCATTTCAGCGGCATAAATGACAACTGATTTACTTACGAAACCGCTAAAAATAGGGACTCCTGAAATAGAAAAAGCGCCTATCATATATAGTATTAAAGTATATTTCATGCTACGGGAGAGTCCGCCCAACTCTGAAAGTTTGCTATGTCCTGTAGCGTAGAGAACCGTACCTGTCCCCATGAACAGCAATGCTTTATAAAGTATATGTGCAAAAGCATGAGCTGTTGCTCCATTAATAGCCAATTCCGTACCGATCCCGACTGCACATACCATATACCCTACCTGACTGATAATGTGATAGGCGAGCAGCCTGCGGATATCATTTTGCAGTACGGCATATGCTACGCCGTATACGGCCATAACGGCTCCAGCCCACATCAAAATTTCCCAACCGGCGAATCCCTTTGCAAGAACACATATCGCCGTTTTAGTGGTGAATGCACTCAAAAATACACTTCCTGTCACAGTACCTTCCGGATAGGCATCTGAAAGCCACGCATGAAGAGGAGGCACAGCAGCATTGAGTGCAAATCCGAAAAGAATCAAACATGAAGAAACACTCATATTCATATGACTGAATATAATTGAATTAGTCTCATGAATATGAAGAAGTACACCAGCCAACAATACGCTGCCGCCGAATAGATGTACCATTAAATAACGCATTCCCGCGCGCCTTGATTTCTCTGTCCTGCGGCCCCATATAAGATATACAGAAGACCAGGCCATCATCTCCCAGAATATTATTAAGGTGATCAGGTCACCGGCAAATATTACTCCGAGAGAACTTCCTGCATATATTAACGTTGCTGCCTGCTCTGCGGTATCTTTAACATGAAACCCGTAAAAACCACCTATAAAAGCAATTATCACAAATACGTAGCCAAAAGCGAGGCTCAATCTGTCAACAGAAGTAAGAATCAAGTCATATTGCAGGAAAGAAACCGTTAATGTGCTACCCGGTTCAAGCAAAAGCAACCAGATAAAAGCCAGTGCAGGAAATAAAAGAAAGACTGAGGCTCTTAGTTTCTTTGGTAGTAACGGAAGTATGATTGCCCCCGCAATGACTATAAGGCCGGGTGGAAAACTAATCATAGTAATCCTCCTTACGGTCCAGCCAGAAATGTCCTATGAATTTGGGGATAACAACCAGCAATATGCATCCTATAAAACCAAACACCAGAAAGAAAGCAGGCATAGCGCTCCACCAGAATTCGTGACCTTCGTGTCCTCCGGGTATAAAATAGTCCAATGAAGCAAACAGGACGATAATAACTATCGAAGCAGTAATTATCCATATTTTTTTCATCCTGTACCTCCTGTGAATACACTCACAGCCACGTTTCGGGCTAATTCATAGAGATGAAATACGAAATCAGGCCAGATGCCCAGCAGAAGTGAAAGCACCGCAGTCAATATCAAAGGGACAACCATAAATAAAGATGCCTCACTGAATTTAGTATTAGTTTTTGAAGAAACAAAGAAAGCCCTACGGATTATCGGGAAAAAGTAACCTGCATTTAATAAGCCGCTTAGCAACAACAAGCCTAAAAACACGCCCCTATCGGCGTCCAGCGCACCTTGTCCCAAGAACCATTTGCTCACAAAGCCATTGACCGGTGGTATCCCCATTAGCCCAATTGATGCCAATGTAAAAGCACCAAGCGTCAAAGGCATTTGTTTCCCAATGCCATTAAGGTCACTAATATTTTCCTTATGAGCTTTTACGTAGATAGCTCCCGCACAGAAAAACAGGGTTATTTTCATAGTAGCATGATTGACCAGATGAAGAAGCCCGCCAATCCATGCAGTAGGCGAAAGCAGAGATAATCCCAACAAGATATATGAGAGATGTCCGACGGTGGAATAAGCCAGCCGACGCTTTAGATTGTCCTGTTTGAAAGCCAGTAAAGAAGACAGAATAATAGTAATGCCCGCCATAATAGCTAGTATATTGGAAGCACCAATATCAAAAAACAATGCAGGGCCGAATACAAAACCCACCACACGTACAAAACCAAACACGCCCGCTTTTACAACGGCAACGGCGTGCAGCAGTGCGCTAACAGGCGTCGGCGCGGCCATTGCTGTCGGCAGCCAGCTATGCAAAGGCATAACCGCCGCTTTCATGCCGAAACCTATCAAGAACAGAACAAAAACCCAGAGCAATTTCGGGTCTCCAAGCGCCGCAGTTAGAAAACCACCCGCTTTAAAATCCAGGGTACCCGTATAGTGATACGTTAATGCTACTGCTACGATGATGGCCAATCCACCCGTAAGAAGATAAAGCAAATACTTTCTGCCGGCTGACATGGCAACTGGCGTCTCTTTATGAATTACCAGCGGATAAGTTGCAAGAGTGAGTATTTCATAGAAAATAACAAGTGTAAGCAGATTTGCGGAAAAGGCAATACCCATAGTTGCAGAAAGACAAATACAAAAGCTGGCAAAGTAACGTGTCTGCTTATGCTCATTAAGACCACGCATATATCCGATTGAATAAAAAGAGGTGATAATCCAGAGAAGTGAAGCTGACATAGCGAAAATGATACCCGCCATATCTACTTTCAAGGCCAGTGAAATTGTAGGGGAGACTTCAAAAAGTACTATACCGGGATAATGGCCCGCAAGGACTGCAGGAAGCATAGAAAAAACCACGGCAAACTTGATTACAGCCGCAGCAATCGTCCAAAACTCCCGTATATTAGGACGTTTGGAAAAAATAACTACAAAGACTGCAGCCACAAGCGAAACAAGTATAACTAGCAGTGGTTTCAGCGAGTAAAATGTATCCATAACTTAAACCATCGATTATCTATATTCGCTCTGTTTATCATAAGCCCTCTACCAGCGGTTCCAGCAGATAGGTCACGATATAAGCATTGGCAAACCCAAGCACAAATATGCCTGTTGCTAAAATTAATACCGGCGCAAGCATGCTGGCCGGCGCCTCTTGTATCTTTACAGCTTCAGGTAATGAACTGTCAACCTTCCCTGTATATGCTTTCTCTATGATCCTGAAAAAATACACAGCATTTAAGAGACTGCTTGCTAAAATAACTGCAACAAATACCCAGTTGGCTGCATCGACACAGCCGAGCACCAGATACCACTTGCTAAAGAACCCGCAGGCAGGAGGAATGCCCACCATAGAGATAGCACCAACAACAAATGCAGCCATTGTCCATGGCATTTTCCGCCCGAGTCCTGAAAATTTTGTGATGTCCCATATCCCTATACGATATCTTATCGCACCCGCCACCTGGAAAAGACAGCCTTTCATAAAGGCATGGTTTATTATGTGCAGCATACCGCCAATCAACCCTAACGGATTTGCCAGACCGATACCGAGAGCAATATAACCTATCTGTGCGATGCTGCTATATGCAAGCATACGTCGGAAATCTTTTTGTGCTATAGCCATTACCGAACCGATTATAATTGCTGCGGCACCCAACCATCCTATAATAAGGCTCACAGGAAGTTGCTCGCTAAAATACTGCGGCGAAAAAACAGAGAGCATCATACGTATTAAAACGTACGCACCTACTTTCGTCATGAGTGGTGCAATAAGTGAAGTCACGGCAGAGGGCGCATAGGTATAAACATCAGGCAGCCACATGTGCAGGGGTAGTAGTGCCATTTTTAAAGCAAGCCCAATAACGATAAATACTACCGCTGCAAGGATTGCCCTAGATGTAAATAAATCAGGAAGCAGACCGGCAACATCCGCCATATTAAGCGATCCCGTCGAAAAATAGATGAACCCTACCCCCATTAGATAGAAACTGGCACCTATCGTCCCCATGATAATATATCTGAACACTGCAACCGGCGCCTTTTGATCTCCTACAGCCATAAGAGCATAGGCTGATAACGAAGCTATCTCCAGAAAAACGTAGAGATTAAAAAGGTCGCCCGTTACTACTATGCCCGTAAGTCCGGCAAGCAAAAGCAGCGTGAGCGAATAAAGGGGGATTTCTCTCCCCGGAACTTCTTTTAAGTAAGAGCGATAGGAATAGATGACGGCAATCAAACCTATAAACGTGATGAGCAGTGCCATGACTGCTGATAAATGGTCTATAACATATTCAATACCTATGGGAGGTGCCCATCCGCCCAATCTATAGTGCAACGGTCCGTCTTTAACAACTTTAATTAGTGCCAGAATTGAAGCGATTAACGCAATAAGAATACCAACAACCGCGGTATAAAAAGACAGCTTTTTATGCCATAGCCCCAGCAATAATGCTATGAATGAAAATACCAAAAGCGGTACAGGTATAAGGATAGGAAGCTGTTCCAAGATTATTCCCGCATTCTTTCCAAAATTTCTTTTTCGTCCAGTGTTTTATAGCGCCTGTAAATCAATATAATAAAAGCCAGAGAAACACCTGTGGTAGCTACCATTACAACAATGGCCGTAAGCATCAATACATGTGGGAGAGGATTAGCATAAAGGGTCGGATTGGATACACCCAGTTCCGCATTATAGACCGGTACAGTAGCTCCCCATTTTGCTGCACCCGCCACATAAAACAGCACAATCGCTGACTGAAAGATATTCATCCCAATTAGTTTCTTCATCAGGTTTCTTTTGGCTATCATTCCATAAAGCCCTATTGATATTAAAATGGCTGTCATGAAATATGCGTAATTTCCGATAAAAGTCTCAAGCATTATGTCAATCACCTATAAGATAGTCAAAGATTGTAAGCATAACTCCAAAGACACCAAGTGCCACCCCAATCTCTACAAATAGTATGCCAAAATATCGTAATTCCGCTTCATGCATGGAAAACAGCGGTAGATATGAATAATCCAGAAACATCCCCCCCATAAACAGGGTTACTAATCCCGTCCCCGCATAGATAATTAGTCCAACTGCACCAAGCACAGTTGCCACTTTGGTTGGAAACCTCTTTTGCGTACGTTCTTTACCAAGCGAAAGACGTAGCAACATCACGCTTGCCGCCAAAATAGCACCGCCCTGAAATCCACCACCGGGGCTTGAATGGCCATGTGCCAATACATACAGACCAAATAAAAATATGAACGGCACGGTGAGTCGTGCAGCGAGCTCAACAACAATATTCTCGTACTTAGTTCTCATTTGATCTGCTCTTCATCAGGAGTAAAATACATGCTAGTCCAGCAGTAAAGATAACCGTCGTCTCACCTAATGTATCATAACCTCTATAATCGGCAAGAATAGCAGTCACAAAATTTGGTGTATCAGTTTCTTCAAGCGACTTTTCAATATAATAAGGAGAGACATGCAAATTCGCCTGAGCATTAATATTGCCATAATCAGGAAGATCTGTTTCCACAAAGAAAAGTACAGCCCAGAATATACAAACTATAACTAGAGCGAACCACTTTCTCAATCCTTTGACCTCCTGGAAACATGGAAGAGCGCAACTATCAAAAACACACCGCTTATACCTGCACCTATGGAAGCTTCTGTAAAGCCGACATCTATAGCTCCCATTTCAGCAAATATTAAAGCAGCACCGAAACTATAAGCCATGAGCATAAAACAAGCTACAAGTAAATCCTTTACTACAAGAGACGCGATTCCAGAAGCAATAGCAACACAAAAAAGGATGAAACCAAGCTGCCAGGTCATACACACATCCTTATATAAGCGGTACTTTGCTCAAAACCGCCTTGATATTTCTCAATCATTCTCTTTAACCTTTTCTATGGATTTGTTTTCAGCGGTATGACTATCCACATCTTTAATGCGCCGTATCCACGGCTGAAGTCCTGCCCTCAGAGCTTCTCTTGCGATAGCATGCGTCGCTGTAGGATTGGCAAGTGCAATAAATAAAATTATCGCCAGAAGTTTCAGACTGCTGATTTCAAATCCGTTATATAGCGCCAAACCGAACAGGACCAGCATAGAGCCTAAAGTCTCTGATTTCCCCACAGCATGATTCCTGCTGTAAAAATCCGGGAAACGTACAATTCCCAGAGCACTAACGGTCATAAAAAAAATGCCGCAAAAAATAATAACCAGTGCGGCTATATTCATGACTGCTCCTTTCTTTTTCTTTCCAGATATTTTGCGGCAGCGATGGTCCCCACAAAATTTAAAAGAGCATAAACGACCGCCAGATCTATAAACATATCTATGCGCTGGTAAATGAATCCTACGAATGCAAGCAATATAATCGTATTTGTACCGATAAGACCTGCGCCTATTACTCGATCATACACTGTCGGCCCTCTTAGGACCCTATAGAGCGGAAGCGATATGAGCAGTGCAATAAAAATGGCTATACCAATCAATATTCCGATCATTACCTCAACCCGTTTATTTTATTTGCCCAATCAATTTTTGGTGAAATTGTCTTTTTTTCTCCGAAAACCGAGGCGATTCTATTTTGCATTGATGCATCTGCAAGGCTTCCGGCTGAATCAACATCGATAGCATGAACAATGAATTTATCCCCATGGAGATCAACGGTAATCGTACCTGGGGTTAGTGTAATTGAGTTTGCCAGAGTAACCAGTGATATACTTCGATTAAAACCGCATTCAAATGCCATCATCTTTGGGTCGATCGGCATTTTAGGATGCAACACCAAATATGCAACATGCAAATTTGCAACTATAATCTGATAGAGAAGCCAGAATGCATAGATGATAAGTCGCAACCATACCTTAAATACATAAAAAATGCTTTCATCTTCAGAATGATCGCCCATACCCCTTACGGAAAAGAACGTATAAAACAAGTCATTTGTAAGAAGTGTTACGATAACTGAAGCTATTACTCCCATTACGATATGTTCCGTATCGTAATGCCCAGAAAGAACAAGCCAGAAAACAATGCAAACAAGGAATTGCGTAATCATAAAGGCTGGCTTTATGTTTACATGTCTACCCTTATTCTCCCCACTATAGAACTTATCGGTTCGACTCATGGATAAATAGTAAACTACATGAATGCGGAACTATTATTCTGGCAGATATTGCCTTGTAGAAGAACACTGCATAAAGCAAAGCATCAATGTTGCTTATAAGTTAATTCAATCTATTATTTATACCAACTACTGCTATATGCCATAGCATACAGAAGCTGTATCATTCTGTATAAATACACCACTTTATCCTGATCAGAAGTAATGCTATCTCATTCCCTGCAACCAAGAAGAATATCAGCCGCAAAGGCCTTTGTCAAGCAATAATATATTTATTATAATCAGGTAATGCAAATCTAATACTCTGGTCGGGGTGAGAGGATTTGAACCTCCGACCTCATGGTCCCAAACCATGCGCGCTACCCACTGCGCTACACCCCGCGCCAGCAAGTATAGAGTACCGTCACGAAATCAGTCAAGATAACTTATTTGAGGAAATATCACTTTGTTACTTTCTAACCTTGCTTGCTTTTTTTCTTCAGCGCTTCATATTCAGCCGTCACCCTCTTTTGTATCTCCTGCATGATATCAGGAGTCAGGTGTCTGAATCTCCCCTGAATTTTCAGGTAATCCTCCACGGGTCTCAGTCTGGCGGGGGTTACATTAAGAATATATTTGCCATTTTCAATCTCAAAGAGAGGAAATATTCCTGTACTAACAGCCAATTTGCCCATTTCGATAGCTGAATCCGTCGGTGTACGCCATCCGGTAGGACAGACCGCAAAAACATGCAAATATGCCGGTCCATTTACTTTTTTAGCTTTCTCTACTTTTTTAATTAAATCGAAGGGATAACTGGGAGAAACAGTGGCTATGTAGGGAATATTATGAGCAGCTACAATAGCGGGCATATTCTTTTTCCAGCTGTTTTGCCCGATACTTATCTTTCCAGCCGGAGAGGTAGTGGTCGACGCACCATACGGTGTGGCACTGGACCTTTGAATACCGGTATTCATATAAGCTTCATTATCAAAACAAATAAATATAAAATTATGCCCTCTTTCCAATGCCCCTGAAAGAGCCTGTAATCCTATATCGGCCGTTGCACCATCACCTGCCATAGCGACAACTTTTGCCTCATCAGGGTATCTGCCTTTTCTTTTTAACGCCTTAATGCCCGATTCAACCCCTGAGGCAACGGCTGCTGTATTTTCAAAAAGAGTGTGTATCCATGGCACACGCCAGGAGGTGGCAGGATATGGCGAAGATACGATTTCAGTGCACCCCGTAGCATTTACAACAATAACGTCCTTGCCTAAAAATTTGGTAATGAGCCTGACTGCAAGCTCCTCGCCGCAACCCAAACATGCTCTATGGCCGGGAGCTAAAAGCTCTTCGGTACTGATAGTCTGTTTCCCGATAGTTATTGTATTGACCATTATTCTCTTACCTCAATCATTTCAAGATCATCTACCAAACCTTTTTCAGCCCGCTTGCAGCCCCGGTTTATCATGTTTATAAAAGCTGCCTCTGAAATATCTCTGCCGCCAAGCCCTCCTACAAAATTGACTATAGCCGGTTTTTTACTCATAGGATACAATGCGCTCCGTATTTCTGTACAAACCGGTCCTACCTGTGACCCCATCGAAAGGGCGCGGTCCAGAACAATGATAGTGTCAGCATTTTTTACCTCTACACGCAATTCCTCCAGCGGAAATGGTCTCCAAAGCCTTAACCGTACTAATCCAACTTTTTGCCCATCATCGCGCAATTTATCAATAGCCATCATTGCATTTTCACCGAAACTGCCCATCGTCAATAACAGTGTGCTGGCATCATCCGCTTTATATGTCTCAACAGGCAAATAATTCCGTTTGCTGATTTTTCCAAATTCCTGCCATGTTTTAATAATATGGCCTTTTGTGGACATCAGCGCCACTTCCTGCGCTTTTTTAGTTTCCGTGTAGACATTCGGAGCTCCAAAGGCACCCATAGCTACAGGTTTGGAAGGTTTCAGAGGGTAAGGATAATTAATCGAAGGCAAAAATCTACCGACCTCTTCACTATTCAGTAAATACAGCGGTTCTATAACATGTGAAAGATGGAAACCATCTATATGTACCATAACAGGAAATAGTACTTCAGGGTGCTCTGCTATTCTGAATGCACAAAGCACCTGGTCAAAAGCTTGCTGGACATTCTCGGCAAATAATTGAATCCACCCCACATCTCTCACTGCCATGACATCCGAATGATCGCCCCATACGCTAAGAGGGCCTGATAAAGCCCTGTTAGCAACTACCATTACAATAGGCAATCTCATAGCTGAAGCAACATAAAGAACTTCATGCATGAGCTCCAATCCCTGCCCGGCAGTTGCGGTAAATGTTCTGGCGCCCACGGCTGACGAACCCAAACACGCGCTCATCGCAGAGTGCTCTGATTCCACCGGGACATAATT
>CAZFIM010000082.1:0-10216 GCA_964519615.1 uncultured Dehalococcoidales bacterium
TCCGGCACCATAGTTTTCCGCCAGCACATCGAGGAAAGACACAAGAAATTCATAGTCCTTTTGACCCCAGATGGCATTGACAATATGCAGCCTGAAGCCTTCACCATCCTTACCCCGCGCTCCCTCTCCACGTCCGGCAAGATCCATGTCCAGACTGTTGAAAGCCGGATGCAGCCGCTCCTGAGTAAGCGTAAAGTTAAGTGTATCGGCCATCTGCTGCTCCGTTTGACCTCGGGCTCCGGCATAGGTCATTGCCAATGCCTGCGAAATACTATAGGGAGAATAGAAGATATTGCCCTGCTTTTCTCTCAACTCCTGATAGAGAGAAAAGGCAAAACTACTGTTTGCTTCAACAAGACTCATCACGTCGTCCGGGCTGACATCAGGTGCAGTTGCCCGCGGCAGGTCTGATTTGACCACTCCTGCCTCCGCAGGTCTGATACAGGCTGCAAGCGGCAGTATCAGAGCAATGATGAGTATGCACAACAACGCCTTTTTCATTTTGACATCTCCCCTTAGTTTTTTCGTTCCTTCTATAACCTATTATAGTCAATGAATAGCGTCAGAGTTCATTATATGTGAGGCTAAGAGCGGATAAGGCTACTGCGGCTGTTATCGCTTGGTGCCCGCTGCAACGATAACTGTATCCCCGTACGCCACCGGATAGCGCTTTTCTGAATAATCCTCACACTTTTGCTTAAGCGGTTCCCATACGCGGCGGGAGTTATCGGCGCGGGCGAGGATACGGACGGTATGCGTTCTTAAAGTGACCTTATCGTTAAAAATGTCCATAACGCAGTATCTGCCGCCCGGTCTAAGCAGGCCGAACGAGCGTTCAAAAACAGCTTGCCAGTCGCCGAACACGGTGAACCCCAGCGTGCAAATAACGCAGTTCACCTCGATGCTGCGGCCGAAAGCCGCCTCCACGCAGTTGAGAGCGAGCCCGTGGGCATCAAGCCGCAGCAGTTGAACATTCCTCCAGCTGTTAGCTTCCACTTTCTTAAGCGCCCGGTCAAGCATCTTTACCGATGAGTCGACCCCGATTAAAGTACCGCCGCTTCCAATCTCAGCAAGTATCGGCTCAAAATTCAGCCCCGTACCGCAGGCGATGTCCAGAACCGTGAAGCCCAGCTGCAGGCAGAGCTCTTCTACGGCAGTTTGCCTGAAAGGCAGATAAGTTCTCTCGATCACCCGATCATAGACCGCAGCAACAAGATCGTACCATTCCATGACGTCTTATTATATTTCATTTACACTCAAAGGTGGCATACGTATATATGCTTATATAATATGATATACAGTAATATATAAGCTTGATATGACTATTGAATAATATCTTGATATTACTGTAGACATCATTCTATTAATATTATATAATCGCATGAAGTTGCTATTCTTATTATAAAACCTTTTCAGCCGCGCAGGTTTTCATATTATTAAGAGTAATATTTTAATTGAAGAGATGAAAACAGCAAAGCGGGAGAAAAACAGCAGAGCGACTACTTACAACCTGGTGGATAGTGTAATTAATCAACACTATTCAAATATCATCACCAGGGAGAACGTTATGATATCGGATAACCTGTCCGGGGAAAAAGCGAGCAATGGTTATGGGGGGAATCTGCCCCTAACAACTGCGTACGGTTATGATAGTTATCGATGCTGAAGACCGGCCAGAAGACAAGATATCGGGGGGAGACGGAAATGGCTGATTATACTATACGTCCTATACCAATTAATAAAATTAGCAATATGCCTCAATATATTTTTACTTATCTCACAGGCGTGGGTGCGACACATACCACGGCAAATACTATTTGGTATATAGAGGAAACAAAAAAGAAAATCATCGTGGATTCAGGCGGCACCACCCAAAGCGCAAAAATGATTATGCAGCTTTTGGCACCACAGGCTATTGTGGAAGATATACAGTCGATAGAGGATGGGCTCAAGCGTTTTGGATTAAAGCCTGAGGATATAGATATAGTCATCCAGACACATCTGCATAATGATCATTTGGAGCTGGCACATAAATTCACTAATGCTAAATTTATAGTACAGAAAGCCGAACTAGATTTCATTGATAAGCCTCATCCAAGCGTAGCCGGCGCCTGTGTTAACAAGAGCTTTCTTAAAGGGTTAGAGATGGATATAGTAGAGGGCGACTGCGAAATAGTAGAAGGTATTGATGTCTGGCTTACACCCGGTCATACTCCCGGAGGGCAGTCGGTTATCGTAAACACCGCCAAAGGTAAAGCTGTAATTACCGGCTTTTGCTGTATACGCCAGAATTTCGAGCCGCCCGCTGAAGTTCAAGCAATGACTCCTGTCATCCCGCCGGGAGTCCACATCGATGTTAGAGAGATATATGATAGTATGGTCAAGGTCAAGAAATTTGCAGATATAGTAATACCGCTGCACGACGTGGGGTGTGCAGAGCAAGATAGTATTCCCTAGTTTTATAAATACGCAATATACAAAAAGTAGTTCAGACGCACACTACAATTCAGGATAATATGCGCTATTTCTGCGGATTCCACAATAATATCGATATCACTAAAAAGATATTAAATTATATTTAACGAGGAGGCTGCTAATGCCGATATTCAATAGTAAAGAAATAAATACTGTTACCCCCCTCCCCGGATTTGAACTAAAAATATTGGTGGATAAAAATCACGGTTCTAAATCTATCACTATGATCAATGAAACACTGCATCCGGGTGCCCGCATACCTAATCACCGTCATAACGTAGAGGGTGCGATATATGTACTAAGCGGAACGGGTTATTTAACTATCGAAAACGAAAACACATACAAGATTGGGCCTGGTACGGCATGTCTTATCGCAGCTAATTCATTTTACTTTCTGGTAAATGACAGCAAGGAAGACTTACAATTTATTACCGCTCATCCTTCAACCGAAATAACCAAAGAAGAGAAATAATATATCTAAACCAGGGTCTGATATAACCGGCAATTTTCTTCTACAGTGGACCATCCACTTCAATGGAAGCGCAATTGGAATGAAGAGAATAATTTAGTTAGAGAATAGAGTAATTGTTATTTCCCGAGATAGGCCTTCTTGATGTGCTCACTATGCAGAAGTCCATTAGTTTCACCCTGCAAAATGATATTCCCTACTTCCAGCACATAGCAGTAACTGGCCAACCTTAGAGCTAATCTCGCGTTCTGCTCAACCAGAATAACGCTTATGCCTCTTTCATTAATATTTCGTACGATTCTGCCTATCTCCTGAACTTTCAGCGGAGACAACCCCAGAGAGGGCTCATCCATTAAAATCAACTTCGGTTTACTCATTAAAGCACGACCGATAACCAGCATCTGCTGCTCGCCTCCGCTTAGAGTCTTTGCCTGTTGCCGTCTTCTTTCTTTCAGCACTGGAAAGTGTACAAACACTTTCTCCAACTCACTCTCTATTGATTTACGGTCCTTTTGCAGAAAAGCTCCAATCTTAAGGTTCTCCAATACACTCATATAAGGAAAAATCGATTTACCCTGCGGCACATAGACGATTCCCTTTTTTACTAAATACTGCGGAGGTTTATTATCTATTCTTTCACCTTCAAATAGTATCTGGCCGCTGCTGGGTGAATTTAACCCCGCTATGGTTCTTAAAATGGTGGTTTTTCCGGCGCCATTGCTTCCGATAATGGTAATGATCTGTCCCTTTTCCACACAAAGGCTGACCCCTTTCAATATTTCCGCTCCACCGTAGTGACACCAGATGTCTTTAAGCTCAAACAACATCTTGTTCTACTCCAAGATAGGCTTCAATCACGGCAGGATTTTGACTTATTTCATCTGCCGAACCTTCAGCAATTTTTGCCCCATAGCTAATCACAGTGATCCGGTCACAAAGACTCATTACGGCCTTCATATTATGCTCAACTATAATAGTGCTTATGCCCCTTTCCTTTTTCAACATTTTGATAACGGACAACATGCCGGCTACTTCTTCAGCATTCATCCCGGTCACCGGCTCATCCAGAAGAATTAGTTCAGGATCGCTATTTAAGGCAATAGCCAGACATAAAAAGCGTTGATGCCCATGAGAGAGGTTAACTGCCAGGTCATCTGCTTTATCATGCAATCCAACCAAAGACAGCGTTTCCATAGCTTTTTCATATATGATTTTTTCCATCTTTTGGCTAGAGGTACTATTCACCAGCGAGCTAAAATAACCCCTGCCACTGCGCATGTGAGAGCCTAAAATCACATTTTCCACTACCGGCAGATTATGGAAAAGAATATTTCCCTGAAATACTCTGGCAATTCCCTTTTTAGATATACTATGTGGGGGAAGCCCGGTTATTTTCTCACTTTTGAAAAAGCACTTACCTCTGGTTGGAGAGAGAGCACCGGCAATCATACTGAGAACGGTGCTTTTCCCGGCGCCATTGGGGCCAATCAGCCCCACTATCTCTCCCTGATGTACATCCATATCAAGACCGTTGATAGCTAACAGGCCTCCAAAAGCCCTGGTCAATTTTTGAATATCCAACAATACCATAGCTTTCCTTGTTCTTAAGTCTGTCTGGCTTTGCTGATTCTGCCATGCTTAATCCGATAATACCATTGGGGCATCAGATAATATAAAGATATGACCCCGTCGGGAATAAAAAACACAACCAGTATCAGCAATGCCCCATATAAGAGAGGTTCCAACTCTCCCAGCATTCGCGAGAGATGAAAGACTACAGTCAAGAAAAATGCTCCGATAACAGGACCAGCAATTCTTTTTTCTCCACCGATGATAACATATGTGAGAACATACATAGACGTGGTAAAGGCAAATATGTTACCCGGAGTACCCATTGGGTTTAAGATGTTGGTATAGTGGGCGTAGAGTGCGCCGGCAATACCCATAAAGAAGCAGGTAACACTGAAGTTTAAAATCCTGTGCCCCATAATGTTAATGCCCACTGCCTGGGCCAGATTATCGGACTCATTAATAGCTTTCCACATAGACCCTAACCAGGATTTTTCAATTCGGTAGAGTATAACGATACAGATAATTACTATAACAAGCATCAGGTAATAATAGCTGACTTTGCTATCGAAGGTTATAGTGGAAAGTCCAAAAATATTCAGCTCAGGCGAGGGAATGTCCAACAATCCGCGTGTACCGCCGGTCAGGCTGGGCCAGTAAGATGCGGTTAACCTTAGAATCTCGGCGAGCAAGACAGTTAATATAGCAAAATATATCCCCTTTGCTTTCAGGAAAGGATATCCGACTATCAACGCAATTACAGCACTGGTTAAACCACCCAGAGGCATTGCTATCCAAAAAGAGAGCCCCAGATTTTTTGCCAGCAGCGCCGATGCATAAGCACCAACCAGCATGAAGCCAGCGGTCCCTAACGATACCTGACCGGTACGGAATTGGGCACGCAGACTGACTGCCAGAAGAACATTTATGCCGGCTAAAATCATTATATGTATCGCATAAATATTCTTCCAACATACCGGCACTAAGAATAATAAGCATACTACTACTATAATAACTGTATTGTGAACCGGCCATTTTTTATTCATGCCCAAATAATCCCTCAGGCTTGATTATCAAAACAAATATTATCAGAACCATTGGAGCTATCACTCCCGCTGCCGGACCGAAAATAGTAGGTACTAAGCCATCAATAAGCCCCAGGATAACACCCCCCACAACAACACCAAGAAGGCTCCCCATTCCTCCAAGCACTATAATAAGAATTCCTTTTAGCATTGATGTGAATCCCATGAACGGACTTAATATGAATATGGCCCCTCCGAAACTTCCAGCTACAGCAGCCAGAGCACAGCCAATCCCCATAACTATGGCATACATAAAATAGGGATTTATCCCCTGTAAAAGAGCTACTTCATGGTTCTGAGCAGTGGCTATGATAGCCTGGCCGTATTTGGAGAATTTTAAAAAGATAAATAGTAATAGGGTTAAACCGATACTGACAATCACAGCGATCAACCTGTCATAGGGTATTGTCCATTTGCCCAAAGAAAGGACCCCGGGCCAAATATTGGTTATAATCTTTTGTTCCACACCAAATCCCAGCGCCACGCTGGATTGCAAAATGAGCATTAAGCCTACCGTTACACACACAACCGGCAGAAATTTCCCCATGAACCGACGGAAGATATATCTCTCCAGAATTAGCCCCAGAATTCCCACCACGACCATGCTTATAAACATAGCCAGGAAAATGTTGATACCATTCCTCACAGCTAAAAAATAGGTAATAAAGGCGCCTATCATATATATCTCACCATGGGCGAACTGCAGAATGTTCATGATGCTGAGAATTAGCGTGAAGCCTAAAGCTATAAGTATGTAGATACCCGCCAGGCACAAACCATTGATTACGCCAGATACTATTGAAGCCCCGGATAGTTCAAGCATGAAACTTCCCACTCCTGCAGGTAAATGCTGCCCAACTTTATCTATACCATATTTGGCACAACAAAAACTATATATATTTACTCAAACTGGACATTGATTATCAGATAAAAGATTTTGCGTGTAATCAGAAGACATATTAAATAATAGTGGCCTGTCAACCTTTAGATTAAAATAATAATCAATATTTCAGTGATTGTCAATATGATGATTGACATTATATGCTATAATAAGTGACCGTTTAAGTATTACCAATATCGGAAACAAACCGGGGCAAGCATATCTACGGGATATTATTTCACTAAAGCAATACAAGAAGGATAAAGTCTTATCTGTACGAAAGGGGGCTCAATTTGTGATATCGTCGTTAAAATAGAATATGTGTGCGTTTTGTATAGTTTAATTGAAGCTGTGACACAATTTGACTTACTACGGAAGTGAAAAAGAGATTAGCCAGGGAATTAATAGTGGAGGATTAAATGAAAACAAGGAAACTATTTCTTATCTCAGTTTTCAGTTTAGTAATATTATTGTTAATACCTGTTGTAAGTTCCTGCGGCGGTGGAGGAAGCAATGCCAAGACTTTAAAGATCGGGGCCTGTGAACCGCTAACGGGACCACCGAGTATAGTTGGTACTATCTACGTGCATGGATTTCAGATGGCCATCGATGAAGTAAATGATCGGGGTGGTTTGAAGGTCAACGGCGACACTTATATGGTTGAATTAGTTGCGGAAGATAATGCGGGTAATCCCGATGGAGCCGCTACTGCAGCTACAAAGCTTATTTACGAGGATGGTGTCAAATTTATTTTTGGTGATACTGCCGATTGGGACACCCCTGCAGTTTGGAAAGTAGCTTCTGAAGCCGGTGATGTTATGTTCATACATGCCTGGTTAAACGTTCCTGCTTCGATAGGCGGTACTATTGATGTAGGCCCTGACAAGCCGCTTATGATTCGCTTGCATCCTGCCTGGGCAGAATCCCTTGACAAACCCACTGAATACCTCGCAGATAATTACCCCGATGTCAAGACAAGTGGTATTTCCGCTCTCGACTTTGCCGACTTTGACGTTTTTGGTCCTCTTTGTGATACCGTATTTGCAAAATACGGCTTGAAGGTAGCAGGCAACTATGAAAGATTTGCGCCGGATTGTATTGACTTTCAGCCCACCATAACCAGAATGCTGGAAAGTAAGCCGGATAGCATTAATGTTCTTCATGCCGGGTTGGACCAGTTTATCCTGCATATCAAAGCTGCTCGAGAAATGGGCTTCAAAGGTCCGCTGGTTCATGTTCCTCCCTATGACGTTACTCTTGTCTCCAAGCTTACTTCCCCCGACCTGACTGACATATTCGGCAACGGTATCGCCACGGATGACCCCAATTTACCCGATTCAATAAAGAAGGTTATAGAACTGGGTCAAGCCAAATACGGTGCAGAGTTTATTTCTGACTCAATCGATGCTTATGACACAATGTCATTGTTCTTACAACTGGTAGAAAAGGCACAGAGCGTTGATCCTCAGAAAATACAGGATACTTTTGAAACTATGACCAATCCCGGAAGTTTGCAGTCAGTCTTCGGTCCCGCTTATGTGGGAGGTATAAAGACTAACGGGGTAAACAGGGTGATTATAAAACCCATGCCGTTTTCCCGTGTAGTTAATGGTAAAGCAGAATATCTAGGTTCTTTTACCACCGTTATTCCTTAACTATGTGATTGGCAATGTAAACACATTATTAATAACGTGGAAATATACGCCCCTTTTATAAACGCTGGTCAAGACAATAGTGACCAGCGTTTATTATTTACCGCATTAGATTAGATATATAAAACGATAGGTACTCGTTTATCTCAAGAACTATATTCTCGAGGTTCCACCGTCAATGATGATATGCTGACCCGTGAGGTATTCTGACTCATCCGAGGCTAAAAAGACCGCCAGTTTGGCAATTTCCCCCGGCTGCGCGGGCCTGCCCCATGGGATATCATTTATCAGCTCGTCAAAATACGCGGGTGCTTCCTTCATCCCTCTATCTACTAACGGTGTGACTGTAAGACCGGGACATATGGCATTTACATTTATATGTTGTGACGCCAATTCCGCTGCCAGACTCCGGGTAAACGCAATAACCCCACCTTTGGCGGCGCTGTATAAGACCTGCCGTTCAACAGCCATGACACCGGCTATAGAAGCAATATTAATGATCTTGCCGTATTGCGCTTTGATCATGCTATGCAATACAGCCTTGCTGAACAGAATAGGGCCTTTAAAATCTACGGCAATCAATCTATCCCAATCCTCCTCCTTACCATCGATAAATTGCTCCATTATGCCTATGCCGGCATTATTTATCAGTATATCTATCTTATTGTACCTATCGAGGACTTGATGAGTTGCTGCTTTAATCTGATTGAAATCGGTTACATCTACTTTAATGTAGAGAGCATGACCGCCCGACTTATTTATATTTTCGGCTACTCTCTTTCCTTCTTCATCAATTACGTCCGCTATTACTATTTTAGCACCCTCATCCGCCATAGATTCAGCAATAGCTCTTCCTATACCCATAGCGGATCCCGTTATAATTGCGACACGATCGTTTAATTTCATCACATTCTCCTTCAACTTGCTGTATTTAAATGATATTGCATATCGAGATAGTTGCGTTTATATCGTTATATAAGGATTAGACACAAATCGGAGTATAACGACAAACACCATTGAAAAGGACTATGCTGTAACAGTCTATTGAAGCGTGACAGTTATGATTACCAGCGCGTTATCTATCCAATCTTACGGATTTAACACATTACCGGTAAAAGATTATAGTACATTGCATGTACCAAATATACTTGATACATTATATCACAGCGTAATGATTTACGATAAGATAACATGCTATAACTTTGCCTAATAATCGGCCTTTTTCCTGTATGACACCTGTCCAGAAGCTGCCGGATAAATCTTCCTCGGTTTACCGGCTTGTGAATAGCCCTTCGTCTCTTTTTTTATAAAGAGCTTTCTGCACAGATTGTCACATCCGTCTGAGGCCAATTTACAATAACAAATGATGAAATTGCACAATCGGTGATTAAGGTACCACCGGTTTGGGTATACCTATCCAGCGTGCTGTCCGCCGCATATACTTAAGGTAATCATCCCCGAACTTCTCAATACAGTATCCTTCTTCTTTCTTTGCCTGATACGTTTGTAAGAAAAAGGTGATTATGGTGATGAGCAAAAACAACCATGAAGCGGTAGCCACACTCACCGCAAGGTATACCAGGATCATGGAGAGATACATAGGATGGCGGGAGAAGCGGTACACACCGGATGTGAACGGTGTATCTGCAGGCGTACTATAAACTGCAAGAGATGCCGCAATAAGTATTGATAAACCTGTGATAAATAATGCAAGCCCTATCCAGAACCACGGAGTTCCGGTTTGAAACGGTATGAAGATGGAATAGAGTGTCGCACCTACCCATAACCCCTGCGTGAGAATTGACATGACCATGTCCTTACGGGTATTGACAATCTCTTTTGCATGACTGGTCCTGTCACCTATACGGCTGGGGATGAGAATCACCACAAGCCACTGAAGAGGGTAAATAATCATGAACCACCAGGCATTCCATACACCCGGTTCAAAGGCTGGTATAGCGGACATAGCACTCCAATCTCATTATGTCAATCCTATGCGGCGCTCAGAGTTTAACCGAGTTTGCCAGCCCTGTCAACAGCATGTATGGGTTCAGTACATTAGTGACACATGACCTCCTTTTTGTTC
>CAZFIM010000083.1:0-1316 GCA_964519615.1 uncultured Dehalococcoidales bacterium
CGATAATTCCGAGATCATTATATGTATCATGAAGCCGGTCAAGATATAATTGCTGCTGTCGTGCAAGCGCCGCTAAAAACTCCGAGCCGGTATCCTTTATAACATTATTGATAATCAAACGGTCCACAGTTATATCGTAACGTCTTAATTCAGCCAGTATATCCTCAAGCTGCTCTACGGCCAGCGCCTCCGGAATAGTCACCAGCACAAAGCTCACCTGAGTGCGCAAAAAATCAATATCAATAGCTGATAACTGTTCCCATCCGGCCAGTATATTCATTACAGAGCGTTTGCTCTCACCGCCAAGCTTAAGATGAGTGTAAATACGCGGAGCAGCTTTGAGATGGCTTTTTAACAGAGAAGGCATACCAAGCAAACCCAGCGTTTGTCCAAGGGGTGCGGTATCCCAGATAATATTAGCGAAGTCCCCGCTTACAGCCAGTTCCCTGATATAGTCCACCAGGAACTCATCTTTAAGTCCCGGCAGTACCTCCGTAACAAAATCCAGAAACTGCTGATAATCAATTGCAACAAATGATGAGAAGACCTCGTATACCTCTCTGCCGAATCTCCTGTCCCACATCTCTTTAGCCTCTTGTACACCTATTTCATACATGGAGAGGTCTTTCCTGACCGAGGTTCTCTGACTGCAACGTCCTGTCTCGAAGATATGACCGAGCGACGGCGTGGGATCAGTAGATATTGCCATTGTTTTTCTGCCGCACAATTAATGATGCAGTGCGGTTGCAGCAGCACAGGTGGTCTTGCCCACTCCGCCCTTTCCTACAAACATCAGTACATTTTTATTCGCACCACTACCAGAGTTTTTAACGGAATGTGTCATTCTTTATCCTGCATGTACTCCATAGTCACATTGTATAAGATATATTCCGACCGGAAAGAAAAGGCAGGGTAATACCACCACCGTATACGGCTATACACCGGCATAATAGTGTATATACGTTATTAATGCGTATCGGGATTTTTAAGCAGCCAGTATTCCAGGCTGTCGGCCAAAGCCAGCCAGCTTGCATCTATGATATTGGGAGAACTGCCAACGGTTTTCCACAGCTTTTGCCCGTCTGTAGACTCAATCAACACTCTTACCTGTGATCCGGTACCGCTGCTCTCTTCCAAAATGCGTACTTTATAATCGACAAGCTTTATCTCAATCAGCTTGGGATAAAATTCCAGCAGCGCTTTGCGTAGAGCCCGGTCCAGCGCGTTAACCGGACCATTGCCCTCAGCAGCAGTATGCATGGTATTTTTGCCCACCTTGACTTTAATTGTGGCTTCAGACAGCATGTCACCGTCTA
>CAZFIM010000083.1:1326-10163 GCA_964519615.1 uncultured Dehalococcoidales bacterium
ACCTCGCTCACAGATTGGCGGCGGTGTTTCTCTACCACAACCATAAAATCAATGAGGGTAAAAGGGGCTTTGTAATCTGGCTGTGCGCGGTGTAAAAGCAGTTCAAAGGAAGCATCAGCACCTTCATACTGGAAGCCTTTGCCCTCCATTCTTTTTATCTGCTCCAGTACCTGCCGTGCCTCTTTACCTTCCGGCGGCAGGCTTACACCAAGCTCTTTTGCCTTGAAAATAATGCTTTTCCTGCCCGATATCTCCGAGACAACCACCTGCGGAGTGTTGCCCACCAGTATCGGATTGATATGCTGATAGCTCTCTTCCCACTTCATCATACCGGAAACATGAAGGCCCGCCTTGTGAGTAAAAGCACTTGCACCCACATAGGGAAGATAATTGGGCATAGCAAGGTTGGCCAGTTCCGCTACATAGCGTGACGCTGCGGTCAGTTTTGCCAGCTGCTCTTGCGTAACACAGGTGATACCCATTTTAAGCTGTAAATTGGGGATTATTGAACAAAGGTTGGCATTGCCGCATCGTTCCCCGTAGCCGTTGATCGTCCCCTGGACCTGTAGAGCACCGGCCCGTACAGCCGCTAGAGAATTTGCCACAGCCATTTCCGTATCATTATGGGCATGAATACCCAGAGGTATGGCGATACATTTCTTTACCGCTTCCACAGTAGTGCGTACATCATAGGCCAAACTACCGCCGTTGGTATCACACAGGACCACACAATCCGCTCCCGACCCCTGTGCCGTCTGTACGGTTTTCAGGGCATATTCAGGGTTACCTTTATAACCGTCAAAAAAGTGCTCGGCATCCATAAAGACAGTCCGTCCCTGTGCCTTAAGGAATTTAATAGATTCGGCGATGATAGTGAGGTTCTCCTCTGGACTTACCTCCAACACGTGCGTAGCTTGAAGATCCCAGCTCTTAGCGACAATGGTAACAATAGAGGTGCCGGCATCTATCAAAGCCCTGAGATTTTCGTCCTCATCCACCTTTGAATGCGGGTGTCGTGTACTGCCGAAAGCAACTACCTGAGAGTGCTCCAGACGCATCCGGCGCACTTCCTTAAAGAACTCCGTATCCTTGGGAATGCCGCCCGGCCATCCACCCTCGATATACTGTATACCCAGTTCATCGAGCTTTTTTACGATCTTCAATTTGTCGGCAAGCGAAAAGGAGATGCCGTGACGCCCTACTCCATCACGCAGTGTCGTATCATAAAGCTGAACCTGCATCGCGATCTTTTAGCCCTTCTTTTCCATCAAAGCCGCTGCTATGGCATCACCCATTTGACTGGTGCCAACCTTCTTCTTGCCTTCACTCATGATATCATAAGTTCGGTACCCTGCCTCTAAAGTTTCATTAACGGCATTCTCCACAGCTACGGCTTCTCCAGGAAGTCCCAGTGAATATCTCATCATCATAGCTACACTTAAGATTGTGGCGATTGGATTAGCGATATTCTGCCCGGCCCGGCTTGGAGCACTACCGTGAATAGGCTCATAAAGCCCGAAGGCATGCGATGATTTGCCCTGAGGTATTCCCGCCAGGCTGGCTGATGGAAGCATACCCATTGACCCCGCCAACATCGATGCCTCATCCGTAATGATATCACCGAAGGTATTCTCAGTAACAATCACATCAAAATACTTTGGATTCTGGATAAAACGCATGGCGCAGGCATCCACCAGCATATTGTCCATGGCGATATCGGGGTAGTCCGCAGCCACCTCAGCAGCTACCTGACGCCATAATCGTGATGTTTCAAGCACATTGGCCTTATCAACAGAAGTCAATTTCTTACGCCGGGTTCGGGCAAGCTCAAAGCCAACTCTCACGATGCGCTCTATTTCAGCCTCGGAATAAGCCATGGTATCGACAGCTTGCCTGCCCTCTTCTGTTGTCCACTGTTTTTTTGGCTGGCCGAAATAGAGTCCACCGGTAAGCTCGCGTACCACCATCATGTCAACGCCCTCGATAACCTCAGGTTTGAGATTGGTAGCGTTGGTCATCAGTGGAGAGACGAATACAGGTCTCAAATTCGCAAACAGCCCCAGGTTTTTACGCAGTGCCAGAAGCCCGTCTTCCGGCCTCACCTTTGCTTTCGGGTCATCCCATTTGGGACCACCCACCGCACCCAACAAAACCGCATCACAGCTCTGGCACATTTTCACGGTCTCATCTGTCAGCGCAACTCCCGTAGCATCGATGGCAGCCCCGCCTACCAGCCCATCTTTAAACACAAACCTGTGTCCGTATTTTTTACCCACTGCTTCCATTATTTTTATTGCCTCATCGGCTACCTCCGGACCTACTCCATCACCACGCAGTGCTGCGATAGTAAATTCCAATTTAACGTCCTCCTGCAAAATTCTTTTTAGTATACTCAACCAGACCGCCAGCATTAATGATGCCCATCATAAAATCAGGGTATGATTTTGCCGTAAAGATTTTATTTGCGGTTAAATTCTTGATATTCCCGCTTTCCAGATCAACTTCCAGTTCATCGCCCGCTTCGGTATTATCTACCGCATCTCCACATTCAAGCAGAGGAAGTCCTATATTAATAGCATTACGGAAAAATATGCGGGCAAAGCTGCGCGCTATAACACAGGATACACCGGCAGCCTTAATTGCTACCGGCGCATGTTCACGGGACGATCCACAACCGAAGTTGCTGTCCGCAACAATAATATCTCCGGACCTGACTTTATTGATGAATTCCAGGTCGATATCTTCCATACAGTGTTTCGCAAGCTCATCAGCATCTGAAACATTTAAATAGCGTGCAGGAATAATGGCATCTGTATCGACATTTGCACCATATTTAAAAACTTTACCTTTCAATACCAATGGTTCCCTCCAGGTCTACATTCGTTATTTCATCAATTGCTCTCAGCTACATTCCCAGTTCAGCCGGTCCTGCTATTCTACCCATAACTGCACTGGCAGCGGCAACTGCCGGGTTGGCAAGATAGACCTCTGACTGCGGATGTCCCATCCGGCCTACAAAATTCCTGTTTGTTGTAGAGACACAGCGTTCACCTTTGGCCAGTACGCCCATATGTCCACCCAGACAGGGGCCGCAGGTTGGAGTACTTACCGCCGCACCTGCCAGGATAAAGGTCTCTACCAGTCCTTCACGCAAGGCATCGAGATAGACCTGCCGTGAGCCCGGGAGAACGATGCAGCGCAGATTGCTGTTTACCTTTCTGCCCTTGAGTATACTCGCAGCCAGCCTTATATCGTCGAGCCGCCCGTTGGTACAACTCCCTATCACAACCTGATCAATGGATACATTGCCCACCTCGCTGATGGGCTTCGTATTCGAAGGCAAATGAGGAAAAGCAACCTGTGGTTCCAGCCTCGAAACATCATACTCTATCACCTGAGCATATTCACCATCATCGGGTTCATAAACCTTGAAAGCGCGTTTTGCTCTGGCATTAACATAGTGCAAAGCCTTTTCATCGATCCTGAAAATACCTGCTTTCGCACCGGCTTCTATTGCCATATTGGCCATGGTAAAGCGTCCGTCCATAGGCAGCGCATCGATAGCGGTACCGGTAAACTCCATGGCAGCATAGAGAGCACCGTCCACACCGATATTGCCGATAGTATAGAGAATAAGATCCTTACCTCCCACCCATTTCCCTAGAGTACCGTTATAGATAAATTTTATCGTCTGCGGCACTTTCATCCATATCTGGCCGGTTGCCATAGCGACAGCGATATCTGTTGAGCCCATACCGGTTGAAAAAGCGCCCACGGCTCCATACGTACAGGTATGTGAATCTGCACCGATCACAACATCGCCCGGCAGGACGATCCCCTGCTCCGGCAGCAGCACATGTTCTATGCCCATAAGTCCCACTTCGTAATACAGTATCTTATATTTTCTGGCGAACTCGCGCATTATCTTCGCCTGTTCGGCAGAAAGAATATCTTTATTGGGACAAAAGTGATCAGGGACAAAAATAACCTTTTGCGGATCGAATACATGGCCGATACCAAAACGGCCAAACTCTTTAATGGCAAGCGGCGCGGTTACATCGTTTGCCAGCACCATATCGACATTTACATTTAAAAATTCACCCGGACATACCTTATCCTTGCCGGAATGGGCAGCCAGAATTTTTTCTGCCAGAGTCAAAATACAACCTCCTTCTTTCTCTCTATACTATTATACAGACCAATACAATAAGAACCTGCCGTAAGTAAAACTTTAATGCGGTGAAGCGTCTGTATTTAATAACCTTCCTGATTTCCTGATACCAGCCATGCTGCAGGTAGTTAAGCCTCTTTAGCTGCTTTGCGTACTGCCAGTAGACGATTAAGCGCATTCATATAGGCCTTGGCGCTGGCCACGATAATATCCGTGTCCGCCCCCCTCCCGGTATAGGTAACACCGTCGCTCTCAATACGTATCAGTACCTCACCCATAGCGTCAATGCCCTCGGTAACGGAGTTAACCGTAAACTCGGTAAGATTGTTGGGAACACGGATAATACGATTAATTGCCTCGTAAACCGCATCGACAGGCCCGGTGCCGCAAGCTGCATCCGCCAGCATCCGGCCGTCCGGGGCTACCAGACGTACTGCCGCATTGGGTATACTATGGTCGCCGCACGATACTTCTACATGCTCAAGATGGTAAACCTCCGAGATAGTACGCATTTTCTCCGCTACCAGAGATTCTATATCCCTATCGGTTATCTCACGCTTTTTATCCGCAAGTTTTTTGAAAGAAGCAAACGCCATGCTGAGCGCTTCTTCATCGAGAATATAGCCCAGCTCAGCCAGACGTTCCTTGAAAGCGTGACGTCCGCTCAATTTGCCCAGCACCAGAGAGCTTGCCGGGATACCTATGGATTTCGGGTCCATTATCTCGTACGTTATCGCTTTCTTGATAACGCCGTCTTGATGTATACCGGACATATGTCTGAAGGCATTGGAACCTATGATGGCCTTATTAGGCTGCACCACAAAGCCCGTTAAATCGCTTACCAGCCTGCTGATCTTATAAAAATGGGTGCTGTCTATTCCGGTATCAAGGTTGAAATAATCTTTTCTGGTCTTAAGCGCCATCACTATTTCTTCCAGCGAGGCATTGCCAGCCCGTTCTCCAATGCCGTTGATCGTACATTCCACCTGCCGGGCACCTCGCCGTACCGCTTCAAGGCTATTGGCGACCGCCAACCCCAGGTCATCATGACAATGCACACTTACAATTGCCTTATCGATGTTGGGGACATTTTTAAATATACCCTCGATCAGCTTGCCGAATTCACCCGGAATAGCATAGCCCACGGTATCAGGTATATTAACCGTAGTTGCTCCCGCTTCTATCACCGCCTGTAGTATTTGATAGATAAAGGCAGGATCAGTCCTGCTGGCATCCATAGGTGAGAACTCTATATCATCCACATATTTTTTCGCCCGCGCTACCATCTCCTTTGATGTCTCAAGTATCTCCTGACGCGTCTTCTTCAACTGGTATGAAATATGAATATCCGATGCGGAAAGAAAGACATGTATGCGAGCATGCCGGGCATGTGCTACTGCCTCTGCCGCTTTATCGATACCCTCTGCATTGGCATGGGTGAGTGCGCACACTGTCGATTTTTCAAGTTCTTCAGCTAGAGTTTTTACCGCCTCAAAATCACCCGGCGAGCTTATGGGAAAGCCGGCTTCGATTACATCGACACCAAGCTTTTCAAGGTTCCGGGCGATATCCAGTTTCTCATGGGTATTAAGGCTGGTGCCGGCTGCCTGCTCACCATCTCTTAATGTGGTATCGAATATAACGACCCTGTCCATTTTTCCTTTCCTTTCCATAGTTCGGAGAAAACAGTTTGTGTGCTTACACTAATTATTACATATCGGGCATAGAACAGCAGTATAGTACATTTATTATGTAAAATCCAGTACGGCCGTAGATACAGCGGCCGTACTGGATATACATAATGCTTAACGTTACTATTAACAGAAAACCTTGTTACTTTTTAAGCCAGGGCATCATAGCGCGAAGCTTAGCGCCCACTTCCTCGAGCTCATGCTCCGCTTCTATACGTTTCAATGCATTGTAAACCGGGCGTCCGGCCTGATTTTCCAGTATCCATTCTTTGGCAAAAACACCGGTCTGAATCTCGTCCAGTATTGCCCTCATCTCATCTTTGGCCATCTCGTCCACCACACGGGGTCCGCGGGAATAATCGCCGTACTCGGCTGTATCGCTCACCGAATAGCGCATATAGGTCATTCCGCCCTTATACATCAGGTCTACGATGAGTTTCAGCTCATGGAAACATTCAAAGTAAGCGATCTCCGGCTGATATCCTGCCTCAACGAGCGTCTCGAATCCTGCTTTCACCAGAGCAGTAACACCGCCGCAGAGCACAGCCTGTTCACCGAACAGATCTGTTTCAGTCTCTTCCGCAAACGTAGTCTCGATAACTCCGGCATGCGCACAGCCTATTCCTTTTGAGTAGGCCAGAGCAATATCCTTTGCTTTGCCCGTTACATCCTGATGCACAGCCACTATGGCCGGCGGCCCGGATTTTTCCGTATAAAGCTGGCGCAGCATATGTCCCGGACATTTGGGGGCGATCATAGCTACGTCTATATCCGCAGGCGGTACTATCTGCCCGTAATGAATATTGAATCCATGGGCAAACATAAGCAGTTTACCTTTGGTTAACCCGGGTTTCATTACCTGATATACCATCGGCTGGAGATTGTCCGATACCAGCATGCTGACGATATCTGCCTCTTTGGCTACCGCGGCCGCATCGGTTACTTTAAAACCGGCTGCACTGGCAGCCTTCCAGCCTTCCGTTCCCTCAGCTTCGGCTACGATAACTGTGCAGCCGCTATCCCGCAGGTTCTGGGCATGTGCATGCCCCTGACTGCCAAAGCCGATAATGCCGATGGTTTTCCCTTTTAATAATTCAAGATTTGCATCTTTATCATAGTAAATTGTTGCCATATTGCCTCCTAAAAATAGTTTATGGGAAAAAGACATATGTCCTTCCTTGCAATAATTACCAGTCAGCAGCAGCGCCCTTTGCCTGCCGCGCTGCTTTTATCTCCTTTTTCTTGGCAAGCTTATCCTCGTCCACCAGCAGCGGTCCGGGACCGCCGCGGGTAAGTGCTATACACCCTGTCCGTGAAACCTCACGTACGCCAAAACCCTTGAGCAGCTCCAGCAGGGAATCCACTTTCTCCTTATCGCCGGTTACTTCGATAATGAGAGAATCACTGGAAACATCAATGATATTTGCCCTGAAAATTCCCACAATTTGGATTATTTCGCTGCGGGTTGTAGGGCTGGCTTTCACCTTGACCAGAGCAATTTCTCTTGAGACCGTATCATAATCGCTGATATCGACTATCTTCACCACTTCGATCACTTTATCCAGCTGCTTACGAACTTGCTCAACCTTTGCATTATCTCCATCTACCACGATAGTCATACGTGATAAATTAGCTTGAGCAGAGAGGCCGACAGCTATGCTCTCAATATTGAAGTTTCGGCGCCTGAGCATGCTGGAGATACGATTCAACACTCCGGGTTTATCCTCGACTAATGCCACTAATGTGCGAACAGAACGGGGCAATAGTATCACCACCTTTCCTTACCTTAATTGATATTCTGATATTCTAAAACGCCCTACGTTGAAAAGCAAGTAACACTGGCAGTTTTAGTTATTCCTTAAGAATTTACAGCCAGTACGAAGCGCAAGGATAATATCTACTGATATCGGTCAACTTGATTCTGCATCCGTGATTAACGGGCCGTACAAGAAGCATCAACACAGCTTTAGAGCTAATAATATAACGGTCTTAACGCCTATAAACGTGAGAAAAAAATATTCATCTCTATCATAGACTGCGCTATGGGAGATAGACACGGTAATCACCGTAAAACCGAATTTCCGCTAGAACCGTATCACTGGCAATGATTGCGTGCTGCTCCATTCCCGGAATTCCCTACTACTGCAGCAACCATAAACTGACAGCCATAATACCCATACCGATAACAATACCCATGATAACAAGGTGAGAACGCCCATAGCGATGTGCCATAGGGAGTAATTCATCCAGACTAATATAGACCATAATACCGGCTACAAGGGCGAGGGCAGCGGAAAGCACATCGGCAGTAAGAAACGGTAAAAGTATGAGATAACCGATAAACGCCCCGACAGGTTCTGCAATTCCAGATAGTAGAGAATAGAGAAATGCTCTGCCGCGGCTTCCTGTTGAATAATAAATCGGCACTGATACCGCAATACCTTCCGGTATATTATGAATGGCAACTGCCACAGCAATCAATATCCCCAGAGAAACATCACCTGTAGCCGCCGATGCAAAAGTAACCATTCCTTCCGGGAAATTATGAATAGCTATCCCCAAAGCAATAAATATTCCGCTTCTTTTAAGTGAAGAGGCTGAATGTGCCGATACAAATTCCTCCCCTGTTACGCTATTCCGGGTACGCCCCATACGGTCGTCGTCCGCCGATTCTTCTTCATAGGAATGAGGAACCAATATATCTACGATAGCAAAGATAGCTATGCCGGCAAAAAAAGCTATATTAGCCTTCATGAATCCGATCTCGGCTATTGCCGTGCCGAGGAGTTCGGTAAATGAAATATATACCATAACACCGGCAGAAAGACCTAAGAGAAAAGAAAGATAGCTGTACTTCGGTTTACGGATGAAAAAAGCTATAGTGCTGCCAATGCCGGTGGCAAGTCCGGCCAGCACCGTCAGCAGCATAGCAAACGCAAGGTTGATATTCATATTTGGATTCGGGAGCTTTTATT
>CAZFIM010000084.1:0-5954 GCA_964519615.1 uncultured Dehalococcoidales bacterium
AATATAAAGATGCCATGCCTCCTGGATATGGGACATGAGTATATAGCCGATAGCCGTAAGAATACCGCAAATTGAAAGTACTACCCGCGGCCCAAAACGGTCGTTGAGCCATCCCGTTACAATGGATATCAGGCCATGCATTAGCTGAGAAACCGAGTATGCCCCTGATGTCACAGCTCTGGTCCAGTTAAATTCGCTAACTATCGGAGTAAAGAATACGCCGAAGGAAGAGTGCAGTCCCAGGATTGTCACCATGATGATAAAAGAAGCTGCAACTACAATATAGCCGTAATAGATATTTCCTGTGGTGCTTTTTGTTTGGTTTATTTGGCTGTCAGGCATAATTCGATAAAGTGGAACGCACAGTAATAGTGAAAGATCTCAAAATTTTAGTATAAGGAAAGCATAATATTATACCATACCAGTCTGGTTACTTGCCTTTCATCAGGCAAATCCAGCCGCATTAGAATAGCCGGTGGTGTTTTCATGCTCGATCACGGTATAAGAACAGGGAATGCATTATTATCATGTTCCAGAAGAACTAATTATGTACACCTCTATGTATGCAATCCTGAACAAACACTGTTTATTTCCATTATCGTGGCCATAATGACAACAAATCATGTCACTATACCGGATGGGCCATGGATATACCGTGTTATGTTATGGAAATTATGTGCTGGATTGATGATAATTTTCGTTATCGAACCACCATTTATTCTGGTAATGCCCTGAGCGATGTCCCTTACGAATCAAATCTGCTGTAATAGCCAGCTTTCTTGCCAGTCCGGAGCGTTCAACAGCCCAGCGTACGAGGTTATGGTTCCAGCTTGCCGGCCTGGTCCAGGGGCATACCTTTACGCATACGTTGCATCCGCTTCCCTCGGTATTTGCAATAAAAAAGCGGGCGCACCGTTCCTCGTCAAGTTTCCATGCTATTCTGCCATTGTATAGAATTTTCCCACCGGTTGGAATTGATTTACTCGGGCACATTTCTGCACAAATGCCGCATTGGCGGCAAAAATCCTGAAGGCCGAAATCAATCGGTTTATCGGGGATGAGAGGCATATTGGTGAGAACTGCGGCAGCTTTATATCCCAGCCCAAGAAAAGGATTGACAACAATACCCGCGCGACTTGCCTCTCCCAGTCCCGACCACAAGATAAGCGGTGGGAGAAGGACTCTATAGTTGTCTGGTTTAGGCTGGCAGAAAAGATGTTCTGCTTCGGCAGGATAACCTAGACGCCGAATATAGTTTGCCATTGCCTGGGTAATCAGCGCCAGCCTGTGATAAGTATCAAAGGCAATGGATTTGGCTATATAATCTCTACCGTTGGAGGCATACATTGTACCGTAGTCTTTAGCTATCAAAAGCACAATCGCATATTGATAGCCCAGTTCAATAGGATTTCCTTTCACATCATGGCTGTAAACAGCATAATTCGGTATTTCACATATACCTACCATATCAGCTTGATAGAAATACCCCGCACTCTTTATATGCAAGCTCAATATTTCAGGATCATCTGGAATTTCGGCGTTCATAGGCGCAACCGGATTTTTGCTGATTGCAGCCAAATGGTGAATAGTCGAATACATAGATGCGCACAAAGGATATGACTGCGATTCGTTTAAGAATGCATGTTGTATTTTGGGGCCATATTCTCCCCGTGCGGCTTTGCTTAAAGCTGCTTCACTTGCTTTTACTCGCAAGATACTACCGGGGATTTCTGTCGTAGGTTTGTCCACACGTTTCAACCGCTGCAGGGGAAAAGCTCCCGGATTACCGTTGCGAATATATTGGTCGCGGGTGATGTTATGTTCCATATCTCCTTTATCCTTTTTAGTCCAGAAGTCCTGATAATCTGTTAAATATTCTTACGTTTGTTCCAGATTAAGGCATAATAGAGTAGACTGCAGGTCGATATACTCTGCTGATTTTTTCCAAGATAATACATTTATTTTAGCTGACTGACTCAATTATGGATAATAACGGCTTCTAAGTTGACCGCATCCGGCATCTATATCCTGTCCTCGTGATTGCCGTATAGTTGCGTTAATACTAAGTCTTAGCAATTCCTCCTGAAACACATGAATCACCTGGTGAGTCGGCGGCCTGAAAGCACGATCTGCGGTGTGATTTGCTGCGATAAGGTTTACATGGCAGTTCATATCCTGAAGGAGGTGTGCTAATGATCGAGCATGCTGAAGAGTATCGTTAATTCCAGCGAAAAGAGTATATTCAAAACTCGGCCGGCGCCCTGTCATTTCATAATGGTATTTACAGGCAGGAATAAGGTCTTCCAGAGGATATTTTTTATTGAGAGGAACCAGTTTGTCCCGCAATGTATTATCGCTGGCATGAAGCGATACAGCAAGGCCTGCCTGAAGTTTCTCATTGCTCAGCCGCATAATTTGCGGGACCATGCCCGCTGTTGATATGGTTATATTACGCATACCAAGGCCAAATTCGTCTGGAGCATTCAGTACCTCTACCGCACGCATCATGTTTTCATAATTAGCCAGAGGCTCACCCATTCCCATAAAAACAATATTTGTGACAGGCCTTGATTCTCTATAGTGTATATCAGTTCTAATATCTGTATGACCGGTGAGATAGCGGGCAAAATAGAGAACCTGTCCTGTAATTTCTCCCTGTGTGAGATTGCGTACGAATCCCTGCTGTCCGGTAGAACAAAAAGAGCATCCCACAGCACAACCAACCTGAGTAGAGACACAGACGGTACGCCGCTCCCTCCCGCTATCATTGGAATGTTTCATTAGAGCTGATTCTATGGTGTGACCGTCGGAGAGTGAAAGAAGAACTTTCATGGTGCCGTCGCCGCTGATTTGTTTGTTTATAACAGCAAGCGTGCCGATATACGATACCTCTGCAAGCTTTATTTTAAGACTCGAAGGGAGATTGGACATATCTTCAAATGAGCGGGCAAACCGTTTGTATAGCCAGTGCTGTAGCTGTTTAGCTCTAAATCGCGGTGCGTCCAGCGAGCGAACCAGCCCGTTGATTTCTTCCGATGTCATATCAAGGATACATGTGCGTTTACCGTTGGTCATAGTATCATTTTACCACGATATAATCAGCTGTCAGTTCAATTGCCTTTTGTGAATTTCAATATAGAGACAACTGAATAAAAGCAGCTAATTTACATAATCTTTGTGTTCTGTACAACTATATTTTTAAGATGCCGGAAAACCTATCAAGCATATATGCCGTATCTCCTGGTTGTATCGAACATTGCCTTGACGTTTTCAGGTTTGGCATCGTCCATTTCTCCGGCAGAGTCCATTATGAACCCTCCGCCTTTACCGACGCGGTCAATGAGTTTAATGCAGTAGTCTGTAACCTGATCAGGTGTGCCTGTGCTTAAGAGGGCGAGTGGAACATTACCCCTTATACAAATTTGGTCACCCAGAACCTCTTTAGCTTTGAAAATGTCTGTTGATTCGAAGTGATAGACAGCTTTTCCCGAAGGCATATCTGATATTATTTCCAGGCGCGATGTATAGTTCCCTTCTATAAAAGCAAATGGTGTGATACCTTCATCAATGAGATTTAGCATCAGTTTTCTCAATCCCGGCCAGTAAAACCGCTTGAACTGGTCTATAGACATGAAACCTTCCGCTCCTTTATGGAGGGGAATAAAGGCTCTTGATATACCGGATGCTTTCACCGCAGCGATAGCGGATTCAAGTAGTACAGGCTCTATTTTTTCGCAGGCTTCCAGTACCTTATCGGGTCTGCGATACATATCCAGCATTATACCTTTGGTGCCCCGCAGTGTATCTCCGATGGCATCGAAAGGAGCGAATGTTATCGCACCGAATTGTGGCGGAAATCCGGCAGATATTAATTCACCGTTGAAAGCAGCGGCATGAGACATCATTTTTTGAGATTCACGCGCTGCGGCCAGAAGTGCTTCCAGGGCTTCGACTATTTCATGATTACTTAATACAGACATCATGGGTAATATTGAATGATATCCGGTTAAATGACGTAATGGGATGAGTCTCTGAAATGGCTGAAGTATCCCGCATGTACGTGGAAGATAATGCCTTAATATCCAGTCAGACGGGTCAGCAAGAAAGGCATCATATTCATTTGCTTTAAAATACTCGTTTTCTACGAATTGGAAAGGGGTGTTGTCCCCGATTCCATGCCCGGGCCATCGTAACTGCTTGAATTCAAGTGCTTCCATTAAAGCACCAGGTGCAATATAGGTAATAGGGTTGGCAAACATATCGGGCTGATATTCCATGATCACCTCTTTGCCCAATTTGTATAATTTGTCGCGATCGTAGGTCAATTCGCGGCAGGTAATATCCGTATATTTAGTATAGAAATGACCGAACATGCCAAGAATGGGAATTCTATCAGGAATCTTTAATTGAACGGCGTCATTTACGCGCTTTTCCCGTTCCTGGTAGAGACGTGAAGGTGATTGCTGCATAATGCGAGTTGCCTCATTTCAGATATGTCTAATTTTACAGTATTGTTATTGCCTTGTTCTTGCACCGTTATCACTGAGTTTATCCGGGGGCATTATTGAGAACCTGGCTACAATTCTTGCGATGCCCCATACGGCAGGCAAAATCACTATACTATCTGTCACTATGTAGATAGATTTTCTTTGCTGAGATTGCTTTGAATATGGACTCAATAAAGCATGGCTGAACATCTATAAAATGTAGATGTTCAGCCATGACGGAGCACCTACCTGATACGATGGCAAACTTTTGCTCAGATAGTATCAACACATATTATTGCCCGTTACCGAAGCGTGATAACGGTGTCAACGTATCCTTTCCACTCACTTTTACAGCTTTTTGTCCCTTCAATCCATGTAGGCATCTCAGGATATTTGGCATAATCAGGGGGCATTACCATACCCCTCAGAAATGTGGCTTTGTTTCCGGGATCCGTGGTGGAGACCAGGGGGTAGGAACCTTCCTCATACCAGCAATCTCCGGACTGCTTATTGTCAGAGGATTCTCCTTTTTCAGATACAACCCGCAGTTGGCCTCTCAGCATACAGCGAATACCGGAACCGGGATGAGAATGAAGCCCGGTTGAGCCTTGATTGTCAACTATGCAGTCGAGGCGAAATAGCCATTTAGAAGTGGGAACAAGTTCAAACATTTTTATGCGGCGAGATAAACGTAGAATCGAGTTGACACCTTCACCCCGCAAAAGGTGAAGACAATCGGTTTCAGGAACAAGCTCCCACCGCCATAATACAGCTCCGTCCTTGCCGGCTTTGATCGATGCAAAGTCCTGTCGATATACGGCTGAATCAGCGTTGACTACCTCACCGGTAATAACAGCCGAACCTTTATACACATAGATGTTCGAATGCTGAGCCTCCAATTCCGGTTTGACCTCTGCGTTCGGTGCCAATTCATCATGATAGAGTTTTAAAATATGTGTCATTATTCTCCCTTTCTAAATAAATTTCATGTGTAAGATTTCTATTGGCTTATGGGAACGTCTGTGCAGGATGATATATAAATATATTAACAAAAAATGTTGCGAAATACTAGCATACTTATATGATATTGGCGGGATAATATTTATTATCAGGCGCATATCGAAAAATAGCTCGCATTACAGGTATTTCCTTATATGAAACGAAGTGAATAAAATGTTTCAATCAATTCACCATGCTATTATCAAAGTTATATAAATAATAGTAAAATAGAGGTCATGAGAATTTTCAAAGGGAATATACCCGGTGCCGGACGAATACTGAAGAGAGGTGAAAGCTCTGCTAGCGGATCCGATGGAACCTCCGCCGATGCAAAGCAGCTCGTTATTATGCCGAGAACCAATGGCGGTGCGAATGGAAGTTTTCTAAATGCCCTAAAACACAGGTTTGTTCTTGGCCTGAAGGTCATTATCCCGTTGGGCATTACTTTATTTCTTCTATTCTGGGTTT
>CAZFIM010000084.1:6054-10123 GCA_964519615.1 uncultured Dehalococcoidales bacterium
GGCCTGAAGGTCATTATCCCGTTGGGCATTACTTTATTTCTTCTATTCTGGGTTTTAGGCAAGATCGATAATATTCTGCAGCCTATTTTTACCTATTATTTAGAGCGGAGGATTCCGGGGATTGGATTAGTCGCAGTAGTAGTGCTTGTTTTTATAATAGCTATTATTATGAGTACCGGACCTGGACGATGGTTAGTACATTTCTTTGAAAGGGTACTGCTGCATATTCCTATCTTGCGAGGTATCTATAATGCCGTCAAACAAATTATCGATAGTTTTACCGCTCAGGCTGAGGGCGCCAGTTTTCTCTATGTGGTTTTTATAGAGTTTCCGATGGAGGGGATGAGAACAGTGGGGCTTGTAACGAACAAATTTACCAATGAAGCGGGTGAGGAATTGTTGCATGTTTTCATTCCTACCGCTCCCAATCCCACTAACGGCTTTTTACAAATAGTGAAAGCAACAGATGTGACACCAACGAGGATGTCCATCGATGAGGCGTTAAAAATGGTTATGTCCGCCGGCAAAGTTGCATCTCCCTATACCCGACAAAGTTTCGATCACAGAATGCAATAGAGAACCCGGAGAAAGTCTTCAAAAATACTGATGAACCCATACCAAAGTAACAGATATGGCAATAATATACCGCGTTCTTGATGATATGTTTTCATCAGTCCTTCTTCCGCCAGGGGATAGAAGGGTTTGTGCTCAGTATAAAAGAGAGAGAACGGCATGCAGGTTTATTTTTGGATAATCATCGCTATTGTAATAATCGCTCTCCTCTATCTGGGAATCTCGTATATATTCTCCGTATTCCTGGTGCATTCACACAGACAGCCGATTGTTCGCGGACCCCGCGAGTACGGGATGACGTATGAGGATATTCAGTTTAAAAGCAGCGACGGCCTGACGCTAAAAGGGTGGTTCATTCCCGGAAAAGGAAAGGGTATTGTCGTTATTACACATCCCTTCCCCTTTAATCGTCACGGTTTTCTCAAGAAATATCAGGGAATAGTCACCAGACTCAAGCCGGATGTGGATCTGTTACAGACCGCCCGTGCCGTAAATAGGGCTGGGTATTCAGTGTTGATGTTTGATTTTAGAAATCATGGCGAAAGCAGCAAGGGAATAACTGGTGTAGGATTAACCGAGTATCAGGATGTATTGGGGGCACTTGCCTATTTGAAAAGCCGGCCTGATTCGTGTTCTCTCCCTGTGGCCTTTGTCAGCTTCTGTATGGGGGCAAATTCTACTATAATCGCTATGAGCAAAGAGAAAGCTGCTTTTGAAAAGGTAAAATGCATTATTGCTGTTCAGCCGGTATCGATGGCCGTATTTTTGCGCTGCTATGTAAAGAAGTTGTACTCAGTACTGGCTCTTGTTTTGATCCCAATGGTGGAAAAATTCTGTAAAATGAGGGGTGGTTATGAGTTCCGAGAGATGACTCCGTTACCGTATTGTAAGGATATTACCATACCTGTGCTTTACGTTCAAGCAAGAAGCGATCCGTGGACCATTCCGGATGATATTAGAAGTTTCTATGATGAGACTCCGGATCCACTTGAATTGTGGTTGCTCGAGGAGGAAATGGGAAGGTTCGATGCTTATAACTATGTTGGCAATCACTCTGAAAGAATAGTAGGGTTTATTGGTAAATACCTGTAAAATCTTGAAGGGGCTGAAATAATCATTGCTGCAATCGCTGAGAGTAAAAATGTATACTGTCATGCTGCCGCAATTTGTGTAGAAAGCACAGTTATCAATTTAAAAAGATGACGCTCTGGTAATATTTTTCCATACCCATCTCTTTGCAATAAATAATTGCAGGATGTTCTTTGTTTGATCATCTGCCATATGCAGCGCTGAGCACAGCTGCTCTACAGTGGCGCTGCCTGCCCTTTCAAGAAAGCTTAGCACTCGCGCCTCGTCGTCCTTTTTTTCTATTTGCAGCGCGTGAATAGCTCTTCTACCTGATTCATTGATTACATAATATTCCATGTAAACAGCACCTCCGGTCACGCCGACCCTGCAATTACTAATGATACTGTATTGCCCAATAATGGTACAAATGCCTCATTACTCAAGAAAAATATTATAAAGTATGGTGTGAAATAGGACTATTGTACTAACGGAAAAGTACTAAAGTCTCATACCAATCTCTTGCAACTGTAATTCATTGGAGTTAAGCTCAAAATACGGTCTTTATGTGGAATATTAGATCATGAATTGGCTGCAAATGAACAATAGACAGGTGCTGAAGCAATTATCCGGCGTAGTCCATAAGGGCTTAAAGCGGTTCGCTTCTGACCGCGGTATTACTTTACCTATTGTATTGGTGATGCTGCTAATTGGCGCTTTGTTGATAATCCCCACAATGGACCTGCTTTCAACCGGTCTGAAGTCAAACATAATAGCTGACGAAGCTGATATGAGCTTGTATGCCGCTGACGCCGGCATAGAAAAAGCATTGTGGCATATTCAATATGATAGCGGTTTTGCTTTGCCGGAGGAGGGAGAATCGGTTTCAGTAGATTTTACGGATGATGCAAACGGAAACACGGTAATAGTTTCAATTCTCAATGAAGGTATCCTTGGTTACAAGGTTACCTCGGTAGCTGCTAATGATATCAGCCGTACTTCTACTACCATTATTACGTATGTGACGATAACACAAACCCCGACGTCATCAATTTTCGATTATGCCGCGGCAAGTCTTAACGGCAATGTAGATATCACAGGTGCTGTACATGTTTTTTCCGACCCACCGGGAGAGGGCGATATATTCGCTAATCTCGGTGATGTAAATATTTCAGGCAGCTCACATATTGAAGGGAATGCTGCCGCAACAGGTGTGGTTAATTCTACAGGTGCTGCTGCAGTCGATGGACAGCAAATTGAGGCTGCTGCGGCGCTTGATGCCGATTTATTCAGGGCGGAACTCGATTCGATCACAGCTGAAATATTTACCAGTGTAACGGATATTAGCTGTCCATTTGTGTTGACAACGGGTGATTGGGTGATTTCATCATCAGGTATATATTCTGATCTGCCCAGAATTCAAGGCAACTTAAAAATTATTGGAGATATTAGCGTTACTTTTCCTCATGCTGTGTGTATAGAAGGGAATCTTGAAGTACCGGCCAATGCTGTAATTGTCTTTAGCGATAAAGTCTCTGTTGGCGGTGATGTCATACTATCCGGTGCAAACGGAATAATAACCTTCCAGAATACGCTCTATGTTGGTGATGATTTGGTGGTAAGCGGCACAAGTGAATTAGTTATGGAAGAAGATGCTTACATAGTCGATCAAATACAAATGACTGGCAGCGGCCTCAGAGGAGGTGCTACTCTTATTGCGGGAGGAGATATCACTCTTGCCGGCAGCGGCAAATTGAATGACGTTACGGATATTCCATTTATCATTTCAGAAAATGGCAATGTGGATTTTGCGGGAAGCAATGTTATTTCAGCAATAGTATGTGCACCTCACGGAGAAGTTGACCTTAGCGGAAATGTAGCTATCTATGGAAGTGTAATTGGTGATAGCGTTGTTCAAATCCTTGGTAGTGTAGAGATTGAATATCCTGCCGATCTCACTGACCGTGATGATTTGCCGCAGAGTGGCGCTGATGAGACCAGCCGTATGACGGTTACGTCTCACTCTATTACACGTTCCGGCGGCTAACTCACCACGCCGCTAATATATGCTCTTGTTCTCTCTTCTTTGGGATTGTTAAGCACAACCTCAGCAGGTCCGTGCTCAACAAGTTCTCCGAGGTAGAGAAAAATAATGTAATCAGCCAGTCGTTTTGCCTGCCGCAGGATATGGCTGACGATAACCAGAGTATAATTCTCCTTCAATTCAAGAAATGTCCTTTCTATTCGTTGCGAGGACACAGGATCCAGTGCTGATGTAGGTTCGTCACCGAGAATTATTTCAGGTTCTACTGCAAGACATCTGGCAAGGCAGAGCCTTTGCTGTTGACCTGCAGATAGCTTGGTTGCGGGGCTGTTGAGTCTGTCTTTAACCTCATCCCACAGTTCAGCCATTTTAAGGTAACGTTCCACC
>CAZFIM010000085.1:0-9890 GCA_964519615.1 uncultured Dehalococcoidales bacterium
ACGCTGGCCGAAATTAACTATGATAAATGCGTCTGAATGCGTACCATCTATTTCAGGAGACGCGTGAAATTTTGGCATGGCAAATATTGTAAAATCAGGTATATGTTTCTTTAATTCATCATCATCAAGGATTTGAATAAACATATTTCGGGCAAACATATTTTGCCAGGCATATTCAGTAATAATACGTATAGGTATTCTATATTTTTCATCGGCACCGGCATAACAATCCTGAACAAAAATATCTTTACCCTGCAAATATGCAAGCAATCTGTGAAACAACACGTTGAACTTTGTTATATCGAAAGGTTTATTCTCTTCACCCCACCAAATATTTTTATCACTGGTATCTTCTTTAACGATAAATTTATCTTTGGGAGATCTCCCTGTATAATGCCCTGTACGTACCACTATCGGTCCCAGATGTGCTAGAAGCCCTTCTCTTCGCCGTACAATCTCCTCGCAGAGTGCCGGAGTAGAAAGATTTCGGTATATACTCCCTATATTTGTTATCCCGAGCTTTTCCAGTCCAAGGGTATTTATCATGCTATCAAAGTCCATATATTGCCTCCCCAAAATTGTCAGTATGTCAAATCTTACCCTTTATATTTCGAGATTACAGTATAGCATCAGACTTATAAGTGAACAATACTTCATCCCACAAAGCAAATGTCATATTGTTCTTGATGTTACATTTACGTTATACTCATATAATAATGATTAATGATTAGCTGACTCCCGCCATTACGGTTGCTGCCTGTACCAGCATATATAATAATTATTGTCTCAAGACAAAATCTTAAGTTTAATAACCGTGGAGTTCAATAGCGTGAACAGGGTTGGTTTTGTATATGATCCAATTTATCTTGAACATGATACCGGATATCATATAGAGAATATCCAGCGCCTTAAATCTATCACCACTATGATGGAAGAGCATAAGCTTATGGATAAAGTCATTGCTCTACCGGCACGTGCAGCTACAGTTGATGAACTTACGATGGTTCACGCCAAAGAATATGTTGTGCAGGTCAAAAAAAAGGCTGAATCAGGCGGTGGGTACTTTGATATGGACACTATAGCATCAAAGAACTCCTATAACGCTGCTGTTTATGCTGCAGGAGGCACTCTTGCAGCAGTGGATGCAGTAATGACTAAAGAGCTGCATAGTGCTTTTGCCCTCGTTCGACCTCCTGGACATCATGCTACATGCTGGAAAGCTATGGGTTTCTGTATTTTCAATAACATCGCTATCGGGGCCAAATACGCTTTGGCTAACTACAATGTCCAACGTATTCTCATTGTTGATTTCGATGTCCATCACGGTAACGGTACACAGGACACTTTTTATGCAGATCCCGGAGTATTATATTTTTCCACCCACCAATATCCATTCTATCCGGGCACGGGCAGTATCGACGAGACAGGAACCAGAGCCGGTGAAGGTTTTACAGTTAATATTCCGCTCATTGCCGGATGGGGAGATAACGAATATCAGGCGATTTTTGAAGATGTACTCGCTCCTATTGCACAGCGATTTCAACCTGAGCTAATAATGGTATCCGCAGGTTATGATGCACATTGGGCCGATAACATTTCACTTATGCGTCTAAGCGTAAGAGGCTTTGCAAGACTGGTTGAAATTCTGAAAGTACTGGCTAAAACTTTATGTCACGACAAACTTATATTCACGTTAGAAGGCGGCTATAATCTTGATGCCCTCTCATTATCCGTTGCAGCAACATTTAACACTCTTCTGGACCAATCAGAGATAGACGATCCAATGGGAAAATCTGAAAAAACAATAAAACTAGCAAATTTTGACAGCTTTCTGAGAATGGTACAGGACAAACATCGAATATCTTTCTGAACTACCCGGGGAAACAACTATCTCGCTAAAGTCAAGGGAATTTCTGGCTCAAACAGCGCTTTTTATTTCGCTGGAACGAGAAAATAAACTCTTCCATCCACCCTCATACCACATCGCCAGTAAAGGACCTGCAATGAGCAGCGAACTCCAGGTTCCTGCTATCACACCAATTAACAAAACAAGAACAAAATAACGTATCGTCACTCCGCCAAAGAGCAATATAGCCAGTATAACAAATAGAGTCGTAAGACTAGTATTCAGCGAACGACCCACAGTCTCCATAATACTAATATTCACAATCTGACTGAATCTCTTGCTTACACCGCGGCTGAAATTTTCTCTAATTCTATCGAATACAACAACAGTATTATTAATACTGTACCCCACTACAGTAAGCATACCCGTAATAAAGAGCGCGTCGATCTGCACTCCTAATGTCCATCCCATAACTGAAAAAACGCCAATAACGATCAGGACATCATGTATTAAGGCAATAATGGCACATATTCCCCACCGGAAAGGTTTGGGCATTTTACGAAATGCCCAGGCAATATAGATAAGCATGGCAATCGCAGCAACCCCAACAGCAATACCGGCATTTCTCGCCGTCTCAGTGGCTATGATAGGTGATACTGCATAATAATCACGAACCGTTACTCCTGCGCCCAAAGACGATTCTATATCAGCAGCTAGCTCTTGTCTTTGCTCAGTAGACAATTCGCCTACCCTGATAAAATAATCGCCTTCATTGGTTTGTTGAATAGTCGCATTACTTTGTCCAATATCAACGAATACCTGACGTAGTTGTCCCTGGTCAACCTCTTTATCGAAGCGCAGGGTCATGGTAGTGCCTCTGCTGAAATCAATCCCGGGTTTGAGACAAAAAACAGACAGTGAAATCATACCGACAACAATTATTATTGCCGATACCAAAAAAAACCAGTGTTTTTTCCCTACAATATCCATTATTTCCAAACACCATATGATTTTGGATTACTGACCGCACGTATAGTAAAACGCAAGAAATTACGTGTGATTATAATCGCAGAAAACATGCTCAATGCCACGCCTATAAATAGTGTAAGAGCAAATCCCCTTACCATAAAGGCACCCAAAGTCCCGCCGAACCAATAGAGCACTATACATGCGATAAATGTGGTAATATTGCTGTCGCGAATAGCAGGCCATGCACGATTAAAACCCGCTTCTACGGCAGCGCCAAGAGTGCGACCTGCCCTCAATTCTTCTTTCATACGCTCGAATATGAGCACATTCGCATCAACAGCCATACCTATGGACAATATCAATGCCGCCACACCGGGAAGTGTCAATGTAACTGGAACGAGCTTAAATATCATCAGCAAGACAACACCGTAGATAATAAGGGCCAGAACTGCCACAAAACCAGAAATGCGGTAATAAAGTATCATGAATAATATTACCATCAATAACCCAATTACCCCGGCGATAAGGCTCCTGCGTATCGAATCAGATCCCAAAGTTGCATCTACATCCTGTTCTTGAATGATCTCCAGCGGTACATCCAGTGAGCCGGAGTTAAGCTGTATTGCAAGTAAGCGAGCTTCCTCCAATGTAAGACCGGTAATTACACCGTTCTTTTCGATCACAGCACTGACAGTTGGATAAGATATTAGTGTGTCATCAAGAAAAATGCCAAGGGGTTTCTGATAATTTCGTTTTGTAATCTGTTCAAAAAGGACCGCCCCCTCATCATCCCATTCAAAAGCTACTTCCGGCTCATTGGTTTGCTGAGTTAATACAACCTGAGAATTGGGTAAAAGGTATTTTCCAGTTAACACCTTCTCGACACCATCACTACCCTCAGCCATAGCCGGCTCCCAGACCGGATTACCATCTTCATCAAGCACCATCTCCCCGTTTTCATACGTGATTTCGCGGAAGTCAAGTTCCGCAGTTTTCCCTATAAGATTAATTGCCTCTTCAATATCCGTGACACCCGGCAACTGAACAAGGACCTGATCATTACCCAATCTCTGGATAACAGGTTCTGATACCCCATATGCATTAACACGGCGTTCAATTTTCTTTATAACGCCTTCCATAGCATCATCATCCGTTTGCGAAGGATCTTTTTGGGTAAGGTCAGCTTTATACACAAGGTGACTTCCACCTTTAAGGTCAAGTCCAAGACTCAGACCTTCTCTTCCAAGCCTGTAACTATCGAGAGGAATTACTGCCCATAATGCAAAGGCAAAAATTAGCGCTATCAGCACTAAAACATATATATTTCCTTTTTTCAACTGCTTTACCGATCCTGTCGTCGATATATATTAATAGCGTTTATTTCATGTCTCCGAAAGGTAATCCCTTTTAATCTATTTCTCCCTTTTCAGGATTTCCTTCTCCATCAAGCTTAATGCCTGTTTGCGCGTAGCAACTTTTCCGGTGGCTTGTGCTTCATGCACTAAATTCAGTAGTTTACCAACGAAAGGTCCCGGAGTCAAGCCAAAGTTACTCATAACATCATGTCCGGTTATAAGCTTTTTAGGTAACACTTTTGTCTTTTGTGTTTGTTGCTCTAAAAGTATATAGTTGATCAAATCGGTATGTTGCTTCCAAAGCTGATACTGCAATCGAGGGCCATACGTAGCCAGGTAATCTGCAAGAGCAATCAATAGAATGTCAATTACAGCGTCCTCCGCTGACTTTGAAAAGCGATAAATAGCTCTGGCACTTGGCATACCGGTATTGGCCATCTGAACCGGACGCAAATGATAGTAAATCAGTTTTTCCACCAGCTTTATCTCTTTATTTGAGAAGCGCAGTCTTTGCAATATACCATTGGCAATATCCGCTCCCAGTTTACTGTGTCCAATAAACCTGGTCTTTCCAATTTGGTCAACGGTTTTTGTGTAAGGTTTACCGACATCATGCAGTAAAGCAGCCAGTTTTAGTAATTGCCGTCTGGTACAACCGAATGATATCGCTTCATCCATATGCCTCTCAATTTCTTCAGTCCATGGCGCTGTTTTTAATAACTCATCACCAACATGCGTCCATTCATTCTCACGAAGTATAAACTCTACCGCAGCTACTGTCTCAATGGAATGCTCGAACACGTCCCAACAATGCTCATACGGCTGTTCAACCTGTTTCATATCGTCAAGCTCAGGCATCAAGTGAGAAAGAATATTTAGCCTGTTTAAATAACGAAGGCTATTATGTAAATTCTTATGATTTGCTATTCTTAAAAAATCTTCACGTACTCTCTCCCCCGCAACTTTTTTTACCAGAATCGCAGAACGGGAAATCATATCTTCCGTGTCCTTCTCTACCGCAAAAGCCAATTCGACCGACAAACGCACGGTCCGGAGCAAACGTGCAGGATCATCTGCAAATACCGTGTCCGTCACTGCCCTGAGAACACCACGCCTTAAATCATCATATCCACCACAGGGATCAATAATCGAGATTGAAGATTGATTGAAAGAATTTATAGCAACAGCCATTGCATTAACGGTAAGATCTCTTTTTTTAAGATCGTTTTCTATATTTCCGCGTAAAGAAGAAAAATCAAGCTGCCATTGGTCTTTTCCAATCTGGAGAATTACCCTGGCAATTGCATTTATCTCGTCCAGAGTTATGTATTTACCGTTCATTCTATCGGCCATTTTGCGAGCAATCGCAAAAACATCTCCGCTTACGGCAAAATCAATGTCCACTGTCTTTCGTTTAAGCAAATAATCACGTATATAGCCACCGACAATATAGCAATCAATGCCTTCTGAGATTGATAATTCGTTAATTGCGTTCAGTATTCTTATGGGTAGCGGTTTCATGAAGGTTATATCTGGATTGCGCATTTCCTACAAACACCAACTCCTTTACGCTACTATACACCAGCATCTGAACGTGCACAAGTAAATATAAAAGGTATGAAGGAAGGAAGGTATACAAACGGTATAATTGCTTTCTTTTCATTTGCATTGATTTTGGCTCTTACTTGTTGATACATATCTCATATCGCTATAATAATCACCAAATGGTATACAAACGAGTAGTCATTAAACTGGGGACCAATTTACTCACAGGAGGCAGCGAAAGTATTGACCTTGGGGTAATCAGCAATCTGGTTGATCAAATCGCTTACCTTCATAATAAGCATCATGAAATAGTTATCGTAACATCAGGTGCAGTTGGGATGGGAAGACAAAAATTGAAACCTCGCAAGAAAAGGAAGGATATACCTTTCAAACAAGTTCTTGCTGCGGTAGGACAGAATATACTCATCCACACATATGACACGTTGTTCAGCAAATTTGATATTATCATTGCTCAAGCATTATTGACTAAGACTGACCTCTGCAATCGTTCCGGTTACCTTAATGCCCGCAATACTCTGCTTGCTCTTATTGAAATCGGCGTAATCAGTATCGTAAACGAAAACGATGTAGTGGCAACAGAGGAGATCGGAGGTGTAAGATTCGGTGATAACGATAATCTTTCAGCCATGGTCGCTAACCTCGTTGACGCCGATTTACTTATATTACTAACCGATATCGAAGGTTTGTATACCGCTAATCCCCGCTTGCACAGTGACGCTCAACTTCTTCCTGTAATAGAGAATATCGATACTAAGATTATCCGGCTTGCCAGCAAAGGAGCGCCTGGTTCCAGGGGCGTGGGGGGTATGGTGACTAAGGTCCAGGCAGCAAAAGTTGCTACAGCCTGCGGAATACCTGTTGTTATAGCCAGTGGATTTATCCCCGATTGTCTAAAAAGAATCTTGTCCGGTGAAAACATTGGCACATTGTTTTTAAGCAAATCGAATAGAGTGGAAAGCAAAAAACGCTGGATGCTCAGCGGGTTGGCATCAAAAGGAAAGGTAACTGTAGACGATGGAGCTGTTCAGGCTTTAAAGAAAAATCATGGAAGCCTGCTGCCGGCGGGTATTACAGGGATTGAAGGAAAATTCCTGCGTGGTGATGTTATTGATATAGCTCAATCAGACGGAATTCCTGTAGGGTCAGGTATTACCAATTATAGTTCAAGCGCCTTGAGCGCTATTAAAGGTATGCATTCAGATGAGGTTTCGCATATTTTGGGCTATGAATATGGTACAGAAGTTATTCACCGCAACAATATGGTCTTACTATAAAACAAATGTCAGGAGGAATTATGTAATGCAGGATGAGCTTGAAACGAAAGGTAAAATGGCTAAAGCTGCCTCCAGAAAACTTGCTTTCCTTCCGACTGCAATCAAGAATAAAGCACTTTTAGCTATTGCCGATGCCTTAATTAACAGACAGGGCGAGATACTCAATGCTAATGACCATGACTATAAAGAGGCAGAAACAGCGGGGCTCTCACCCGCTATGCTTGACAGGCTTCTACTCACCCCTGACCGTATATCTTCCATTTCAGAAGATGTTAAAACGATTGCATCATTACCCGATCCTATAGGTGAAACAATAGAGGAAAGGACTTTGGCTAACGGATTGAGACTAACCAAGAAAAGAGTCCCTCTCGGAGTTATCGGCGCAATATATGAAAGCAGGCCCAATGTCACCATAGATATATCAGCCCTGTGCTTGAAATCCGGCAATGCCACTTTATTACGAGGAGGCAAAGAGTCCCTTCATTCAAATCTTGCGCTGGCTAAAATAGTTCAGGAAACTGCCTGCAATGCGGGTGTTCCGGAAGGTTCAATACAGCTTATTGAATCAACGGATAGGGTCTTAGTCGATCGTCTTTTAAAAATGAAAGACGTGATTGATTTGATTATTCCCCGCGGAGGAGCAGGGCTTATCAAGACCGTATCTGAAAATGCGTCCATGGCTGTTGTTACGGGCGGTATAGGTGTCTGTCATACATATATTGATAAAAGTGCGAATATGGATAATGCCGTCTCAATCGCATACAACGCTAAGGTTCAACGTCCTACCGTGTGCAATGCACTTGATACACTACTTGTCCATAGCGATGTAGCAGCAAAGTATCTACCGATGATTGCACGTAAATGGGGAGAAGCAGGCGTAGAAATGCACTGTGATGAACAAGCACTAAAAATTCTGCAAATTATCCCTTGCATCAAGGCTAAACTGGCCACAGCGGATGATTGGGGTAAGGAATTTTTAGCGCTGACGGCAGCCTTAAAAATTGTGCATTCTATTGATGAGGCGATCGATCATATAGCATTCTATGGCTCGGGTCATTCAGAGGCCATTGTTGCAGAAGCAAAAGACGCCGTGGAGCGTTTTCTAAATGAAGTTGATGCTGCCTGCGTATATGCTAATGCCAGCACCCGTTTTACTGACGGCAGCCAATTTGGTCTGGGCGCGGAAATAGGTATCAGCACACAGAAATTCCACGCTCGCGGCCCAATGGCTCTCAGGGAAATCACCAGTTATAAATGGGTAATACATGGGACCGGACAGGTACGGCCCTAGCTAAACTGATTTATTGCTGCTTTTTGAATAGTAAAAAGCTGTTTAATACCGTTTTCAGCCAAAGAAATTAGAGAATCTACTGTCCGGCGTGAGAACGGTTTACCTTCTGCTGTGCCCTGGAGTTCTACAAAATTGCCTTTATCCGTCATAACCACATTGAAATCCACAGAGGCGGCAAAATCTTCCTGATAACATAGGTCAAGAAGTTGCTCACGATCAACAATACCAACGCTTATTGCCCCTACCATACTTATAAAAGGAATTTGCGCTAGAATGCCGAGTTCTTTCAATCTGAAAAAAGCGTGATAGAGCGCTACATATGCCCCTGTAATTGCCGCTGTCCTCGTTCCGCCATCGGCTTGTAAAACGTCGCAATCAATTGTAAATGTCTTTTCTCCGATAGCGGTTAAATCCGTTACTGCGCGCAGGCTGCGTCCTATAAGCCGCTGGATTTCCAGGCTTCTTCCAGATGCTCCTTCCGGAGCAGCTCTTCGGGGTGTACGCGTCTGTGTTGCACGGGGTAGCATGGAATACTCAGCTGTAATCCATCCTGTTCCCTGTCCCTTTAAAAATGCAGGCACCCTGTCTTCCATGGTTACCGCACAAAGCACTCTGGTATTTCCGGCTTCAATTAAAGCTGACCCTTCAGCATAAACCTGATAATTAGTCTGTATTGAAACCGGGCGTAAATCATCATTAGCTCTACCGTCGATTCTCTTCATAAATAATATACACTTTCTCTATGTCGATTTTATTAAAGTATAACATCGTTAATATAGGCCAACAATTATTTTAATAAAGCACGTATGTGTTCTTAACTTGATGCATCTTATCTAATTGATTTATAATTTGAAATCTGTAATAAACATATACTAATATGTATGGTTATAGCTTAGTTATCGCGAATCTGCGCCAATGGAGGTTCTTTATCAATGAGAAGGTTTAAGACGTTCGGGTATGCCTTAGGTATCGTTATTATGGTTATAGCAATTTTTATGTCGGTAGGTTCCATTGTGTTGGCATCAACGACAGCTACTGACCATGCATACCTTTACCAGAATCCGCAGGCAGAAGATGAAGAGACAATTAAAATTACAAGTCAGTACCCAGCATTGCAGGGTAGTTCGGGACAAACATTTTCCTATGAGCTTACATTAACTTACTCAGGGAGCACAGAAACAAAATACTTTGAATTCAATGTTACGGTACCGGAAGGATTCTATTACCAGGTACAAAAAACAGCTGGTAGTGAAGAAATACCGGGAATAAGTATCGACCCTACAAAATCATATCCTGAAAATAAAATTAAAGTGGTGGTAGGTTCTTACCCATGGTTGCCACCTGATCCAGGCGACTATTCCATAGTTGTAGAAGCCATCTCCGGTAATATAAAAGGTAGTATTAACCTTACTGCAATTATCACGGATAAATTCGAAGTGTCACTTTCAACACCTTCAGGCAGGTTGAATACAGAAGCTCAGGTAAACAAAGACAATAATTTTACAATGACTGTCAAAAATACGGGCTCGACGCCTCTGGAGGGAATTGAATTTAAATCAAGTATTCGGGGAACTCCTCCCGGATGGGAA
>CAZFIM010000086.1:0-9796 GCA_964519615.1 uncultured Dehalococcoidales bacterium
ACGGTTGCTGACCTTCAGCTCGATGCCTCCGCTATTGCCGCCGCTCTGCTCCATGATGTGACGGAAGACTGCAATATTCCTGCTGCAGAGATCGAGAAAAAGTTCGGACCGGAGGTAAGCAAACTCGTTGCCGGCGTCACGAAGCTGAGCAAGCTCTCCTTAAAAAGAGATATAGAGACCATCCATAAATCGCAGGCGGAGAACCTGCGCAAGATGCTGGTTGCTATGGCGGAGGACCTGCGGGTGGTATTCATCAAGCTTGCAGACAGGCTGCACAACATGCGCACGCTGGCGCCGCTGCCGCCTGAGAAGCGGCGCAGCATTGCCCGGGAAACGCTGGAGATCTATGCCCCGCTTGCGCACCGCCTGGGAATGTGGCAGGTCAAGTGGCAGCTTGAAGACCTCTCTTTCCGCTATCTCGAACCACAAAGTTACCATAATATCGCCAAGCTGGTGCAAACGCGGCGTGAACAGCGGGAGAAGTTTATTGCGGATGTTACCGCTGTGCTGCAGGAGGAGCTGGAAAAAGCGGGGATCAAAGCAAATGTATTCGGGCGTCCCAAGCATATCTACAGCATCTACAATAAAATAAAAAAGTACGCCGAGATAGACAAAGATTTCGGCGATATTCACGATCTTTTTGCGGAAAGAGTGCTGGTGGAGACCATCTCTGACTGCTATAAAGCGCTGGGTATAATCCACTCTCTCTGGCACCCGCTGCCGGAGGAGTTCAACGATTATATCGCCAATCCCAAAGCAAACGGCTATCAATCACTGCATACCACAGTCATCTATCACGGCACCACGCCGGTGGAGATACAGATCCGTACCTATGAGATGCACAGTATGGCCGATTACGGCGTAGCGGCACACTGGCGCTATAAGGAAGATGCTTCTCCTGATGTTCGATTCGAGGAAAAACTTGCCTGGCTGCGCCAGTTGAGCGAGTGGCAGAGCGATCTCGACAGCGAGGAGTTTCTGGAATCGCTCAAAACGGATATTTTTATAGATCAGGTATTCGTCTTTACCCCCAACGGCGAGATAAAAGCGCTGCCGAAGGGGGCTACCCCTCTGGACTTTGCCTATTTGATTCATACCGAGCTGGGACACCGCTGTATAGGCGCCAAGGTCAACGGCAAGCTTGTTCCGCTGAACAGGCCTCTCAAGAATGGAGAGGTGGTGGAGATAATGACCACCAAGGTGGATAGGGCCCCCAGCCTTGACTGGCTTAATTCGGACCTGGGATTTGTCAAGACCTCACATGCCAAGGAAAAGATACGGCAGTGGTTCAAGAAGCAGGAGCGTGTACAGAATATCGACCGCGGCCGCCAGCTTCTGGAACGTGAGGGCAAACGTCTGGGCATCACGCTGCCCAACACGGATGAGCTGACCAGGATGTTTCATGCAGATTCCTATGACGATTTGCTCGCTTCCATCGGCTGTGGTAATATCACATCGCATCAGCTCGGTATGGTGTTAACGGAGGAGCCGGAGGAGCTGCCGCCATCTCCCGCCAGAACGGGCCCGGCGACGAAGGTGGCCACATCTGATGTGCAGGTGATGGGGGTAGGAGACCTGCTCACCCATCTGGCGCAATGTTGCCATCCGCTGCCCGGTGATGATATCATCGGCTATATTACGCGCAGTCAGGGGATTACCATCCACCGTAAGAACTGTCCCAATATAGTAAACCTGAAAGAGCGCGAGAGGTTGATAGAGGTGAGCTGGGGGAAAGCCCAGGAAGTATATGCTATAGATGTGCTGATCAGGGTGTGGAACAAGTTGGGGGTGTTGAGGGATATCACTATGGTGATTGCTGATAATAAGGTGAATATCTCCAAGATTACCACCGAGGTTGAGGGAGAAGAGAGCACAATTTATGCGACGCTGGAGATAAAGAATATTCCGCAGCTGACACAGCTGCTCTCCAAGATACGCGGAGTGAGCGGTGTGATAAGTGCGGTAAGAAGCAGCCCCATCAGGGCTGGTGTTAGTTCTTAGAAAGGAGATAGGATTGCCTAGAAGTAAAGCAGCGGAGAAAGCAGTACGCTCAAGCGAGCGGAGACGGTTGCGCAACCGCGCGGTAAAGAGCATGACCAAGACAACGCTTACCAAGGCTGAAAAGGCGCTGTCCGGCGCTGACAGCGGGGCAGCTCAGGGCGCTGTTGCTCTCGGCATAAAAAGCCTGGATAGAGCAGCCAAGAAGGGTGTTATGCACCGCAACACGGCCGACAGACGCAAATCGCGTTTGACCAAACGGCTTAATCAGATGGCAGCTGCGCCGGCTACGAAGAAGAAAAGCACGGCTAAATCCAAAGCAGCTAAAATTCAGAGTGAAGAATAGACCTGCGGGTTTATCGAATAGTTACGCTATAATTTAAAGGTCCAGCCTGCCCTGACATGCGCCGGCTGGGCCTTCTTTTAATTTATCCACGATCCATACCATCCCTTCCGTATCGAGCTTGCAGTACCTTTCCAGCGCGTCTCTCACCTGCTGTTTTTCCTCATCATCAGCCTCGCCAAAGGTTATTCCCATGTAATCTATACTGGCGTCTTCTCCATTGGCGATTACCATGTTTTCATACCCCTTGCCTGTGACGGCGGGGAGCACTTTTTTGAGCGACGTGCTGCCTTTTTGCGATGGATGGTAAAAGTGGAAGTTCTTGAAGGGGATATGCAGGTCCACCATTCTTTCTATTACCTGTTCCGCCCATTCCCGATGATCAGAGAAGCTTTGGCTCAGATCCTCAAGGATGCCTTTTTCAAACCATTTGTTGTAGACAACGATACTGCCTGAGGGGTTCAGCCAGCGCCGCAGCGCAGCCAGAAAGTCCGGTCTTGGGTCCTCCGTCCCCTGAGCCAGAAAGGAACGGTGCACAGGCCTGGCACGCTCCTTTTTTACCACATGCAGGGAGAACTGGAAGGGAATTTTCTGGTAAGGGCGGGTCCCGTCATACACGGGTATGGCCGGGCCGAAGGTCTCAAAATCAAGGTAGTGGACGGGGTATTGGAGTGTATTTAAAAATTCCTTTATTTCTTTATTATCGATAAAATATCCGCCGTCCGTGACGGACTGCCGCTGTATCTGCTGTTTTTCCGTCAGTGTGAAATCATAGGGGATGTCTTTTATGGTGAGTATGCCCTTGTTGAAAAGCTCAAAGCACTTTCTGCCGCCTGAAGCCAGATCAAATATGCAGTTATCGGGCAGGAAGCCCCAGCATTCCGGGCGCATCTGGCAGTCGTAAGGGCTGGAGCAGTAGCTGCCTATCTCGACCTCCGGGCAGGTCCCCGCATCGAGAATATCGAGCATGCGGCTTATCCGGTCCTGCATGCCCTCGCTTGCCTCTTCGGCTGCCTGCGTAATATCCTCCGCTTTTAAAAGCCCGGCGGGGTCTATCCGTCCGTTTCTAACATAGGTATTATCGATGTGCATTAGCCAGGTTTTCCTTATTTTCAGCCCTGCCTGCTCAAAACAATACTTCTGAAAGGAAACATCATGAATATCGATATCCTTGACGGTAGTGCCGCTTTTGACCTCGATGATATCCCACAGGTTGTCTTCAACCGGATTGAGAATATCCGCCCGCGAATAGAGCCTGCCGTTTTTGACCGATCCTTCAAAAAGAGGCCTGCGCTGCCTGAGCAGCTCCGCGGTCTGCCTGATATTGCCGAAAAAGTCATCCGCCGCTATATCAACCCCGTCCGCATACAGTTCCTTGGCCAGCTCGCCCACCTGTTTTCCCTGGTCGAAGCGGTAGAGGGTGGCGGTGTCATATTCGGGCAGGCGTGCAGCATCGTGCACGGATATCCATAGATATTTAAAGCACTGCAGTCCGGCCAGATAGCGTGATTTGGTTAGTAGTTTTGAAGCCATAATAAATTGCTATGCATTGTTTAATCCGGGGTTACTATTTCACCACCGCTGTATGGGGAATAATTGTATCACACGTACGGCACAATGTGCCCGGCGTATGTGGTTCAGGGAGGGAAGAGCTTTTTCAAGTAAGGGCAGCCTCCGGTTTCACCGGCTGGACTATCTCAATATAGGCAGCCTTGATAAGAGGAAGAGTGATTTTCCATCCTCCCACAGAGGTGTAGGCATAGCTGCCCCGCACCTCCCCCCACACTTCTATCATATCGTCTTCAAGCGCTCCCGTATCCCCTGAATACCAGATGAAGACGCTGTCTTCAGCACATGTAGAATCTGCAGAGACATCAAGTACGATCTCCGTTTCTCCCGCATGCTCGGTGAGACGCATTATCTGTCCCTGATACCTGACCTTAACGCCGCGATAACGCTTTGGGTATCTATCTATATCCTTCAACGGCTGTTCTGTCTTGCAAGCTTCCTTATAGTCCTTGATATCCATCGATATTTCGAGCTCTTTTTCACGGCCGATAAAGGGCTTAAGACCGTGCGAGCCGTTCATGTCCGGATGCCTTTTTCTCGTTCCGGGAGCGATCAACTTGAAGACTTTCACTGTCGCTCCAGTACCGTTGGCTGAAAGTTCACCCAGGGCATCATACTCAAACAGTCGTTCGGTGAGCTTAAAAATCTCCTCTGTAACGTATATTGCGCCCGGTTCGGCAATCTTTTCTATTCCGCTGGCGATGTTGATGGTATCGCCCACCGGTATTAGGTCCACTCTGAGGTCATCATGTAGATTACGCACAACCACCGGGCCGGTGTTGATGCCCGTGCATACCCTGAGCGGGCGGATAGGGTACTGGCTTTTTATCTGTGAACTGAGCCTGGCGATATCCCTGTGAATGGACAGTGCACAACGCACCGCTCTCTGCGGGCCGTCCTCCAGCTCTATCGGGGTGCCGAAAAGCGCCATAATACCGCTGGAGGTTATTCTATTGATAGTGCCGCTGTAATCATGTACGGTTTTAATAAGGGTATCGAAGACGCTGTCCATAATAGGATAGATCTGGTCCCGTCCCAGCCTGCGGTAAATAGGGGCGAACCCCTCCATTTCACAAAACATAACCGCTATGTGTTTGCGCTGGCCTTCGATATTCTCCTTGTGCGCAAGGACCTTCTCCGTCAGCCCGTCCGGGAGACGGCTTTGAGTCTGCTCCAGCTTCTGTTCGAAGGTCAAATCCTCAGCTTGCAGCTCAGGTGGTTCAGACAGGGATTTTCCGCAGTTCTTGCAGTAAATAAAAGTGACCGGATTGCTAAAACCGCAGTGAGGACAGGCAGTCTCCAGTTTGACTCCGCATTGACAGCAAAATTTGAAGATATCGAGATTATCGATCTGACATTCAGGACATCTTGTCATTTTTACCCCCTTTGAAGGTGCTTGTACATTGAGCATCTTTACGGTGTGATCTTCACTTCGCTTTTATTTGTTGCTTTCTTTCTCCGCTTAACTCACTGCTTTCAACAGGTCCCTGGTTTGTTCGGCCACCTTGCCCATATCCATGAACAGATAGGTAGACTGCCCGTCTACGGCACGGAATGCCTCTTCCGAACTGTGGTAGACATACACTTCCCCCCGGTAGGCAACCAGCTTGAGGCCGCTGAGCGGGTCCTTGTGGTGCTGCTTGAGCTTTTGAATTGCTTTGCGTATGCCCTGCAGCGAGAGGCCCGCCTCCTTCAGGCGCATGACTGCGACAATGCGTACCACATCATCGAAGTAATAGATGCGGTTCCTTCCTTCCGCTCCTCCCGGCTGCAGGAACCCCGTCCAGTTCCAGTAGTCAAGCTGGCGGGCGGATGCCCCTGTTATACGCATTACCAGACCGGTATGAAAGCCTTCCATCTTCATAACCCCCCACAACAATGTTGTTGTATAGCTTCACAATATCACAGGTGAAATGTAATTGCAATACCCCGCGGTGATTTGCAGGGTATGGGCAGCATATACGCTCTTTAAGAGCAATAGTGAAACGGCGGGAAAATACCGGGGAAAGGGCGCTGTCACCTGCGGCGTAGCGATGCCGCATTTGGGGCACAGCGTTTTATTTGATCATGCGCAGCAGACGGTCAGATATAAAAAATCCGCTGCTAAGAGGGCTTTTTAGATACATTTGTGCTAGCTGAGCACTACCTTCTGGCCGTACTCAGGCACAAGCGTCTTCCAGCCGGTGCGCTCCTCCAGACATTTGGCAAAGCTGGCGGAAGCCTCCGCTTCTCCGTGTGTGACAAAGACCTTCTTAGGAGGAGTCTTGAGCCCTGAAAGCCAGGTGCACAGCTCGTTCCTGTCCGCGTGGGCGGAGAAACCGTGAATCTGCGCGATGCGCGCACGCACGGGATACTGCTCCCCGAAGATGCGCACCTCCTCGGCGCCGTCAACGATCTGCCTTCCCAATGTGCCCACCGCCTGATAACCCACGAAAAGAATGGTGTTCTCAGGACGGGTAATATTATTGACCAGATGGTGCTTGATCCTGCCGCCCGTACACATGCCGGAACCGGCGATGATCATGATAGTACCAGTCATGAAATTGAGCGTTTTGGACTCATCGGCGGTCTGGACCATATTCAAGCCGGGGAAGTCGAAGGGCGATTTTCTACCGTTCACCAGCTTTAGCATATCTTCATCGTAAAACTCTTCATAGCGCTTGAAGACCTCGGTGATGGCGATTGCCATAGGGCTGTCCAGATAGACTTTGATATCCGGTATCTTGTCTTTACGCAGCAGCTCGTTCATATAGTAGAGTATCTCCTGAGCGCGCTCCAGCGCAAAGCTGGGCACCACAATTTTTCCCCCCGCCCGATAGGTGGACTCGATCACTTCTTCTAGTTCGCCGCCGATGGCGGCGGTCTCTTCATGCACCCTGTCGCCGTAGGTGGACTCTATCACCACATAGTCGGTGTGATTGACTATCTCAGGGTCCTCCACGATGGGGCGGTCGTTTCTTCCTATATCGCCGGAGAAGACGATTGAGCGCTGGCTGCCGTTGTCATCCAGCGTTACCTTGATGATGGCCGAGCCCAGCACGTGGCCGGCGTCACGGAAGGTTGCGCTTACGCCCCGGCCGAGGCGGACGGGCTGCATGTAATCAACGGGGGTGAAAAAAGGAGTGGTGGCCTCCGCATCCTCTTCTGTATAGAGGGGTATCTCCGGATAGGGGCCCTTTCTGCCCTCGCGCTCATGTCTGCGCTTTTTACGGGCGGCGTCCTCTTCCTGCAAATGCGCGGAATCTTTAAGTATGATTTTTGCGATATCGGCGGTGGCGCTGGTACAGTAGATCTTGCCTTTGAAGCCCTCCTTCACCAGCTTGGGCAGAAGCCCGCAGTGGTCCAGATGGGCGTGTGTGAGCAGCACTGCGTCAAGGGAGCGTGGGGGGACGATAAAGGGGTCCCAGTTGCGGTGCTGGAATTTCCTTTCCTGATAGAGTCCGCAGTCTACCAGTATATTCATGTGCTCAGTTTGCAGCAGGTAGCGCGAACCGGTCACGTTTCCGGCAGCGCCGGCGAATGTAAGTGTTGCAGTCAATGTTCTACTCCGGGTTTGTCGTTGCCCCTATACTAACACATACCGGCCGGGTATCAAAATGCTGAAGGTAAAAATAGCCGGAGCAGGCGAGCAGGTGCCCGCGGCTGCCGGCGGCACCGCTGCTGCAAAGACAAGAAAAATACGTGGAGGATATACCCGTTCCTCACTCCCCTATTTGCGGAAAGTCAACGCAGACAAAAGCTGCGCCCGTGCCCCCATGAGGGCGAATTCGTTGGTGAAATAGTGAATGCGGTAGCCGCGCCGCTTGCCTTTCACCAGACCGGCAGCTCTAAGCACCCTCAGGTGCTGTGAGACCGCTGACTGCGTTATCCCCAGCAGGTATGCAAGTTCGTTGACGCAGAGAGTGTGAGTCTCCTTCTGCTGCGCCAGCAGCTTAAGCAGCTTTAGCCGGGTAGGGTCAGCCAGCACCTTGAATAGAACTGCCTGCTCCTCAGACGTGAGCTCTGTTTTTCCAGTCATAATATATTAGTATCCGCTAATAAACTAATATACTATAGCACGGCAGGATAATCAATAGGTCTGTGGGGTAGTAGCTTAAGTGTCATCGAGGGTACAGATAAGTCGGGACATGGCGATCTCGGAGATCCGCCTCAGGCGGATGCACAGGCGGTCTGCATGAGAGTAGAAGGAACGGCTGTATAAGGGCATTCATAGACTGAGCATTAAAATACGTGTCAGCTTGTACGCGGGTGACCGTAAGGGGAGAGGGAGGGTTGGAGAAAAGAAATAATAAATAACTCCAGTTTTTAAAAAATGGGTATTGAAACTTACAATGACAGGTATATAATATTTATACATTATCAATCGTTTGCGATGGAATGGGTTCGATTAGTGTCCAATTGGTATTAAAATCAGGGGGAGAAAGTATGTCATATAATGCTGAGATTAGTAGGTCAAATCCTACATGTTTCATTCTCGTATTAGATCAGTCGGGTTCAATGGTGGATACAATGGCAAGCGGTATTCAAAAAGCTGATTTTCTTGCCGACGTGGTTAACCGTACGCTTTATGAATTAATTGTGCGATGTACAAAACCAGAAGAAGTCCGAAATTACTATTACATTTCAATTATAGGATATGGTAATGGTGTAGATTCAGCATTCGGCGGTACATTGGCTGGTCGTGATTTGGTGCCTATTTCTGAAGTAGCTGATAATCCAGTGCGAGTTGAAACACGGACAAAGAAAGTTCCTGATGGAGCTGGTGGTATTGTTGAACAAGAAGTTAAATTTCCTGTATGGATAGACGCGCGTGCCGAAAATGGTACTCCTATGTGTGAAGCTTTAACAAAAGTCGATGAAATCATTGATCAATGGATATCGAACAGGCAATATATAAACAGTTTTCCGCCTATAGTGCTTCATATTACTGATGGAGAATCAACGGATGGCGACCCTTCAGAAATAGCAAGAAGAATTCAATCAAAAAGTGTAAATGATGGTTCGGTTTTATTTTTCAATTGTCATCTATCGTCAGGAAATGCAACCGAAATTGCATATCCGATAAATTCAGAAGGATTACCAAATGAGTATGCTGCGACATTATTTAACATTTCTAGTATTTTGCCCAATAATTTTATTGAAACAGCTAAGCAATTAGAGTTAAAAGTTCAGAATAATTCAAGAGGCTTTGTATTTAATGCAGATGCGGCTTCTCTTGTACAATTCTTCGATATAGGTACCAGACCAGCAAACTTACGGTAATAAAGTGTTAATTAAAATAAGGCATTTCCTTATAGCTAAAGCAGGAATCAAGTATTCAGAGTGTGAAGATTCCATTAGTATTAGTCATCAAAATCTTAGATTTTGTATTGTAGATGGTGCCTCTGATTCATTTGATTCACGAGGCTGGGCAAAAATGTTAGCCCGTAACTGGACATTGAAAAGATGGAAACTAAGTGAAAATGGATATTTGTTTGATGAGCTTCAATTTTATGAGAAAATACAGTCTTTAGCTACGCAATGGAACGAATATTGGATTCAGAAATCTCTCCCTTGGTATGCCGAAGAGAAAGTAAAAAAAGGTGCTTATGCTGCATTTCTAGGTCTCAATATTAAGAGAATTGACGATTCGTTTACTTGGCATGCTATAGCTGTTGGAGATTGTTGCTTATTTGTTCTGACGGAAGTTGGCGAATTGATCTTGTCTTTTCCTATTACTTCTCCAAATCAATTTCATAATCTCCCAAATCTTATATCTACTAATTCTACTCAGCGACATGACTTATTGAGTAATATAAAACAAACTTTGGGGATATTGAACAAGAACAACGTGGAGTGCACCCTTATGACTGGACAGAAAGGGTTAGGATGGGCTGGTGGGGTTCC
>CAZFIM010000087.1:0-9796 GCA_964519615.1 uncultured Dehalococcoidales bacterium
CGGTTACAACAAGAATGCCGCTGCCGCTCTTCTCGTGCATCGATTTTAGCTGCTGTTCCAGGTCATTCATATCGTTATGCTGAAAAACACGGAACCTCCTGCCGTATGAGGCAAGCATCGTCGCATCCACCATGGAAGCGTGGGAAAGTTTATCCATAATAATCTGGTCGGTAGGCCCTACCAAAGCTGAGATAGTTCCCATCACTCCCAGATACCCGTAGTTAAAAAGGACCGCAGCGGGTTTCTGCAGAAATCCCGCTAATTTACGTTCAAGAGCAATATGTTTTTCCGTATTACCCGTAAGCATCCTTGAGCCCATCGGAGAAAACGTACCCCATTGTTCCAGTGCACTGCGTGCAGCATCTTTTACCTCTCTGTTATTAGCTAACCCGAGGTAGTTGTTGACAGCCCACATAATAACCTCTTTACCGCCAAAACGCATGCGCGGCCCGGGTATACCGCCCAGTATGGGCTGTGAAAAATAATTATCCTTCCTGGCCCTGTAATAGCCGAAATAACCTCCATCGGAGTAACATTTATCAAACAGGTCGGTCATATTAGTCTCCTACTTACTCCTGACCTTAAGCAGGTCATCCAGTTTGTCCATTATCGTTGTAGCGCAAAGGTCATTTTTATTGAATATAAAATCCGCCTCCAGCGGGATTTTTTTACCGTCATCCTCTATCTTTTTCAGTCCGCCGCCGGTTATGTTAAGTAATACGGTCTCGCCTTTGCCTATCCTTTTCTCACCCACTGCCTGACGTAATCCCGCAAGCGCTACGGCAGCAGCCGAATGCAGGTCACACCCTTCCATCTCTGCAAAACAGCTTCCTGCTTCCATGGCTGCAGCATTATCGACAGTATAGGTAAAGCCGCAAGTGCTGCAGAGGGCATCGTATACCCCTCCCTTGATTGCATACGGAGGCTTTCGATTACTCAGCACCTTGGCGTATACTTCCTTTACCTGCTCTCTCGCCGTTCTCTCATCCAGAGGTAAAAGAGCCGGCGATGCGGCCTGCCATGCATTGGCCATGACGGTAAACGGTTTATTCTGCACCAGATGAAGACGCATTTCCTTATCTCCGTATACGCCGCTGGCTTTCAAACGTGTTGCCATCTCCCATGCTGCAATCCCGCCCGTACCACTGCCAACCGCTTGAAAATAGTGATCCGGGATTTTTCCGATAGCTTCTACCGCAGATAACACGACCGTCCCCATCCCATCACGCCTGGCAACATTCTTTGCCCCTCCTTCCGCGTAGAACTCAGAGTGCCTGGTTATGGCATCAGCCAGTTCAATAGCATCGAGATAATCGACATCTCCTTCCAGAGTGGCTATCATAACTTCCGGATGCTTTTCTTTTGTAATCCACAGCGAGGGCAATACTTCGGCCGGCACCACAACCAGAAGCGGTATACCCGCTTCGGAACATACCTGCAGAAAAGCCATACCCGTATTGCCCGCTGAAGCAACTACCATAATACGTTTCTCATCAGGCGGTATACGAGCGGTTACGGAGAGCGCCTCGAGTTCTTTGAAACTACACGTTTCCATAGAGGCACCCCTCTCCGGCCAGTAACCGTTAAAGGCGATGTAAAGCTCTTCAAGTCCTAACCACTCAGATAGTGCATCGCTGTGATATACTACCGTGCGGCTCTGAGAAGCATGAATTCGGCGAACAGGGAGCCAATCCCTATAGCGGAAAATACCGGGCTCTTCATCTCTGATATGAAGTTTTTTGCTTGCATACTCGGCCCTTAAAAAGGAAGGTCGATGAGATTGATCGCAATCTAAAAGAAAGCCTTTATCTGAATCATCGTAATATTTGCCGCATTCAAGACACTTAAGTATGTAATGAGCCCCGTTATTTGCTTTGTTTTCTGTCATCTTTTACCTGGTCTGTGATATGGTGAGGTTTAATAATCAAATTTGAAGGTATGTTATCCCTTTAGGATTACAGGTGTCAACCCCGAATACAGTCCTAAAGTTGTTTTCAAAATAAACAACATCCCTTAAACATGGGCACGCGACAATACTTTCATCGATTCACAACCGCCAATATTCATTGATCGAGTCATGAGTAGATCGTATGTATGCTAATGTTAAAATACTTTGTTTTAATCTTCGTTCGATCGGTATAAACTGATAACATCAAAATAAGGCTTTACTATCGGAAAATCCTGACATATTGGCCCAAGCTAAATGATATAATACAAAAATTAAATAATTCAATAAATAATAAGGGGGTAGAAATGATTGGTAAAATTGACATCAGCCAGGCAAAGAAAAAAAGGATTATAGATAAAGCAGGTCAGCTCGCAGACGAAATCGGAGCTGCATATATGGCTTGTGCTCCGGCTACTTTTGCTGCCATATGCGATGCTTTCAGGTCTGAGGACATTGAGCTGTTCCCACCGGAAATGCAGGAGTTATTGACTCAGGGAATGGTAGGTTTACATGGAGGCGTAGCCATGACAGGAGTTGGTACCTGCGGAGCGGTTACAGCTGCAACATTTATCATAAGCTATGTAGTTGGCATCTCCACTGAGGAGCTTTCGAAAGATAGCAACCTTAATTATGCTGCATCCATCCCTGCTGTGGAATACGTAATTGACAGATTTGAGGAGGATTACGGCGCCATAGATTGTCTCAGGATACGCTTCAACCGGGTACAGCGAGCTTTAGACTTTACAGATCCTGACGCACGCATTCTTGAAATGCTGTTTGCACTATATGAGAAGGATAAATGCGGTATGGCGGCGCCTGATTTTGAGGGCGGCCGTGACCAGACTGCGCCAGTGAGAGGAGCACAGTACGCGGTAGAAGCAATTTGTGATCTACTGGCCATGGAACCTAAGGACAGGAAGAAAATACCACCACACTTGCAAGGACTGGGCATGCAAGAAATGGCTCCCAAGCTTCAGAAAGTGGTTGATGCCTTGAAAGAACTTGATTTTGGGCGTCCAAACGAGAAAATTTCCTACAGGGACTATAGAACTTTTAAGCTAAAAGGGAAAAAGGGACTTGAGACAAAAAGGCTGGGCTCATTAAGCGCTCCCAGACAATAACAATAATAATCTACGCAAAGAAATATTAAGACCTAAAAGATCGGGGATAATCCACAAAATGGGGGCTGGGTATCGATATATCTCGCCCCGTTTTGTGGAATGAAATAATAGCGCATCCAAACAATGCAATATTAAACTCACTTAATCACGATATCGACGATAGTTGCCATAAAGCTGTTTGCGAGTTTATTAGCGGCTATATCAATGTTCGGTATTATTAGAGATATCCTTGCCTTTGGATAATAGCGGCACCATTACTAACTTCAGTATCGTTGGCTGTTTTCAGTATAAAATCAATAATGCTTTGGCAGGGGCGTGTTAGGATTTCCTCTCCGTCCGGAGGCAGATTGCCGGAACATGATGCGAATACCGCAATTTTTATAGTTTTGCCTGAACGTTCTCGTACATACGAGGCCGTTCAGGTACACCGATAATACGTAGCACTGTAAGTATAAGAGTATGTCTATGTGTTTGATTATCTATAACAAGATATCATTCATGCACCCCTGTCCTGAGCAACCCGCCAGACTGCTTCCTGACATACTATCGCGATTGAGGATAACGGTCAGGGTTTTAATGTGGATGAGACTATACGCTCCCTTTCCCTATCCAAGAAACTTGGAATAATTGGTATGCAGGAACGGATAAGATTTCTCGGCGGCACTTTGAATATTAGTTCAGAAGAAAAAACAGGGGCCACAATATCAATTGCCTTACAATAACAGAATATCTATTCAGACGATTTATACTTGTGGCAAATTACTATTTCTTATCTTATTGCCGATGAATCCATACTACTAAAAGTTCTATAACGTCATTTCCCACGATGGAAAAATGCAGCCCACCAATTGGCCCACCTGTTTATCCACGCATTCTTCCATCCATTTCGTACCGGTTTTGTAACAAAGCTCAGCTCATCTCCATAACTTATACCATCACTTCTTGCCATTGCCCGGAAAAAATACCTGGTGCCCGGTCGCAGACCGAATAGACGATATCTAAATTTTCCGGGCCACCCCTTTATTTCCGCATGAGTCCAATAGCGGTAACCGTCAGGGTTTCCGGCATGGGAAACAGTGTCCCAGCCAAAATATACTTTGACGTAACGGCATGTGCCCATTGTAAGCAGATGACCATTCAATGTCGCGGACATAGTATCAACACCGTTTGCATATCTGGTAACAACCCGGGGAGGATCAACAATTTTAACCTTAAGGTCCACACTTGCTGAATCATCCTCGGCATTAACCGGGGCTCCAAACGGCAGCAACACCGCAAAATAAATGCAGATTAAACTAATTAGCCTGACCAGTTTGATCATCTTCTTCTAAGGCTTATAGCAACTAACAGTAGGCCTATCAGGACAATCGCCGCCGCCAAAAGTATTATTATTGTATTCCTTGACAGACTATTATACTCCGTAGATGCGTTTGAACCTGAAGTGGGTTTCTCCATACCATCAATTCCTGTTTCTTGGCGTGCAGGTACAGGTTGTCCTTCTACAATATTATTTACTTCGGCTTTCACTTTTACAGCCACAGCAATCATACCACCGCTTATTCCACGGAAAATGATATAACCGTCGTATACCTGCGAGCCCAGTGAGGGATCACCGAATATAGTCACCTCTATCTGTTCAGGCTCATCCAACGCATTTACAGATATTGTCTCGGGCTCCACTCTCAGAGGAATATCCTCAAGATTAACCTCTACATCACCACTGAAGTAATGGACATTGAAATCCACAGTAGTGCTGTCTGTGGCCGGGACATCCATTTTAATGCTGCTGGGGCTTATACCCAGACTACTGGCCAACACAGAGCCGGTGACCGATAGCATCAAAGCTAACGCTATCGCCACAGCAATATATTTTTTCATGGCGACCTCCATACCATATATGGGGGAGCGTACCACAAATATTAAACTCCCCCATAATGCAGCAAACCTAATCTGAAGCTTCAACTGTAAAGAGAAGTGTGGCATTCTCTTCATTATTAGGTTCATAGCTTGCCGGCACCGGCAATCTTGTCGGTACATTACTGGTACCGTTCATTGCCAGGTCGGTTATGAAATCAGCCCAGGCACCTGTAGCCCAGCTTCCTTTATAAAGCTGGAGATACTGCCATACACCGGTGCTGGGATCAACAGCAATACTCACATCTACCTTACGCGTGCCGATATTGGTCACTACCACAGATTTTGTCTCAGAAGTAGCGCCGGGGAGAAGTGTACCGTAGTCTATGCTGGTTGGATTGACGGAAATAGCTAATATATCGGGGACTTCCACTGAAAGCTGCGTTACACTGGCACTGGCAGGTACCAGCTTTACCCTGTAGACACCACCACCCTGACCGGATATTACTACGTCAAATCCGGGGGACTGCAGAGGGATATATTCGCTGCCCCAGCTCCAGTCCATATCCCATGCTCCCTCGCCGGTTTTAGTTCCTGTACAAGTATTGTTAAGCGCATAGCCATCGTCTGCGGGTGTACCGGTACCTTCATAGTAAGCTCCCGCCCCCGTTTCCCTCGCGTACCTGGCCACCCAATCCATAGACCCTGATAATGGCGCACAATAAGCGGTCCCGCCTGAAGCATATTCAACTGCCCATGTATCACCATCAAACTTTAACTGATAGTGTTCCCAATCCGCACAATCGGGATCATAGAATGTTCCCCAACCGCCTCCGGTATTATAGGCATCATGGCCTGCAACAACACCACAAAGATATCCGCTTTCACCGTAGTATGTAGCTTTTGCACCGTCTTTGGCATATACATCAAATCCCGCCTCTTTATCGCCTATAGCCAGCGCCGCCTCATCCACCATAGGTATGGTGCCGGTGTAACTGCCATCGCCGTCAGGTGTCAGCGTTCCCTGAAATATCATTGAAGATGATGATACGGTATTGGGATCAGGATCATCACCCAGTACCGGCAGTGCCGCTAACATAAATATACTCGCCACCAGTATCAGCACAGCTGCAAGAGATAACATTCTCCTTTTCATTATTCCGCTCCTTCCACGTTTTGTTGAAATACCATAGTTTTCAAAAGCATCATGTGAATAATTAATTCCCCGTTGAACTCTATTACCTCCCTTCCGTAAAATAAAAACCGACCTTAAATATAAAGTCGGTTTCACCATTTGTTCCACGCCATCCAGGTGACCAGTTACAGATAGCGTTTCAAAACACCCGTGAGAAATTACAGGGACATATTTTATTCGGCTTTTGCTTCAGGCTGAAGAAAAATGGGGCCGTTAATATCCTTCGGCAAAGCTTTATCCAGTGCGATTTTCTGTAGCTTATAGCATTTACGACTAATTTGTCAAGACTATTATTAGCCTATATAACAAAAATTTGCATAATATTTATCAAAGCTTATCATAAAATGCATAATTATTATATTTTAATAATAATTATTTTTAATATTTCATCAATGAATTGACTAACAGGTTCAAACCGCTCTTATTTATAATATTAATGCACTAAATAATACCTCCCATTAGGCACCATTATTGAGTATTGTCTACATCTGGTTTATATATTTTTTTGACTTCATCTATTGGTAATGATAGTATGTCCCGTGTAAACAAAGTAAAGGAGGGGTGTTGATGATTGCCATTGTAATAGCTGCGGATACTACACCCCGGCAGATTGTGGTCTGAGCTGAGCACGTTGCTCTAACGTGTGAACTAAAGCCGTTCCGCCGGGAACGGCTTTTTATTATTCTCCTCACAAGAAAGCAAGTCGAGATGGCCGCGGGGTATAATCCGCGGCTTTTTTTACCGGATTCTACTACTTAACTAACTTTCTAAAATACAGGAGAAACAATGAATAGAAGTATAAATGAGAACCAACCGATCAGTCTTGATGAACTCGGTTGGAATTCATTTTTTCAAAAACATTATCAAATAAAGAAAATCCCGGGGTCTTTGCCCGCAAGGGTGATCTCCGAGTCCAGAGGATCTTTCCAGATATACTGCCAGCACGGGGAATTATCCGCCGGTCTTGCCGGTAAAATGCGCTACCATGACGGTGGTGAAAAGCAATACCCCGCTGTAGGCGATTGGGTGGTTATCAAACCACTTGTCGATGAAAAGAAGGCAGTCATTCATGCTGTGCTCCCCAGAAAAAGCACGTTTTCCCGGAGAGCTTGCGGAGACAGCACCGAAGAACAAATTGTCGCCACGAATATAGATACGGTTTTCATCGTCAGCGGCCTCGATGGAGGCAGGAGCTTTAACCTTCGCAGAATAGAGCGGTACCTTACGCTGGCCTGGAGCAGCGGAGCTATTCCCGCCATAGTTCTCAATATAACCGACCTGTGCGATGACATCGATTCCCGCGTACTTAGCGTTGAAAGCATTGCCCCGGGGATTTCCGTTCATCCCGTTAGCGCCAGGGAAAAAACCGGCCTGGATTCGTTGAGATATTACTTGAACAGAGGTGCTACCGCTGCTTTTTTAGGCTCTTCAGGTGTCGGCAAGTCCGCTCTTATAAATGCCTTGATCGGCAACGATGCACAGGCAACCGGAGAGGTGCGCGAAGATGACCGCATGGGCAGGCACACTACAACCAGACGGCAGCTTATTCTTCTCCCCGGAGGCGGTATTGTTATCGATACACCCGGTATGCGAGAAATACAATTATGGGCAGGGGACGAGGATTTGCACGGCACTTTTTACGATATCGAAACGCTGGCTGAAGAATGCCGCTACGCCGATTGCAGCCACACTGCGGAATCAGGCTGCGCTGTTAAAGCTGCAATAGAAAGGGGTGAACTCGACGCCGCGAGATTACACAGCTATCATAAGCTGAAAAATGAGCTGCATTACCTTGCAGTGCGTGAAGAACATGGCTCACGCCAATATGAAAAGCTGAGATGGAAAAAGATAGCCAAATGGGCAAAGGAGTTGAAAAGCAGGCCCTACTAGCTTCTACGCCGAAATAGCAACTCAAAGACTCTCTCCCGCTCTTCAGGGATGAACTGGCGGGGAGAGTACTTTCTTTTTCTACCTCTGATTCCTCATCCATGTTTTAAATACAAACAACTAGCCGCAGGCGAAGGCGATCAATTATGAAGCTTGGTGGAGGCGGGGGAGGGTTGAACTCCCCGTCCAGAAACAGGTTGCCAGAATATGCTACAGGCTTAGCCGCCTCTTTATTTTCGTCTGACCGGCCTCTGGCGGCCGAGTTCGATCAGGCCAGTCGATTAATCTTAGCCGGTCCCTATCGACGTCTGGACCGGAGCACCCCGATTTGTCGTCACCCAATCCCGGTCTATCAGGGTAAGGTCGGGTTGGATGCGCTGCCTATTTAGGCTGCGACTGGAACTGCTTCGTTGGCAGTTGTTTTTTGCCACCTTTTAACGAGGTAGATGGCGCCTCGGCTTGCAATTCTGTAGGCCCGCCCCTGTCGAACCCACGCGCCCCCTTACTTATATTATAGCTTTTTCTTGTACGCTCTTTCTATATCGCGGTCCATCTCACGGCGCGCTATCGCCTCTTTCTTGCTGTACATTTTCTTGCCGCGAGCTACCCCCAACTCCAGCTTAGCCACCCCTTTTTTAAGATATAACTTCAACGGAACAAGGGTCAAACCTTTGCGTTCGGTCTGCGCCGCAAGATAATACAGCTCTTTTCTATGGAGAAGGAGCTTGCGTTTTCTATGCGGATCATGGTTCTGATAGCTCCCCGCTTTATAAGCGGCTATATGCGCATTATGCAGCCACATCTCGCCGTTTTCAGGCTTGGCATACGCATCACGAATATTAACATTACCCTCGCGGATAGATTTTATCTCTGTCCCCGCGAGAACAATGCCTATCTCTATAGTTTCTTCTATATGATAATCGTGGTATGCTTTTCTATTGACAGTTATAGTCTTTGAGCTTTCCATATGTGTTACAATTTTAACACCATTGCTCAAAATAAGACAGCAGTCCGAGGTGAACTTTATGTCAATAACCTACCATAAAGTGTGGATTGTAGCTCTTCTCTTGCTGCTGGTCAGCCTGGTTATCGGAATCATTCTCCTTACAATAAACTGCACTGCCCACCGCCCGCAGGAAATCATTATCACAGCCACTGAGCAACTCGATGCCAGCGTTTCCATATACATCGGCGGAGCGGTTGCCAGCCCCGGCTACTATCCGGTCACAAGCTCGGAAACTCTTGCTGACATTATAGGTACAGCAGGTCCTTTAGAACAGGCAGACTTAAGCGGCATAAGTATTCATATACCGGAAAATAATGCGCATCACCCGCCGCAGCGTATAGATATCAACCGTGCAGATGCATGGCTGCTGGAAGCGTTGCCGGGAATCGGAGCGGGAAAAGCACAATCAATCATCGATTACCGCCTCAAGCACGGCCGTTTTAACAGCGTGAAAGAGCTTCTTACCATTGAAGGTATCGGCCCATCGACCCTTGAAGAGATCGAAGACTTCATCACCGTGGAGGATTAAAAGCTTCTTGCTGCTGCTCTATCTCAGCCTCATATGGATCGCCGGAATCTTCTTTGGATCATTCTTTGACTTTTCTCTATTCAGTCTCATCCCCGGTTTGGCCGTTATCATAGCTGCGCCGCTTTTCCGGCACTATACAAAACCGCTGCTTCTGGTTGGGGTTTGTCTGCTGGCCTTTGCAGGAGGTAATTGTATCTACCGTATATCACAGCCCGAATCAGGGCCGGAACAGCTGTGCTATTACAACGATAAAGCT
>CAZFIM010000088.1:0-9363 GCA_964519615.1 uncultured Dehalococcoidales bacterium
GCTGATAAAATCCTGTACCAATAAGGTGCTGTTCTCCATAAACCGGTTTATCTCTGATTCGGTAATATTGTCAACATGTATACCGGCAATGACGCATACAGGCTTTTTCATGTGTTTACCCAGCAAATGAGCCGCTTTTTGCGCTATAACATCATCTTTATGCCCCGGTCTGGTCAACACAGATACGGAAACCCTCTGTTCTTTGGGATCATACTCCCCCACCGCCACAGCACCAAGGTGAGCTTTTTCGTTGTAGATAAGCGCCACTAAATCCTCGCCCAAGAAATATGAGGTCAGATAGAGCCTGGTTCTGCCTTCTCCTGCGCTTAACTCATGTGTGTGCATAGTGCTCCATAGACGCCTTCTATATGGTATCAGGCCCTGCCCATCTGGCAAAAAGGCTGTGTTCGATGTCAAATATATCAAGTACTTTACCGATAGTATGGTCGATAATATCCTGTATCGTCTCAGGCCTGTGATAGAAAGCAGGGACGGGCGGCATTATAATCGCCCCTGTCTGGGCCAGTATCTGCATATTTCTTAGATGCCCCTGATGCAGAGGCGTCTCTCTGACCAGCAGCACCAGTTTTTTTCTCTCCTTGAGGTTCACATCAGCGGCGCGGATTATAAGGTTGTCGGTGACCGAGCAGGCCAGTGCCGACATCGTTTTAACCGAGCAGGGGGCAATAATCATGCCGTCTCTTTTAAACGAGCCGCTGGCCAGAGCAGCGTCCATGCGGTCGATGGGATAGTTGAAATGCGCCATGGCTCTGACATCCTCAAGCTTCCAATCCGTCTCATAGGCGATAGTGGCCTCTCCTGTCCGCGAAATGACCAGGTGCGTTTCGATATTTTCCATAGCGGAAAGCACCTGCAGCAACCGGATGCCGTAGATAACACCTGATGCTCCGGTGATGCCGATGACCAGTACCATTTTATTCATTGGAGTTCCTCATTTTTTACGCTGCAAATGCCGGTTGAGCCGGCACTAAAAATACGGTTACCGTTCGCCAGCACATTTATAGAGCATTTTATTACAGGTGTCAACATCGTGTGAGCTTTCCTGACCTTATTGATTTCTATAAAGGGATCGAGAGCTGCCGGGTATACAACAACATGACTGCGATATTACAGGTAATCCGGGCGTATTTTACGCATTAATGCCAGGTCAGGTTGCCTTCCGGACTATTGATTATATATGCGCATGTGTAAGCGGTTGGGTGCGCATGGACGAGAGTTGTGCATTCTGCTATCATCCGTGTACGCTGGCACCTTGCAGCTTGTGTGTGCAAAGAGAGGAGGATACCGTGAATAAAGAAATCATTCGCCCTGCAGGCGTTTACGGACCGCGTGCGCCGTATTCAAGTGCTGTGAAAGCTAAAGGTTTCGGCAGCCTGGTTTTTACCGCTGGAGTCCTGCCTGATGACAGCGAAGGCAACATCGTATGCAAAGGCGATATCGTGAGGCAGACAGAGCAGATCGTAAGAAACCTGGAGGCCGTGCTGAAGGCGGCAGGTGCAGCGCCCGGAAATGTTGTTCAGACAACCACTTATGTAGTAGAAAGCGCAATGGAGGAATTCTTGAAAAGCAGCGCCTTTCATAACGGGCTCAAACTGCTGGGGAATCCTGCTGATACGCTTGTGGGTGTAGCCCGTCTGGCATTGTCGCGTGAGGGCCAGCTTATAGAGATAAGCGCGGTTGCCGTTATTGAGTGATGTAGAAGATGGGTGGGTAGGGAGGGGAGCTTTTTCTCTAATATGCGGATAAGAAATCCTCGATGTCTTTGATGAAAAGCAAGGTTCCCTGTTCAATTTGATTTGTCAGGACGCCGGAATCATTAAAATCCGGCTTGCTTACCAGTGAGTAAGCCGTGATGTAATCGTAACCTCTGACAGCGGGGGCAAGAAGGTATTTGTTCCAGTTGCTGTCTTTAAACAGTTGCCAGTATTCTATTTGAACTTTTTTATTGTAGCCTGCCAGCCAGATTTCAAATCTGCACGTTTCATGAATAAACACTATCGCAATTTTTAATTTTCGTTTTTTTAATGATTCGGGGAAAAAAGAAAAATAGGACATATCCATATATCCGCAGTATATATTCCCTGATACATAATAGGCAGGATATCTTTTTCTGAAATAAGCTCTTAAATCCGTTAAATATTTAAGTAATCCTCTATATGCTTTCTGTATTGAACCCTTCTTTAGCTGCAGTTGATATTCGTCGATATATTCCTGAAGTGCCCCCATTTGTTAATCCTCTTTCCGTTTATGCAAGTTGACCGTGCAATATGGCATGCAGCCATAGCCGGTACCAACCAGAGGTTGATTAAGCAGTTATCATATCCATGGTGGGATTTGAGCGGGCTCATTTGATAAGCAAGCGGCTTAAATAACCGCGCACCATGTGAAAAATGTACTGTGCTCCCAGTTTCCATTTTGAGACAGCAGTACCTTCAACTAATTATATGCTACCATGCCTGCTGCATCGTGCCGTCAGCACTCTTCCAGTACGGCAGCCAGCACAATACTGCAAGCTGGACAGTGATGTCTTTTTTCGCAGGTTTAATTAATATATGCTCCAATTCCTCGGCTAACGGATCGATTCTTCCTGCCAGCGAATCCGTCTCACTTTTAAACTCTGTTTCCAACTCTTCCAGACGAGCTTGCAGGACTTTTACATTTTCCTGAGCGCGTCCCACGTCCTGCGCTTCTTTTCTGGATCTGCTCATGCCGCGTACTGATGTGGTTGCCCGCCCCAACGTACTGGTAGAGAGTGCCTTCCTGCCCATGAAGGCACCGAGCAAAGTAGCCCCTACTGATACGGCAGTCTGCATTTTCTGCTGCTTGGCCTGCTCCGCTTCACGGTCTACAGCCAGTTGCGCGCGGTGTATCCTGTCTTCCAGCGTGGCGATTTTCGATGCGTATTTCTTTCTTAACACGTCCATGGCAGTATCGCGGTTTTCGTGTGAGGTCTGCTGCAGCCTGATGCGAAAATCACGCTCCTCTTCGCCGGGCCTGGAATATTCTTTGGAGACGGGGCTTTGGAGCAGTTCTATACGTTCGTTTCTATAGAGCCATGCGGCGTAGCTTTTACCCCAGATATCATAATTTTTAAGTTTACTCGCTACGGTGGGAAGCTCGCCATGCAGTGCTGATTCCGCAGGTGCTTTCTCCAGATCGCTAATGTCAAAATCGACCTCTGCTGCATTGTCCCAGTTAACCGGAATCGGTTCATGTGTGATCGACGTCTGATGCTGAATATCTTTCACCTGCGTTATACCTGCTTTTGCGTTTGAAAAGAGCACCTGCCCTTTTGCCAGTACGGAAGGCATGTAGACCAGCCTGTGGCCGGATGGAGCGGCGCCGCGCAACGGAAGATAATAATTGGTTATCTCAGGCGGCAGTACCGGCCGGCTGGGGCTCACAGCGGCCTGAGAAGAAGCCGCGGCAGTAAAAGCCTGCCGGGCTGCAGACGGCACGGCGGCAGCTTGTGCGGCCGGTGGTTGCGCCGGGCTTGCTGTGCTTGCTTTAATAGGGTCCATAAGTGTCTTTATCTGAGTACGAGTAAGCGGTCCGCGCAGGTATGATAGTACCCACCTTGTCTCAAAGATTACCGGAGCGTCCTCATGGACGTTATTTAAGAGAAAAATGCGGCTGCCGAGGCCTGCGAGTGTCTGTGCCATAGATTGAGAATCGAACTTCGTACCGCTGGCTGCGGCAGCGCCTTCCAACCCCTCCAGTACACGTGCCTTATCCCTTTCCGTCTGCAGGCGGCCGATGAACCAGGTGCCTGTATTTGCCAGCCCCTTGTAATCGAGGTCTACCGGGTTCTGGGTGGCAAGCAGCACACCCAGACCGTACGCGCGTGCCTGCTTGAGCAGCGTCAGCAGCGGGGGTTTCGAGGGTGGATTGGCAACCGGCGGGAAATAGCCGAATATCTCATCCATGTAGAGAACGGCGCGCAGACTGGTGGTTCCTGATTGCGTGCGCATCCAGCCGACTATCTGGTTTAGCAGCAGGGAGACAAAAAACATGCGCTCAGAATCGCTTAAATGCGCAATAGAGAAAATGGATATTCTGGGTTTGCCCGCTGCGGTATATAAAATACTGCTTATATCCAGAGCCTCGCCTTCCATCCATGCATCGAAGCCGGGGGCTGCCAGAAGATTATTCAACTGAAGTGACAGCTCAAAGCGTTCCCTGGCCGGATAAAAAGTATCCACATTCAATACGCCAATGCGCGTAAACGGAGGCTGCTGAATCTGCTGTATTAAAGATTCCAGTGTGAGGTCCCTGCCTTCCCTCCAGGCGGTATCGAAGATAGTTGAGATAAGAATGTGCTCACGGCTTTTAATCGGGTCTGCCTGTATGCCGAGAAGGCTCAAGAGGCTGGTTGCGGTGGTCATGATTCGGTCTCTTAATAAATCCGTATCCTCCATAACCTCTAACGGCGGACGGGCAAAAGACTTGAGAATGGAAACCGGCATACCGGCATTGCTGCCCGGTGTATACACCATAAAGTCTACTGCTTGCCGCAGCCGACGGATCCGCTCGCTGTCCTGATGCCAGGATTCAATCCCTTTTTTCCAGAGCGCTGCCTGCTGCTGAGCGAACTGTTCCGGGGAAAGACCTTTTCTGCGGGCGTCATCGCTGTTTATCCAGGGGAGAAAATCGTCAGGGCGTAGCTCAGGAAAGGTGAGAAGCAGATTGGAAAGATCTCCTTTAGGATCGATTACAATTGCGGGTATATTATCTATACCTGCTTCTTCCAGCACGGCAATGCACAGGCCTGTTTTTCCGCTACCGGTCATACCGATGCAGACTCCGTGTGTTACCAGGTCTTTGGAGTCATAGAGCAATAATCCTTCCCCGGGTTTTTTAGCCGCAAGGTTATAGGGCCGCCCGAGATAAAATGTTCCCAATTTCTCGTAGTCTTCCATATCGCCTCCTTGATGCCTCTTTATCCGTAATAAACAAAATAAATGCGTATCAATTGTTGGCAAATGTGAACTAACCACCTGCTTTACCACCGCAGGTTTTCATATTAGTATATGGTAACTCTCTGTTATATACACTATTATACAGCCTTAAGCGCCTGAACAATATATGTTGCGCCGGTTATTATTAGCAATTAGCGTGAAATATGTGATTAGCGATAAAAATTATCATAAACGATATTTACAATGATAAAATTAGTAGTATAATTTTCTGAAAGACAAAATAATATATAAGGAGGTAACTGATAAATGGGTAAAATTCTGGGCATTATAGGGTTCTGGGCTTTTATCATCGGTCTGATAATAGCCGTTGTCTGCGGTATTATTCTTCCGCAGAATACCGCTATTATCGTTGTGCTGATTATCCTGGGCATAATCATTGGCCTTCTCAATATTAATGCCAAGGAGACAATGCTTTTTCTCGTTGCTACAATTGCATTGATAGTCGTGGGTAATGTATTCGCACCTCTAACCATGCTGGGCATAGGCAAAATTCTCGGCAGTATACTTAGCTATGTAGCCACTCTAATGGCGCCGGCTGCGATAATAGCGGCAATAAAGGCTCTCTGGGCTGTCGGCAAACCGGGATAGTCCATACCGGCCGTGAATTAAAATGCCCGCATACAATAAATTCCGTTGTATGCGGGACTGATCTTTGGCTGATATATACGTCATTTTCAGGCTCCCCGCGATATGTTCAGAGGTATTCCGGGGTTATTGATTGGTGCACTGTTCATTGATATGAGGTGATACGTGGACAAAAGTGATTTTAGAAAATACTGGGCGGAGCTGGCGGGGACGTTTGTTCTGGTTTTCATCGGCTGCGGCAGTGCGGCTATAGCCGGTAAATTTATCGGCTATACCGGTATTTCTTTTGCTTTCGGGCTCTCTGTATTGGCTATGGTATATGCCATAGGAAACATCTCAGGATGCCATATTAATCCCGCTATCAGTATAGCTATGCTGGTTGCCGGCAAGATGAAATGGAAAGATACGATAATGTATATCATCTTCCAGTGTATCGGAGCAATAATTGCAGGGGCTATCTTGCTTGCTGTTGCCCGGGGGCTTGAAGGATATTCGGTTGCTACCGGCGGGCTGGGGCAAAACGGCTTCGGCGCGGCTTCGCCAGCGGGGTATTCCATGGTATCATGCTTTATCGCGGAGATCATTCTAACAGCGATCTTTCTCTTTGCCATCTTCGGCTCTACCAGTAAAAATGCGCCGCCCGGTTTTGCCGGACTTGCCATAGGGCTTACGCTGGTCTTTATACACCTGGTCGGTATTCCGATTACGGGTACCTCAGTGAATCCGGCAAGAAGTCTGGGGCCTGCCGTTTTTGCCGGAAGTACCGCCCTTTCTCAGCTCTGGTTGTTCTGGGTTGCGCCGATAATAGGGGCAATACTGGCAGCCGTCTTGTGGCGGTACGTCTTTGAACGCAAATAACGCATACCGGCGCATCCTCAGCATTTTATGAATGGATGTTAGCAAGCTCCGGTCTGCGCAGGCCGGAGCCTTGTATCTGCGGAGTATTCACTCTCACTATTGCGTGATAAAGCGCCTGCATATTACAGCGGTTGTTTTATAAAACAGGTACATTCCGTACGGCAATGCCGTATATATGTTATAATTTGTTACCTTACCATTCAAAGTACAGTACAGCAAGGAGTTTACCATGACTTTTTCCGGCAAAGACCTGGATATCTTAAAGAAATTTGAATTCACCGCATCTCCCGTTGCTGTGGCATTTTCCTTCGAGAAGCCGCAAGGAATTGACAGGCTTAATAAAAAGCTGGCACTGTGTGAAATGCTCAAGGAGGCGCAGGGCGGCAAGGCTTTTTATGCCGAGCCGGAAGACCATGCATGTGAGGCGGGACTTTATGTGATGGGGATCGCGGATGTGCCTGATGTTTTCAGGGCAGGTATCTACGGAAACCGCCTGCAGGTCTTTGAGACTCCACGTGCCGCCAGTAAGATTTATGATCACGTCCCCACCGCTGCCAAAGGTGTAATCAAATACGTTTCTTTTGCCCCCATAGATAAGCTGACCTTTACGCCTGATGAGGTCATTATCATGGCAAATGCGGAGCAAACGGAGATCCTGCTGCGCGCGACAAGCTATAAAACTGGCAATATGTGGACAAGTAAATCTTCACCCGTGATCGGATGCGGGTTTCTGTATATCTATCCCTATCGCACCGGCAATCTGAATTATATTGTAGCCGGCCTCGGCCACGGTATGAGGCGCAGAAAACTGTACCCTGCCGGAATGCAGCTTATCTCCATACCCGCTGATATGCTGTCTGATATGATGCAGACACTGGCGGAAATGCCGTGGGTGCTTCCCGCCTACAAACCGGATGGGCTGGATTTCGTAAAGAGGCTGCTTGCCAGCCTGGGTGTAAAGCCGTAGACATATGCTGCCCTATTGGGAGTATATGCTTCAGGGAAGACATTCTTTCCTGAAGCCGCTAAGTCAATAAGCGGAGGCTCATTAAGGGAGTCAACGGAGCCATTTGTACCTGCGCTTTTCTAAAGCTTGCCCCCGGCAACGAATGTTCCTGGTGATATATGCCCGGAGGTACTACGCTTGTCGTATGTTAAACATTGACATAACGTCCGCAGCCGAAGCCCTCACCCAGTTTACACCAGACGCAGCCGCCCGGCGCATCCTCGTTGGTGAGCAGTTGTGCTTCGCATTGGCCGCAGAGATATTCCTCTCCGTCTTTTATCGGGCCGTTGCAGGGGGGGATGGTCATGGGACAGACCTGTATACAGGTGCCGCACTCTTTACAGAAATTTGGACGTATGCCGAATGGGTAGTCTACATGCCGATCCTTACCCCGCCCCACGAAGCCAATGGCGCGTGCTTTCCATATTTCCGTGCAGACCCGTACGCAGCGTCCGCAAAGTACACAATCCGAGTTACGGAAGGGATAGCGGACTTCCTTGACGCCGCAGCGCACGGCGATATCCTGAATGGCGCGGGAGTTGGGAGCCTGTGCCACCAGCAACTCCGCCAGATTGCGGCGCAGCCGTCGTATCTTCTCTGTATTCGTGAGTATTACCATACCCTCTTCCACATTAAGAGTACAAGAGGTGGTCACTTTGGAGCGGCCGTTGACCACGTGCTCTACGATGCAGAGTCTGCAGGCACCGATATCGGAGAGAAAGGGGACATGACAGAGATGAGGGATGCAGATGCCGTATTCGATCGCAGTATCGAGGACGCTGGTCCCTTTGACAGCACGGATGATGGCTCCGTCTATGCTCACATTAACATATTTCTGCATTATTCATACCTCGTTTTTTCAGATGATGCGCACTGCGTCGAACTTGCATTCACTGCGGCAGATCCCGCATTTGCCGCAGAGCTCAACGTTGATAATGTAGGGCTGCTTTTTTTGACCGCTTATAGCCTTATAGGCGCAGCCGCGCAGACAAACGCCGCAGCCGGTGCACCTGTCCGGATCTATCCAGTAGGTAATCAGGTCCTTGCAAACTCCCGCCGGACACCTTTTTTCTTTTATATGTGCCTCATATTCAGAGCGAAAATAGCGCAGGGTGGAGATAACGGGGTTGGGGGCAGTTTTGCCCAGACCGCACAGAGCGGTCTCAACAACGGTTTCCGCCAACTCCTCCAGCAGATCGAGCTGTTCCATTCTACCCCGACCTGATGTGATATCGTTTATTATCTCCAGCATACGGTCGATGCCCAGTCTGCACGGTACACATTTTCCGCATGACTCATCCTGAAGGAAGGTCAGAAAATATTTGGCTACATCCACCATGCATGTTTCTTCATCCATGACAACCATGCCACCCGAACCTATCATGGAGCCCGCCCGGGCAAGCACGTCGAAATCGATTTCCAGATCGAATTTCTCGACAGGGAGACAGCCGCCGGAAGGTCCTCCTGTTTGCACGGCTTTGATTGTATTTCCGTTAACAGGGCCGCCGCCGATGTCGAATACCACTTCTCTGATAGTTGTGCCCATAGCTACCTCGACAAGACCGGTGTTCTTGATGCGGCCGGTCAGTGCGAGGATTTTAGTACCTTTGCTGCCGTTTGTCCCTCTGGAGGCAAACCATGAGGAGCCGCTTGAGATAATGGAGGGAACATTGGCCCACGTTTCTACATTATTGAGAGTTGTCGGCCTGTGATAGAGACCGTCTACAACGGTATGCACATCCTTCGCGCGCGGTTCACCCACTTTGCCTTCTATGGATGCCATGAGAGCGGTCGACTCTCCGCATACAAAAGCTCCTCCGCCTCGCACAATCTCAACATCGAATGAGAAAGAGGAGCCGAGAATATTCTCGCCGAGAAGTCCGAGCTTCCTTGCCTGTTCGACGGCGATCTGTG
>CAZFIM010000089.1:0-9281 GCA_964519615.1 uncultured Dehalococcoidales bacterium
GGCAATGCAACCATGGTAACATAATATTATAACAGTGAGAACAAAACAATTATCTGCTGTGCACTTTGCCGGACACGGTGATCTGGTAACAAAAACGCATTATTAACGTATCATTAATAAAAAGTGTGATTACGATTTCTTTTTACCGAGATCATCCAGATCAAGCGTATTAATGAAATCATAAAATGCAGATAACTTTTTAAGCTCTTGTTCGTCTATTTTACCGGCGTCTTCAGGGTTGCCGGAGACTTTACTTTGGGTAACAGGCTTGCCGGTTTCGCGGTCCAGAATTATTCCTGCTTTATCCAGCACAGAGTCCTCAACAAATATTGGCGTAGTAACCCGCACGGCAAGAGCAATCGCATCACTCGGGCGTGAATCCAATTTCATGCTTGTGAGCAGCCAGCGTTTCTTGTCTTTAATATAGATTATCTCGAATAAAAGGCCGTCCTCGCTTTCAGCTTCTACAAATTCCTTGTCGTTTTCTTGCCATCTGTTCACTACGGTAAGATCATATTTTTTGTCTTGCCAGATGATGGTAATGGGTGAGTTTTTCTCAAATTCAGCCGGGGTGGCATGCTCGGTTATTGATACCACTGCAACCGGGACGGGTCCATCATTAAATTCAAAAATAATCTGTGCGTAAAATGTATCCGCTCTCAGATCATTTACAACTACTCTACATACCGATGTTCCTGATAATGCCTCAAGTGCGAAAATTGTATTCTTTAATAAATCATGGGTAAGTGGCCTTGATATATCCATGTTCTGTAATTTAACAGATATTGCATCGGCCTCAGCAGGTCCAATCCAGATAGGGAGATATCTATCAGAACCTTTTTCCTTCAATATGACAACATGCTGATAATTCATCATACTAACTCTGATGCTGTCAATTGTCATCTCTAACATATGGGCTTCCTCCGCACTCAAGTGCAAAATTTATTGTACTCTTTCATATTTTAGCTGTCAATTTGCCTTTAAACCTTTATTTTCATACAATACGGGCGGTTTTCAGGTATATTTTTAGGGGCAAATGGAAAGATGAAAGCCTTGATACAAAGAGTTGATAAAGCATCAGTGTCCATCGAGGGTAAAAATGTTGGCTGTATTGGTGAAGGGTTAGTAGTATTTATTGGTGTGGAGAATAGGGATACTGAAAGAGATGTTATGTATCTTGCCGATAAGACCGCCGGTTTACGGATATTCTCAGATAGCGCCGGTAAATTTAATCTTTCCTGTAAAGATATTGATGGGGAGTGTCTTATTATCAGTCAGTTTACCTTATTTGCTGATACCAGACATGGGAAGAGGCCGGGCTTTATGGATGCTGCTGCACCGGATTTGGCAGAGAAGCTGTTTAACCTATTTATTGAGCGAGTTCGTGCAATCGGTCTGCGCGTTGCTACAGGTGTATTTCACAGCCACATGATAGTTGAGATTTACAATAACGGTCCGGTTACAATTATGATAAATAGCAGAGATAAAATAGTTTGACACACGATGATTTGGTCGTATAATACGGAGTAGGTTAATAAATGTCGGTAGGCGGGATGATATGAGCTGCAGTCAAATATTAAAAGACAAAGGATATCGATTGACTCCACAAAGGATTATGGTGATGGATGCTTTACATAGTTATGATCATCATATTAGTGCAGAGGAAATCTATGCGCAGGTCAAAGCAAAATATCCATATGCCAATATTTCTACTGTTTATCGTACCCTTGAATTATTAAAGGAGTTAAATTTGGTTACGGAAATCGATCTTGGGGATGGGAGGGTTCGCTTTCATCCCGCGGAAAAAGGACATCACCATCACCTCGTTTGCAATAAATGTGGAAAAATAATAGATCTGCCGGAATCTGCAGTTGTTGTATTATCGAATTCGATTTCTCGCGATTATAAATTCACTGCTGAATTGAAACATCTTGCAATATTTGGCGTATGTGCAGAGTGTCAAAACTTAAAGCATGACTAAAACTGGAGGTTATTTGCATGAGTATAGATGATATTGAGAAACTGAAAAAGCTGCTGGATTTCTGGATAGATCATAATCAGGAACACGGCAATGAGTTTGCTGAATGGGCAAATAAAGCCAGACAAATGGGTATGGAATCAGTATATGGAAATTTAATGTCTGCATCGAAGCTTATTAATGACGCTAATACTTCCCTGAAAAATGCTGCACAAATTATTCAACATAACTGATAGTGTTTGTCGTTAAAATAAATAGCCTTATATCGCTATTCTGTTAACTCTACTTCAATTTTAAACTAATATCCAGTGCTTTTACGGAATGGGTTAGTGCACCTATCGAAATAATGTCTACACCGGTTTCAGCGACTGAACGAACGTTTTGTAATGTTATTCCACCGGATGCTTCAATTCGTGCTTTGCCTTTTATCATTTGTACAGCCTGACGTATCTCTTTTTGAGTCATGTTATCGAGCATAATAATATCGGCAGCGGCATTAACTGCCTCTTCAACTTCTTTCAAATTGGCGACCTCTATCTCTATATTGACGGATTCTCTACTATTCTGGCGGGCCAAACCAACTATATCGCTGAGCGATTTACCCTCTTTGCGTAATATAGCGATATGGTTATCTTTTATAAGGATTCCATCATCAAGCCGCATTCTGTGATTGTTTCCACCGCCGTGTCTTACTGCTTCCTTTTGCAATTCTCTTAGACCGGGCAACGTCTTTCTGGTATCTGTTATGATGACCGCAAGACCTTCAACTGCTTTAACATACTGAGCGGTCGTTGAGGCAATACCGCTTAAATGCTGCAAAAAATTTAGGGCGACTCGTTCAGCGGTTAAGATACTACTTATATTTCCGGATACCTTTGCGATAAGGTCTCCGGGATTGACGGGTTTTCCATTTGTTATTACTATCTCAAAAATGAGCGAAGAGTCAATTGTGAAAAATGTTTGTCTGGCTACCTCGATTCCCGAAATAATGCCCTTTTCTTTAGCTACGAGGTAGGCACACCCTTTTTTTGTTGGTGGAATCAGCAGCTTTGTAGTGATATCAGATTTTCCGATATCCTCTTTCAGGGCCTTTTTAATTAATCGGATGCAATCGGGCGATATCATTATACACCTGTAGCAGTTTTCTATTAAGCCACCTTGCAGATACATTATTATAAAGTATATTCAGACAGTATGAAAATCCATACTATTGATTATATAAGAATAGCGCTAAAAACGATGGCTTATTCTCATGAGGGTATTATTGACTGTGTACTTCACAATTGTTTGCACAAAGTCAGTCTATGTTACAATCAAGGAATAGCAAAAATAAAGTAAAATAGATATTCGTAAAACTCTATGAAAATTTCGGGATTACTACCCTTGCTGATCGAAACGCCCGTGTTAAAACGGTTGATGACCAGTATAACGGGGAAACTGAAGTACAGCATCAACCTCTCAATAGTGGAATCCGCTAAAGCTTGCTTTCTTTCTGCTTTGACGGAGCATATACATTTGCCGTTATTAATAATATGTGCTCAGCCGGATAAAGCCGGGAAACTATATGAGGAACTCCAATTATGGTGCTCTTCTTCTGTTAAGCCATATTTTTTTCCCGAGCATGAGTTCTTAAGCGGAGATTTCGTCTATGATGAGCACACGACCGCACAAAGACTGCAGGCGCTATCAGTTCTTTTGAACTACACTTCTTGTAAGGATGGCAATGTAGTGCCAGTAATAGTGTGTCCGGCAGCTGCGGCTGTAAGCTACACTATTGCCCCCGGTGATTTATCAGCTAACAGCCATAATCTTCAAATTGGGTTCACGGTTGATCCTGTCTTGCTTATCAATCAGTGGCATGAAACTGGATATGAAATGGAAGAGGTGGTAGAGGTGCCAGGAACTATGGCGAAGAGGGGAGGGATCATTGATGTATATTCTCCACATCAAGATTTGCCTGTTCGTATAGAATTTTTTGGTACCAAGATTGAAAGCATCAGATATTTTGATCCGGTTACCCAACGGTCATTGCGACAGATCGACTCTATCACTATTTTTCCGGCAAAAGAGAACAGTAGCCGCTTCACTACAGGGACAGTTCTGGATTATTGCTCGCCTGATGTGCTTGTTGTAACGGACGATAATAGTGAATTGGAAGAGGTGATAACACGCATTAATAATCAATATTATGAGTATATGGATAAAGGTAAATGGGGTATCAGTAGTGAGAGCACAAAAAAGCAAGTTTATGCAGATTGGCCTCAATTTTTCGAGAGGTTGAGTAAAGTACACAAGATACTGCGTTTTCAACGTACGAATATTGCTGATGGAGGTAATGCATCTGTTGAAGTGCTTCCTTTCGGTATCCCGGATGACTACGCTGGCAGATTACAGAAGTTTATACAGGAAACAGCGGAGTTATTACAGAAGCAATGTACCATTGTAATAGTAAGCCAACAGACAGGTCGGTTGAAAGAATTACTTTCCGAGAACGATATTCCTGTACAGTCGTTGGAATATCTGCTCAATTTACCGCCAAAGGGTACAGTGACGTTAATCAAAGGGTCATTGGATGAAGGGTGGTCTATTGATAATAAATTGGTGATCCTAACAGACAGGGAGATATTCGGGTTATTAAAACAGCGTCGTTTATTAAAAAAGAGACCGGCAAGACGCTATAAATATGCTTCTGAACTTAGTGAAGGGGACTATGTCGTACATATTGACCATGGAATCGGCCGATTTAAGGGACTTAACAGAATGGAGGTGGGTGGGGTTGAACGAGAGTTTATCACGCTTGAGTATGCTGAAGGGGACCGTTTATTTGTTCCTGTGGAGCAAATAAACCGGGTTGGTCATTATATCGGAGGAACAGCTCAACTGCCGCGATTGAGCAGGCTTCATACACAGGAATGGCATAATGCCAAACAACGTGTAAAAAGGTCTGTTATTGATATTGCAGAGGAACTGGTCAAGCTTTATGCGTCCCGGGAATTGATTCCCGGTTTTAAATTCAGCAAAGATAATATATGGCAGCAGGAATTAGAAAGTTCGTTCCCATATATTGAAACACCAGATCAGATGCGAGCTGTAATTGCGGTCAAAGAGGATATGGAAAATTCAAAACCTATGGACAGGCTGGTATGCGGCGATGTGGGGTACGGCAAGACTGAAGTGGCTCTGCGTGCGGCGTTTAAGGCTGTTATGGATAATAAGCAGGTTGCATTGCTTGTACCGACAACTGTATTGGCACAACAGCATTATTATACATTTACACAGAGACTTCAGGCATTTCCCGTGAGAGTTGAAGTATTGAGTAGATTAACAACAGAAGGCGAGCAAAAGGTAATTATTGAAGATTTAAGCAAGGGTGCTGTAGATATATGTATAGGTACACACAGGCTGCTGCAGAAGGATGTTCAGTTCAAGGATATGGGGTTACTTATTATCGATGAGGAACAACGTTTTGGTGTTGCACATAAGGACTATTTCAAAAAATTAAGAAATGAAGTAGATATAATAACATTGAGTGCAACTCCAATTCCGCGCACTTTACATATGGCATTAACGGGCATACGTGATTTAAGTACAATGGATACACCGCCAGAGGACCGTCTTCCGATAAAAACCTATGTCGGATTCAGGGACAAAATACTTCTCAGAGAAGCAATATTGAGGGAACTGGAACGCAACGGACAGGTCTTTTACGTTCACAATAGAATTCATAATATCTTTATGGTTGCAGCGGAATTGAGAGAACTTGTTCCGGAGGCTCGTGTGTCTGTTGCACATGGCCGGATGCCTGATGAACTGGAACAGGTAATGTCTGAATTTGTACAGCGTAAGAGCGATATATTATTGACGACTACCATTATTGAATCAGGACTCGATATGCCTAATGTGAACACACTCATCGTAAACGATGCCGATAAATTAGGTTTAACTCAGCTTTACCAATTAAGGGGGCGGATTGGAAGAGGCACCAATACGGCATATGCATACTTCTTTTATCCATGGAATAAAAAACTTACTACCCAGGCAAGAAAAAGACTGGAAACCATTACAGAAGCGACTGAATTAGGCGCCGGTTTTAAAATAGCTATGAAGGACCTGGAAATACGGGGGGCGGGTAATTTACTCGGCGTGGATCAGAGTGGAAATATATCTATAGTTGGATTTGATCTTTATTGCAGTTTACTGGCGGAAGCTGTGGAGGAATTGAGGAGAGGCTTGATGGATGAGAAAAAGGTGGAAGTTCCGGCTTTGCCACAGCCGTCAATAACATTACCTTTAGACGCATATATACCAGACAGCTATATTCAAGAGACAAATATCAGGTTATCATACTACCGCAGATTGGCGGCAATAGCAGATCTTGCGGATATAGAGAATATACGAACGGAGTTTATAGACAGGTTTGGTAATTTACCTGTACAAATAGAGCATTTGTTATATGTAATACGAATACGTGTTCTGGCCGAACAATGTTCAATTGAACAAATAAGCACAACAGATGGACTAATTACTTTATATTATCATCGTATGTTAATTTCGGATTATTGTAGCGATGAACAAAAAAGCTTGTTGAATAATCGAGGAATAAAAGCTGGCAGGAAACAAATAAAACTGGACCTTCGTCAATTAGGAGGTTTGTGGCAGGATATGCTTGAGAAAGTTTTGCTGGCATATAGAAATGATAATCAGGGTCTCATAGTAGATCGTTAAGGTATTCAATCACATCCTGGACAGTACGAAACATTCCAGCATCTTCAACCGGTATCTCTACCTTGTTCTTTGGCGAACTGAATTCCTCCTCTATTGCTGGAATTAATTCAGCTAGATCATTTGAATCAACATTCAGATCAAAAGCAAAAGATGAGGAAGGAGATATAGATTCTTCATCTACACCAAGCTGCTCCGCAATAATCCGGATTAGTCGTTCTAATGTAGTTGCCATATTGACCTTTTCAATAGTAACTCAGGTAGTTTGTGTGCTTTCCGTACAAGCAATCGATCTGCCGGTTTCCGTAATAACCGAACCCAACACGCCATTAATGAATTTTGGAGATGAATCACTCCCATAACTTTTTGCCAGTTCGACGGCCTCGTTAACCGCCACTTTGGCAGGAACAGTGTTTCCGAATACTATCTCGTAAATGGCCAGGCGTAAAATATTTCTATCAATCACTGCAATCTGTTTTACCGGGAAAAGCGTGGCGAATCGTTTAATAGTATTGTCTATGGTTGGTTCGTTTTCCAATACTCCGGCAACGAGCAATTGTGCGTAAGTGATAATCTCTTTTGAGGAACCTTTGTAAAGCCCATGGCGAGATAATATATCCGCAGCAATATGTCTTGAGCAGTCAGCTTCATAAAGAGTCTGAAGTGCGGCAACTCTGGCTTTTCTTCTAATTCCCGTCACCCCTTATACCTCTTCAGTACATAAACAGTACATGACAATCCATACTACAGGAATAAACATATGCTAAAAAAGTTATCATATATCATATCTACCATCATCCTTTACGCCAATCAAGGAGTTCGGAAATTGTAGATACGTTGCTGACATTAACAGTACGTGCGCCGGGGCTAATCCTCTTTATAAGTCCCGTAAGAACTTCTCCGGGCCCAATTTCAAAGAAGGTCGTTACACCTCTGGCGATCATGGTTTCTACAGATGGTTGCCATCTTACGCAATGTACTATCTGACTCACCATCTCTTCCTTGATAGCATTTACGCCGGTTAAAGGTTGAGCCGTAACGTTCGATATTACCGGTATCGAGGCTTCGCAAAAACTAAATTCCGATATAGCATTTCTGAGCCCCTCAATAGCAGGTTCCATTAACGAAGAGTGAAAGGCACCGCTAACCTTCAATGGAATTATTCTGCGTGCTCCTTTAAGCTGGGCCAATCGGCGGGCTTTTTCCAGATTTTCTTTTGGCCCGCTTATAACAATCTGACCGGGACTGTTGATATTTGAAACCTGTGTACCAACTGAAAGACAGACGTTTTCCAGGGTCTCAAGATCAAGACCAATGACAGCCATCATTCCCCCCGCCCTTCGCTGGCCGGCTTCATGCATAAGTCTGCCTCTTTCGCGTACCAGCCGTACAGCATCAGAAAGGCTGAGAACGCCTGACACTATAAGCGAAGTATATTCACCGAGGCTATGACCGGCAAGAAAGGTAGGCTTAGGTAGGCCGTTATCTGTAACCTCCTGAGCGGCTTTTAAACAGGCTATGCTGGTAGTGAGAACAGCTGCTTGAACGTTTATTGTTTGTGTTAAATCCTCTTCAGGACCCTCAAAACAAAGCCGCGAAAGAGAAAAACCAAGCGTTTTATCCACTTCATCATACACATCTCTGGCTGATGCATAATGAACATAGAGGTCTAAGCCCATTCCTACTGCTTGAGATCCCTGACCGGGAAATACATAGGCGACTTTAATATCCTCTACCATGTTTTAACTCCTTATTTCTTGTATTTTAAAAGTGCATTAATTGTTTCTTCAGCTTCACTCATTATATCTTCAATTATAGACTTTACCGGTTTTATATCTTTAATAAGCCCGGCTATTTGACCTGCCATGAGCGAACCTTCTTCTATATTACCCTGTATAACACCTGAATACAACCCTCCCACAGCTATGGCTTCAAGCTCCGTAATGCTAGCGCCGGCTTTTTCCATCTCCAAGAATCTTCTTGTGAGTCTATTTTCAAGACAGCGAACCGGATGCCCCATGGATGCTCCGGTAACGGCTGTTGCGCGGTCATGTGCTTTTATAATCTCTTCTTTGAATTTTTGATGAGCAATGCATTCATCAGAGCAAATAAACCTGGTTCCCATTTGAATACCTTGAGCACCAAGAGCAAGTGCAGCAACCAGGCCGCGGCCATCTGCAATTCCACCGGCAGCAATGACGGGAACTTTAACCACACCGGTTATCTGGGGTACGAGGCAAATCGTAGTTGTTTCTCCTACATGCCCGCCGGATTCAGTGCCTTCAACTATAAGAGCATCAATTGAATATCTTTCAAGACGTCTCGCTAAAGCAACACTGGCAACAACAGGCATTATTTTAATACCTGCTTCTTTCAATGGCGGTATAAAAGGTCCCGGGTTACCTGCTCCAAAAGTAACGACAGCAACTTTCTCATCTAGTACTATCTGCAAGTTATCTTTCATATATGGAGATATAATTAGAATGTTGACACCAAAAGGTTTATCTGTTTTGGCTCTCGTTTGCCGGATTTGATCTTGTAGCCAGTCAGGTGGCATATTGCCGCTTCCGATAATACCCAG
>CAZFIM010000090.1:0-3329 GCA_964519615.1 uncultured Dehalococcoidales bacterium
TTATCTTCATAATGACACTATTGTAGTGTCACTAATCTATCTGAACTAGTACATTGTATGTATGTGATCTTTCCAAAAGGCTGAAAAGAATCAGGGTGTACCCGCCCCGGCTCTGCAAATATAGCTTATATACGCACACCAGACGTTCTTCATGAAATAAACAATGGTTCTCCATAGTCTCTCCACATTCGCGTTATATCATGAAGCAGAGAAGGGTTGTCAGGATACCAGAGAGACAGGCAATTTACGATAGCGCCTGATGAGAAATAACAAGGCAACCGAAGATGTGTATTCTTTTCCTTCTCGACTGTTAACCTCCTTTTGGAAGCACATCCGGCTCTTTGGGGGATGAGCCGGATGCTTCTTTTTACCTCTGTTTTTCATCTGCAGAGAGAAAACCGCATCCATCTCCATAAAATCATCAGCGGTTATCCATATTCTCTCCACATCCCATGTATATGATAGAAGGTGGAGAAAGTAAAAAGCTAAAAAGCTACCGGAATTTAAAGGCAGATTAAAAATGACAACGACTAAACACTTCAAACGAACCATACTGGTGCTAGCCATAGTAGGCGCGCTCAGTTTTATCATCTTCTACCTGTACCAGAATATGAATACATTGGCCTGCTTTCAGCCGTCTACTTCCGAACCAGTGAGCGGGCAATCGATTCAGGATGCGGCTGCGGAGGACGCAGATATGCCGGATACCAGCAGGCAATACAGCATAGAAAACCTGTTTTTAGAGTCCCGGTACGGGAAAGGGGGTGCATGCCAGCAGGGCAATTCCTATCTCGCCATACCTGTGCTTAAAATACGCATCCTCCTTCCGGACCGTGTCATATGAAGTGTCGGATGTGAGGTTGACACATGTATATTTGCCAGAAAGTACAGAGAGAAGCTATTTCCTGTGAGATCACAAGACCTCGCATTTTCCTCAACACTTCCTCAGAACAGGGCATCCGTGCCGAAGGGGCGTCGGCCGGATGCCCTCCGGAAAAGGAGATGAAAGCATGCCAGTAAAGATTCAAAGCAAAGGAATAACACACATGGATATGATAAAAAGAAATATTCGCAAAACAGTAAATGAGCTGTATAACGCACTTGAAGACCCGGATATAAAAGAGGCGGCGCTGGGAGCAAAGGTGCTGGATACCGCAGCAAAACTGGCCGCCTTTGCCTGCATAATGTCCATCCCGCACAAGCAGGACCGTCCGGCTGCTGCAGATGATACTCATCATATTTCACAAAAGACGTTAACGACAGATCTCCGGCCAGTATCATCCGGACAGGCAAAGCCTCAAAGCGAATATATACCTGACAGTCTGTACTCGCTATGGCAAAAAACTACATCCCCGTGAAATGTAGACTCAGTGTATTTGGTCCTTATGCCGTAAAAAAATATGAGGAGTACACAAATGAAATACCCTAAACTTATGTTCGTTATTATCGCTATTGCAGTATTGCTGTTAGGTGCTGCAGGCTGCACTATCAGTAAAGAACCGTCCTCTGGGCAACGGCCGGCAGCGCAGCAGTCACCCGCGGCCCAGCAAACACCGGCGGCAGTCCAACAGGCACCGGCTACATCGCAGCAGCCGCCCGCAACCCAACAACCCGCCAGGCAGCAGGCAGCTCAACAACCGCCTCCAGCTGATAATGATAATGAGGATGATGAGGACGATGGAGAGGTAGGTGCTGAAATCACTTCCGTCTCAGGTCTCAGTATTGAGGAAGGTGAAATATTCTTCACAGGAACCATCGTGATAAAGGTCTCCAATGATACCGATGATGATGTTGAGGATATAGATCTCAATTTGGAAATAGAAGCAGACGATGATATTCCGGACATATCCTATGTAACCCTGACAGCGGATGATACCATCTGGAACTTTAAGGGACAGGACGATGAAGTACTGGAGTTCTCCTGTCCGGCGGGAATCGATGTGGATGAGGGTGAGTACGAAAAACTGACATTAACACTTTATGTCTACTTCGAGGAAGAGGTAGACGAGGACGTCACCTTTGATGCATCATTAGCATTTGACGATGATGACGACGATGATAATGCGGATGAGGTAACCGCCGATATAATCTCCACGTCCGGCTTGAGCCTCTACGAAGGTGAAAGCTACTTTTCCGGAACAATCAGACTGGTAATTTACAACTACACCGATAGTGACGTAGATGATGTTGAAATTACGCTTGCGATTGAAGCAGACGATGATATTCCCGCAGTGAGCTCCGCTGCTCTTACCGGCAGCGATATCGCCTGGACGTTCGATGATCAGGATGATGAGGTGCTGGAGTTCTCATGTTCCTCCGGGCTCGATATAGACGAGGATGAGTATGAGCAGATGACGCTTTCGCTCTACGTTTACTTTGATGAAACAGCCGCAGAAGGAGTTACTTTCACGCCTTCCATTGAGATTACGGATTATGACTAACTAAAGTAATAGTTTTTTACAGTCTTGCTGAAAAAAGGTAGTGAGAACTACTTATAAAAGAAGGCATCCGGTCTCTTTCCTCCTCGGCCGGATGCCTTCTTGATTTAAGAGGCCGTTAACACCTTTAAGCGAATCATCTGAATATAAGCAGGTACACGATGTACGCGGCATAGAGAATAAGAAAGAGTGCGCCTTCCCACCGTTCCAGAAGCCGGTGACTTCTTCCTGTAAACATGGCAATAAAGAGCAGCAGCGTGGCACCTACAGTCACGGCGATATCCACATTGCCGGCAGAAGTGAATGGCAGCGGGCCGATAACAGCGCTCACGCCGAGTATAAAAAAGACATTGAAGATATTCGAGCCCACAATATTTCCCACCGCTATATCCGCATTATTCCTGAAAGCTGCCACAGCAGAGGTTGCCAGCTCAGGCAGCGATGTCCCTACCGCGACAATAGTAAGACCTATCACACGCTCGCTCAGTCCCATGACGCCGGCGATGAATACAGCCCCGCCAACAACCCACTGAGCGCCAAAGTAGAGGCAGAACAGTCCGGCGATAATAGAGATAACAGGGCGCAGAAAACCTCCCCCGTGTAGAGTGCCCACAGCTATTTTTTCACACCCGTTTTTCAGTGTGGAGAAAATATAGTAGAGGAAAATGGAGAAAAAGCACAGAAGCACAAGCCCGTCCACTCTGGTTAAGACCGCAAGTCCGCTGCGGTCGATCAATGTATCATTTGCCAGAAGGGCAAGTACAAGCGCAGCCATTAAGCTGAGCGGTATTTCTTTCCATACGGTACTGGTTTTCACCACCAGCGGCTGGATTACAGCGGAAAGACCAAGTATAAGGAGTATATTGGCGATATTACTGCCTAAAATGTTGC
>CAZFIM010000090.1:3339-8132 GCA_964519615.1 uncultured Dehalococcoidales bacterium
CGATGGCAATATCATTAGCACCATGCATACTGGCGTAGATATTGACCACCAGCTCAGGTGTAGATGTACCGAAAGCGACAATGGTGAGCCCGATAACCAGGTCGGGAACTTTCAATTTTCTTGCCAGTGTGGAAGCTCCCTCCACCAGCAGGTAGGCGCCCCCTATCAGAAAAACAAAGCCGAGTACCAGCAGAAAATAGAGCATACTCTTACCTGATTATAGTGCTATTACATATTCTATCCTAAAATGAGAATTCATTACCAAGGTCAGCCAAATGTTATACACACCTTTGTTATACGTTAATGGCTTTTTCTAATCTCAACGGCTGTGATATAAACCGATATAATAAACTTACATACATTCAATAGAATATCATAACAATGCAAACAGAGCATATTTACAAAGGGTACACAGGATTAACCATGCAAAAATATAAGCAACCCCTGACTAACTCTATATAGTACTTAAGAGTATAGACGAAGCGAAAGCTGCAGTAATATTGAATTTTCACTGCAGCTAACAATAGGTTTGTCCAAGGTAGCCCACATCGAGTATTGATAGTTTATTATTTTAGATTAACATGTTTTGAAAAGAATCCATTACAGAAAAGAAGCGCATAACCGCTTAAGCGGTCAATCAGTTAAAGAAATGAATGAGGCAGACACAGAACTTGTGGATAGCGAGACATTACTTACTATAAGATATTCTTTATCAGCAATGCTGATAAAGAATATCTTTAATGATAAATGATGTTATTGACAATTAACATAAATCACTGTACTTTAAGATTACATTATGTCTACATATGTGACTGGGAGGTCTGCAATAAAAAGGACTGCTTCGCATATTTGTACATTTTTGATCCTGATCAGTATGCAATATGGAGTCTGGTTTTTATTCCCGTCCAGTCTACAGGCTGCTCTGACCGATACGCCTGTAGACTGGAGCAATTTTTCTTTCGTGCCCTATCTAAGCGGCGGTCAGCCTATATATGATTATGAAGGCCCAAAGGACCCTACAAACGGCGGAACAGCAGTACAACCAGATGAAATTGACTATTCTTCCTGCTCTTCCAACGGCTATTTTCCCGGAAACCAGCCCAGCGTGCAAATCGCTTACTATGATGCGGACTCAGACTATTCGACCGTCAATGACGCCCATGTGGCTTTCCGATTGCGACTCAACGGAAACCCCGTGGAGGGCGGACAGCAAAAAGGATACCGTTCCGGCAACTGGTACGTTTTAATCGATATCGATAACGACGACTACAAGGAATTCGCCATAGACCTTGACGGCGCGGTGTACTCTCAGAATCCCGATAGGTTATATCTTCTCTATAACAACAATAATTCTAATATACTCAATGCACGGACTGACGCACAGCGGCAGGCATCGGACGTGCTGGGCGGTGACGAGATAGGCATATGGTACGCATCGGGGCCTGGTGCCGGCGGCATTGAGCAAGTAAACAATCATACCAGAGTATCTCCAGCTGCGGGCGCGTGCTCTGGCGGAACCGAATACTGGCTCGATATTCAACTTCCTATGGCTGCCTTTAATGTAGGTGGCAATCAGTTGCTTGCCCCTTCCATACCCGCAAAGTTCTTTTTCAGCAGTTCGGCGTCCGTAACGGATCCGTTGCAGAAGGACTGGTGCAGCACTGCCTTTGGTGATAAATGGTCTCCGCATGTCATCGCAACGAAGAGGGCCTCGCTTTTTAACGATGTGGACAGCGACAGCATGCCCGGTCCAGGCGATACTCTGCTCTATACAATCGATATTACCAATAACGGACTTTTTAACTCTGACAACGTCACCTATCACGATGTAATTACCGACTCAAACCTCATTCTCAGCGACAACGTGACCACCACTCAGGGCAGTATCGTAAAAGGAAATAATCCGGCAGATACCGAGGTCGAAGTAGGATTAGGTCAACTGAATTCAGGTAGTGCGGCAACAGTTACATTCCGCGCAAAAATCGTAGATCCCCTTCCCGCGGGTGTTACGTACGTGGAAAATCAGGGGTTGATAAGCTGTTGCTCTTCCCAGACTCCCACTGACGATCCTGATACAGCCCAGCCTGGAGATCCTACCAGAACCACAGTAACAGCGAGCCCAGCAATTCATGCCTGTAAGTGCTTTGATCTGGTCAACGATCCTGATTTAAATGGCATACCCAGCCCGGGTGATAAATTGCGATATAGAGTAATCATTCAGAATAATGGCAACCAGGACGCTTCCGGGAGCGTTTTTCACGACGTCCCACCTTTATATACGCATCTTGTTGTCGGTAGCACTACCACCACCAGTGGAACGATAGTAAAAGGTAATAATGCAAGCGATACGTATGTAGAAATCAACATAGGTTCCATCCCCGGCAATCACAGCACCGTTACCATTACCTTTGATATAACCATCGACAGCCCGCTTCCTGATGGAATTACAACACTCTGTAACCAAGGGTTGATTTCAGGGACAAACTTCGCAAGCGAACCTACCGATAATCCTTTTACTGAAGAGATTGATGATCGTACTTGCACAGCAATCACCGCACAACCGATGATGGAAGTGTACAAACACCAGCTCCTCACAGATGAGCATTCACCCGCAGACGGACAAGCAAGTCCCGGTGATACCATAACTTATACTGTCTTTATTAAAAATCTCGGCAACCAGAATGCCACAGGAGTTACTTTCACAGACACACCCGACACCAATACCACGCTGATAACGGGAAGCGTGAACGTATCACAAGGAATAGTGCTGTCAGGCAACGGGTCAGGTGATGCCTCTGTGATAGTAAATGTCGGTACAATTCCTGCAAACCCACATGCTGAAATTACCATCAGCTTCAAGGTCACCATCAATGACCCGCTTATACCTCCCGGTACGAGCGTAATTTCAAACCAGGGTATTGTCAGCGGGAGTAATTTCCCTGATGAGCCGACAGATGATCCGGAGACGATTACCGATGACGATCCTACGGAGATTTATATAGTGACCCCGGAGAATCCCACCGGGACGCCTGATCTCCATATCACCAAGACCGATATTATCGAAAACGATCCAGACGGTAATCAGGCGGCCAGCGCTGGTGATGTGTTGACATACAATATCACAGTGCTTAACAACGGCAATGCTCCAGCTGCCAATATCTCATTAAACGACGTACCTGATCCCAACACCAGCCTTCTTACCGGGAGCGTTAGTACAGATCAGGGCAACATTATCTCAGGAAACAATCCGCAAGACAGTACTGTGCAGGTAGATATCGGCGTCATCGGCCCTAAACAGAAAGTCGCGATAAGTTTCTCGGTAATTATCGGCACCGGCAGCTTTACACAGGTGAAGAATCAAGGCGTTGTCACCGGTGATAGTATCAATACTACCCTCTCCGACGACTCCGACACACCAGCACCGCATGACGAGACTATTACGCCCATCTCTATTTTCCAACAACCGTCAGCAGACGTCACCGCTCCGTCCGATTCATCCGGGGCTTCATCCTCCGCACCCGTGATAAATGCAGCCAATTGCACACGGCCGGAATTATGTGTAACCTATTTGCGGGCTCAACCTGCAAAAGTCTCTGCAAATCAACCGGTTATTGTTATGGGCAATGTGTGCAACAGAGGAGATGCTGAGTGCGATTACACAGCCACCCTCAAGATAAACGGTGAGATTGATCAGGAAAAAAAAGGAAACCTTCCAGCAAATAAGGCTGTCCCTATTCAATTTGAAATCCGTCGCTGGGAACCAGGTGTTTATCAAGTTGACCTTAACGGGCAATTGACCTATTTTACTGTTGAAAGTATCGAAAGCGGTAAAAATACATCACATATAAAAAATAGTATTCTCGCAGGAATTTTACTGCTCATGGGGGGCTGTTGCGTTATAATTATCTACCGTCGCCTTCCCCATTAGGACTTTCACCGAAAGTTACATTCGGTAGATTATCAACTTTGCGGATCATATAGAGGCAAGATGCAACTATTGTTCATCGGCTTTCGGCAGTTCTTCCGGCTCCTCCTCTACCTCTCCTTGCTTACTGTACTCCGCAAAATAATGAGCCAGATTCATCCCCTGAAAAAAGACCTCGCAGATAAGCCTGCCGCGCTCCACGCCCTGAGGCGTACCCAATTCAACTTTCTTATTCTGGATTAGTACGGAGAGTTTCTGCTCGGCGGACATACCCGATTTCCCGGACTTGGGTGGATCGTATCCTGTCGCCTGAACCTTCTCTCCGCTTTGTTCCCCATACACCCACTCAGGTGAGACCTCGAATGTATTCGCATCAATTACTGCTGTAACGGTAAAAGACTCCATAGGCTCCTTTTACAATCTTTACAGTGTCTGATTATAACATTAAGCATTGATGAAACGAAACCCTTCATCCTCTTGAGGAATCCGGACACTACAGTTTCACAATCAATAATCGGAATAAACAGGTTTCTTTTAAATCATCAGGGTGTATAATGAATTGTTACCCTCTATCAAGGCATTTATCAACTCCGTATTTTCCATGAAATAAAGTGAGCGGATGAAGAGAGAGGCATAAGGGCGATGCAGGCTGATAGCAATGTTAAAAAACTCAAAAGATTTAATACGCTCTCCTTCCTACACCACCAGATCGCTGTTAATACAAATTTCGGGCAGATCGCGCGCGTTGCGGTGAGGGAATTAATCGATATTTTCACCTGCGATTACTGTGCCGTTATGCAGATTTCAGGTGGTACATTTACAATACTGGCAGAAAAAAATTTCAGTAACATTTACGGTACTGCTAATC
>CAZFIM010000090.1:8142-8996 GCA_964519615.1 uncultured Dehalococcoidales bacterium
ACCGTCTATCGCTTATGTTGCCGCTACAGGTCACTCTCTTTATACAGGTAAAACACCCGCGCACCTGCAAAACGGCACTGTTATTGTACAGGCAGAAAGTAACTCCATCCTCTGTACTCCGGTGCTAATCAAGGATACGATATACGGGGTTATCTACATCGCTTCGCGTTATATGAACAATTTCACCAAAGAGGATAGTGACTATGTTTTCACGGTAGCACGCGAACTATCCAAAGCATTAAAAAATTCCTTTCCTTTTGACCGTACTGACTCACAATACCCTTCTGTAAAAGCATTTAAACCGCTTACACAGCGTAGATTTGACCGCGACATCATCGCGCAGATCGCCGCAGCCGAATGGGAAAGAAAACCTCTCTCACTGTTGATAATCGATACGGGCGGCCTGCTGGAAAACACATTTACACATGTTAACGGTCGTCTTGCCAATTCAGAAAACAGTCTCGTAAAGATGCTCATAACTAATCTGCGCCCTCTGGACAATATATACCGCTACGGTCACAAGGATCTGGCTATTCTGCTTCCTGAGACCACGAAAAACAATGCTCTACGTATTGCCGAACGGTTAAAAAGCGTACTCAAGACGGGGGTGTCCGAAAAAAATGCGGCTCCTGCCGCCGCTTTATCTGTTCAAGTAGGAGTGTCCAGTTTTCCCGTAGATGCGGATTACCGTGACGGTCTGATCAGTAAAGCTTACCATCACCACTACGAAAATGCCGAATAGGATACTCAATTTGATTCATTTCTAAAAGTGACGATACAATTAAATGGTATATTATACGGAGGAAAAACCAGATGCCTATTTATGAATTCGAGTGTCGTAAATGCAAAAAAAT
>CAZFIM010000091.1:0-8955 GCA_964519615.1 uncultured Dehalococcoidales bacterium
ATGCGAATTTTATAAATATTTTATATTACCGCATATCTTCTTTATACGTCTTTTATGGCTCAGCTGGCATAATACATTTGTAGGGAAATATTGTCTGATGTGGTGATAAGGAGGTGTGAGGGACTATGGGAATTGATTTCAGTGTCATGCTAGGAATTCTCTTGATTATATTGATTCATGCGGTCTATGTTTCACTGGCCTTGCACAACCTGGTTAAAATGAAGAGCATGTCCGGAGGGAAGAAGGCAGTCTGGACTCTGGCAATAGTGTTCATTATATGCTTTGGGCCTATCTTCTTTTTATTGTTTAATCCTATTCGATCCAATGATACTAATACTCAAACTGAAACACACCAATAAAACTGGGAAAATATATCATGGCTTTATCACATGATTTCATACAGAAAAGAATAATGGTTGTTGATGACGATCACCTCATCACGATGACAATACTTCTCTTTTTGCGGCACAAGGGATACAACGTAGATATTTTTCATTCAGGCACAGACGCTATTGCGTATTTAAGAATGAATAGACCCGATGCTATTTTACTTGACCTGCGTTTGCCGGATTGCGATGGATGGTTAATAGCTCGATTACTGAAGAAACTGGAATGGTTCGGCCATGTGCCAGTTATCATTATGTCGGTTCTGGAGATAGACACGCAAATGATGGCTGAAATAAAACCGTTTGCCTTTATTCAGAAACCGTTTGATATGGGCTTTCTTTTGCAGACTATCGAAGCCGGTTTCCATAGAATAAATGCCCTGGCGAAGCTGTAAATTCTGCTAGAATACCGCTTGAGCAAATATTCATTTTGGGTTTAACCATTTTAAACAGATTGCCTGCTTTATTCCTATTCTGCTGTTGTAAGCACCCTTATTTTATAAATACTTACAATTACTGTTCTATAGATTTCGACGCATGCAGTCAACAGTTGCGCTTCTGATTAAATTTGTATGTATAATTATTATCCGTTTTATTGCTGTCTGTTATAATAACTTTAGTTAAAGCTGGGGGTAATGTAATCGTGGATAAGATCAGAGTACTAATTGCTGATGATCATGCCGTAGTACGAGAAGGGACACGTCGTATTCTTGAGCAGGAACCTGATATACAGGTGGTAGCTGAAGCAAGCGATGGTGAAACCACTGTCAATCAAGCGCTATCATGTAAACCGGACGTAGCAATCATCGATATCGCTATGCCAAAACTCGATGGAATAGAAGCAACAAAACAAATAAAAGCGGCAGATCCTTCCATAACGATATTGATATTGAGCGCGTACGATGACGAGCAGTTTATATTCAGCCTTTTGGAAGCCGGTGCAGCCGGATATCTGCTTAAAAGCATTCGTGGGCAAGAACTGGTTGATGCAATACGTGCTGTACACTCGGGCGAATCCGTGTTGCATCCTTCGGTTGCGCGGAAGGTTTTAAACCGTTTCGGCAGGTCAACGAGCACAGTCCAGGAAAATGCTTCCACAGAACTCCTGAGTGATCGTGAGCTGGATGTATTGAAACTTGTTACAAAAGGCCTGAGTAACAAGGATATTGCCGATCAATTGTGTTTGAGTATTCGTACCGTACAGGGACATCTGGGCAATATATTCAATAAGCTTATGGTAAGCTCCCGTACTGAAGCTGTTGTACGTGCCTTGAAAGAAGGATGGGTTACTCTGGACGATACATCATTATCATAGTACTGTAATCTGACATCAACTCATGAGAAACATTAGCGTAACCTTGCGTCACAATATAACTGGAACCATAGTAAAGCCCGGTTTTTGGTTACTTATAATTCTTTTGACGGGTATTACTATTCTGCACTATGGAAATTTTATTGGATTTCCGCAGGCATTCATTGCGTATATATCCAGCATAGGGCTGGATAGACATGCTTTTGAAAGAATATTTTATCTTGTTCCTATAATCTGGTCCGGTTTTATTTTTGGCTGGAAAGGCAGTGCAACCGTATCTGCTGTTTCTCTGTTATGTATGTTGCCGCGAGCTATTGTTTTTTCACAATCTCCGCATGACGCACTCTTTGAATCAAGTGCAGTGTTCATTGTTGGTAGCCTTGTGGCATTTACATTCCAGTCTTTGCGTACTGAAAGAGAACAGCGTATTCAACTGGCTGCTCTGGATAGAATTGCCAGAGGCGTATCTCAATCACTGGAGATCGGGCATATCCTTAAAAGCAGCATCGATAATGTTGTAAATATTATGAAGGTAAATGCTGCATTTATCTTTTTGCTTGATGAAAGAGGAAAGGAGTTGTATCTAGCGGCTCATTCAGGATTGTCAGAGACATTTGTCAAAAGCATCGGTCGTTTGAAATTGGGAGAAGGTCTTAATGGGTGGGTAGCAAAAACGGGAAAACCGGCTTTTGTAAGAGATGCTTTAACGGACCCTAGGGTTACAAAGATGGCAGTGAAGGACGAAAATATTCGGTCACAGTATATTATCCCTTTGATTGCAAAAGGTAAAACAACGGGAACGCTCTGTGTTGCAATGCACAGCCATCGTATATTCAAAAACGAAGAAGTGGACACTCTAACAGCCATAGGCAATCAAATAGGTGTTGCTATAGAAAATTCACGTCTTTATGAGAAGGAGAGGATTTTTTCAGAACAATTAAAAGTATCAGAAGAGAGGTACAGGCAGCTTTTTGAAGGCGCACATGATGCAATCTGGATTCATGATCTTGATGAAAATATTATTGCGGCTAATAATTCAATGGTTAGACTGTCGGGATATTCTCTGGATTCGATGAAGGATATTAAAGCAGAGGATTTATTTGACGATGATTCCAGACAACTGGTGAAAACGCTTCATAAACAACTTCTGAAAGAGGAAACAACAGGTTCATTAGCTGAGATAACCATGGTAAGAAAGAATGGTACAAGAGCTTCTCTACAGCTGTCCACCAGTGTGATTTACAGCAATGGTATGCCCACGGCTTTTCAGCATATCGCCCGTGATATAACTCTTGAGAAGCGGATGAGAGAAAATCTGCATTATTATCTGGGTGAGGTTACCAAGGCCCAGGAAGATGAGAGAAAACGTATTGCCAGAGAGCTCCATGATGATACTATCCAGGACCTGGTTGTTTTAGCACGGGAGATAGATGAAATAACTGATTCCAAACATGAACTTACGGATGACGATAAAATTAAACTTGAAGATCTGCGTGAGCAGATAAATACTATAATTTCCAATGTACGCAGTTTAAGCCAGGATCTTCGTCCGCCTACTCTGGATAGGCTTGGACTTGTGCCTGCGCTGGAATGGCTTGGTTCCAATATAAAAACAAGATCGGGCATAAATGTTTGTGTGAAAATTTTTGGTGAAGAAAGAAAGCTGAATAATGATGTTGAACTTTTGTTGTTTCGTATAACTCAAGAAGCATTAAGCAATGTCTGGCGCCATTCGAGAGCGACAGATGCCAAGATTTTAATAGAGTTTACCAATAGTTATATTCAAATTACTGTAATTGACAATGGGCGTGGATTTGAGCCGCCTGAAGTTACAGATGATCTGGTTAAAAGCGGAAGACTGGGATTAGCCGGTATGCAGGAACGTGTCAAACTAATAGGCGGTTCAATAAAAATAGAATCTAAAAAGGGTACAGGAACATCGGTTATATTTAAAGCAACTGTATAGAGCAGATTACCGATGTTTAATTCTATACCTTCTCTATTTTTACCGCGCTTACTTTCAATTCCGGAGTCTTGGAGATAGGGTCTAAAGCACCGTTGGTAAGAATATTGGTAGGACTTTCAGCAAAATGAAAGTCCATGTATATCACCCCAGGTTGTACTTTGCCCGTTACTTTTGCCTTTGATATTTTTTCACCTCTACGTGAAATAATCTTAATCCTGTTACCGTCCTCAATACCCAGTTTGGCGGCATCTTGCGGATTAATTTTGGTGGTGTCTTCCGGCTCAATCACGTTGAGGCCCGTTATTTTCCGCGTCATTGTACCAGTGTGATAGTGATATAGACTTCTTCCCGTAGAAAGTATATACGGGTACTCATTATCTGACCATTCTGCCGGGGGTCTATATTTCAAAGGCGTAAATTTGCCCAATCCGCAGACAAAACGGCTCATATGTAAAATAGGTGTTCCGGGATGGTCCGGTGTGGGACAAGGCCACTGCAGTCCGCAGCTTTCTATACGGTCATAAGAAATTCCACCATAGCCTGTGGCCAGACGAGCTATTTCATTCATTATTTCGGAGGGATGTGAATAATCAAAACCTGCCCCTCCCATCTTTTGGGCTATTTGGCAAGTAATCAGCCAGTCAGGACGGGACTGCCCAACCGGTTCTATAACCTGCCTGACACGCTGTACTCTGCGTTCTGTATTGGTGAATGTCCCGTCTTTTTCAGCAAAACTAGCTGCCGGCAAGACGACGTCTGCATATTGAGCTGTATCTGTAAGGAAGATATCCTGTACTATCAGGAATTCAAGATTTGTTAATGCCTCCTCCATATGATGTACATCCGGTTCGCTCAGCAGGGAATTCTCGCCAATAATATACATAGCTTTCAATTTTTTCATACAGGCGGCATTAAACATTTCAACTAGTGTTATACCCGGAGCAGGACTCAGTTTTTGTCCCCATGCGGCCTCGAATTTTTTCTGTATATCAGGATTGGAGACGCTTTGATAGCCGTGGTATGTATTGGGCATGCAGCCCATATCACAGGCACCCTGCACATTATTTTGGCCGCGCAGGGGATTGACACCTGTGGAAGGAAGTCCGATGTTCCCTGTGAGCATCGAAAGATTGGCTAGAGAAAGCACGTTATCAGTACCGTGGGAATGCTCAGTGATACCGAGAGTGTAGATGATTGATGCAGGTTTCACTGTGGCATAAAGCCGAGCAGCTTTAACTATCTCCTCTGCCGGTAAACCGGTTACTTTGGAGACAAAATCAAGAGGGAAATCTTTAAGAGATTCCTTGTATGCTTCGAAATTCTCACAACAATTGGTAGCGAATTCTGTATTTGCCAAACCTTCTTCTATAATTATCCTGGCTATCCCATTAATAAGGGCAACATCACTTCCGATAGTAGGCCTGAGCCATATATCGGCATAACCCACCATAGAGATTTCCATGGGATTGACAACGATTATCTTAGCTCCCTTTAGCGCTGCCTTTTTAATCTCCAGTGAAATAACAGGATGCGCTGCGGTGGTATTGCTTCCTATAAGGAAAATACATGCGGCATCTTTTATTTCGCCAATTGAATTTGTCATGGCGCCGCTACCGAAGCTTGTGGCCAGACCGGCCACGGTGGGAGAATGTCAGACCCGTGCGCAGTTATCTACGTTGTTTGTCTGCATTACTGCCCGGGTGAATTTTTGGGCCACATAGTTATCCTCATTCGTACATCTTGAGGAAGAAACGCAGGCAAACTGCTCACCTTTATAACCGGATAGCTTGGATGCGATCAGGTCAAGTGCCTCGTCCCAGCTTGCTTCATCCAGCTTTCCGTTTTTACGTATTAGAGGTGTTGTGAGACGGTCAGGATGATTGACGAATTCGGCAATGCCGAATCTTCCTTTTACGCATGCCTGACCGTAATTGGGGGCGATAAAGACAGGCGTAGTACGCAGAACTTTATTATCTTTAGCTTCTATCTGAAGCTGGCATCCTACTCCACAATAGGGGCATGTGGTTACTACGGAACGCTCTGCAGGGCCGGACCATTTGTTATTTCTTTCCATAAGTGCACCTGTGGGGCAGGCGTCTACGCATGCACCGCAAGATTGGCATGCCGATTCAAGCAAGGATTTATTAAAGGCTGTGCCCGGCAAAGTGCGGCTTCCCCTATAGGTGAAGGCTATTGCTCCCGCTCCTCTTACTTCCTGGCATATACGAACGCATCGTCCGCAGAGAATGCAGAGGTTATAATCTCTATCGAAGAAAGGTGAATCAGTAAGTATAGGATCGGACCGGTATAGGGGGTCCATCGTGACTTCAGGCAAGCCGATATGGGCAGCAACTTCCTGGAGTTCACATTTCTGATTCTTAGCGCAGGTAAGACAATTCATAGGGTGTTCCGATATGAGAAGCTCAAAAATGCCCCTTCTTAAATCCTGAAGCGCAGGTGTATTGGTTTTAATTTTCATTCCATCCGTTGCGGGGGTGGTACATGAAGTGGGATAACCCCGCAGTCCTTCAATCTCCACTATACACATACGACAGCCGCCGTAGGGCGCGAGGTTAGGGTGATAACAGAGAGTAGGAATATAAACACCGGCCTGTTTGGCTGCTTCAAGTACGGTTAGACCGTTCTTTATCTCGATTTGTTTATCGTTTATCGTAACGGTTATTCGAGATTTATCTTCTACTAAACTCATATCGACTATTCCTCAGCCTTCGTAAGGTATTGATAATGCCGTTTACTCACCTTTTACTTTAACAGGGACAGGGTTTTCTGGGACATCAATTTTCTCACCGGATACTTTTACAACCGCGGAAAATTTTTTAGGGCATGCATCAAGACACGTGCCGCATTTTATGCACTTCTCCTGATCAATGATATGAACCATTCTTTTATTGCCCTCAATTGCTTGTACAGGACATTCTCGGGCACAGATCATGCACCCCTGGCATTTATCCGGGTCTATGTAAAAATTAATAAGAGCCTTGCATTTCAGAGCGGGGCAGCGTTTATTATAGATATGCTCTTCATATTCTTCTCTGAAATAACGCAATGTTGTAAGAACCGGGTTAGGTGCCGTTTGACCTAATCCGCAGAGTGAGCCGTTCTTGACGGTTTTGGCAATGCGTTGTAGTATATCTATATCTTCCGGTTTCCCTTTGCCCTCCGTAATTCTGTCCAAAATTCCCAGCATTTGCCGTGTGCCCACGCGGCAGGGTGTACATTTTCCGCAAGATTCTGCCTGAGTAAATGAGAGAAAATACCTGGTAAGATCCACCATACAGGTATTCTCATCAGCAACGATCATGCCGCCTGAACCCATGATGGAACCGGCAGCCGCAAGCGACTGATAATCTACCGGTGAGTCAAGCAATGAAGCAGGAAGACAGCCACCGGACGGCCCGCCTGTCTGTACTGCTTTGAACTGCTTGCCGTCAAGTATCCCGCCGCCTATATCAAAAATGATTTCGCGCAGTGTAATGCCCAGAGGCACCTCGATAAGTCCGCTGCGCTCTACTTTGCCAACAAGAGCAAATGTTTTAGTGCCTTTGTTTTTCTCTGAACCTTTTTGAGCATACCAGTCGCTGCCTTTTTGCATAACGAGAGCGGCATTTACCCATGTTTCAACGTTGTTGATATTTGTTGGTTTTCCCCACAACCCTGAGATAGCGGGAAAAGGAGGACGTGAACGCGGCATACCCCGCTTGCCTTCTATTGAAGCCATAAGAGCTGTTTCCTCGCCGCAGACAAAAGCCCCGGCTCCCTCTTTAATTTTTAAATTAAGGCTGAATCCGGAGCCCAATATATTTTTCCCGATGAGATTGTATTCCTCCATCTGCTTAAGTGCAATTCGCAAACGCTCCAATGCAAGCGGATATTCCGCACGGCAGTAAATATAACCGTTGCGTGCCCCGATGGCATAAGCACCTATAACCATTCCCTCTAAAAGCGAATGAGGATCGCCTTCGAGGAGCGAACGATTCATAAATGCACCGGGATCGCCTTCATCGGCATTGCATATAATATACTTTTCATCGCCGGGTGCAGTGCGGCAAAAATCCCATTTCTGACCGGTGGGGAATCCAGCGCCGCCCCTTCCGCAAAGGCCTGATTTTTTAATTTCATCAATTATCATCGCAGGTTTCATGGAGAGCGCTTTTTCCAATCCGCTGTAACCACCTCCGGCGATATAGTGATCAATGCATTCAGGGTTTATCAATCCGCAGTTACGGAGTACCTGACGTACCTGCGGTTTGAATGCCGGCAATGTGAATAGATCAGGTATATCTTTTAGGCTATTGGTACCAATAGAGCCCATGGCGAGATCTGAGCGGGGATTATCATTGCCCAGATAGTCCCTTATTATTTCAGAGGTTGTCTTATCGGTAAGATTGGCATAAATAATCTGCGATCTAGCTTTTTTGGTAATGCCGAACATAGGCTCTGCATAACAAGGTCCCAAACAGCCCACCTCGATAATAGTGGCATTCAGTTTTTCTTCCTTGAGTGTTTCTTTGACGGATTGTAATATATCTAGAGCACCGGCAGCACGGCCGCAGGTACCGGAGCCGACCATGATAAGCGGGATTTCACTTGACTGTAATTTCTGCCATTCTAATTCGGCACGTTTGCGGATTTCGCTGAATTTCATAATCGTTGCCTTATCACTAGCGTTATTTACTGTAGCGGGCCAGAATTTCTTTAACTTTAGCCACACTCATTCGGCCGTATACATCCTTATCTACAACAACGATGGGAGCTAATGCGCATGACCCGAAACAGGCTACACGTTCAAGACTGAAGTTATGGTCTTTAGTTGTATCACCAGCCTCAATCTCAAGTTCCCGTTTTACTTCCTCAAGGATACTTTCACCGCCACGAACATGACAGGCAGTACCCAGACATACTTTTACTGTATGTTTTCCGCGGGGGGTGAAATAGAATTGGGCATAGAAAGAGGCAACACCGAATATTTCACTTTCTGAAATACCTGTTGCTTTCGATATCTCAGTAATAGATTCTTCCGAGAGGTAACCGCATTGTTCCTGAACTTTCTGGAGTATAGGAATGAGAGAACCCTGTTCGATATTGCTCTCAATTTGTGATTCTGTGAAACTAGACAGGATACTACCTCCTCTGCCGGAAAACGCCGTACGTAGTTTAACAAAAATAGCTGTCTTCGGTCAATATAGTGTATGGGTTCAGTACATTAGTTATGTATTTGCACAAAGTATCTACATTCGTGTTTATCGGGCCATGTTATTTGACATGATATT
>CAZFIM010000092.1:0-8931 GCA_964519615.1 uncultured Dehalococcoidales bacterium
TCGTGCCGAATGCCAGGGAGAATAGCCTGCCGCCCCTGCCAGATCATGCAGTGAAACAGGTTCATGTATACGCTTTTCGATTTGATCCTGCATACGCTGAACCGCCTTGATTCTTTCCCAGTTTTCCGTGATATCACCTCTGGAATAGACTATACAATGTAATTAAAACAAGTTCTTGACAGATTTTGCCATCACTGACCTTCAACCATCAATTTCCGCCTGAGAAAGTATGCTTGCAGATTCATCGTATTTAGAGGTAGTTCATGGGGAAAGAACGTGAACCCATGTTATTAAGAAGTCGTCATCTATTAAAGTAAAATGTAATTGAATAGAACTTCTCTTGCTTGATGAAGCAGGGAAGTTGCCTGTACCTGCTCTTTACAGAAGACAGTACGCAAATTGCTTACTCGTGATTTAAATACCAGTTATTTAACCTGTGATCGTAATACAGTATTATTTCTTGGCCATCAGCTTTGCATGTGTAAACTATACCAGCTTTGCCTGTCAACGTTTCAAAGGGTCTTGATTCCAGTATATTCTGGATTCTTAAAGACCGACCATTTGGCCAGGTAATAGATATGGGAGTCACCTTACCATCAAAATCAAAATCAACAGTGCATTTAACTATGATTTCATCCCTCATTTTAAAATAACCTTTCTTTGTATTCTGCAATAGAAAGCTTGACCATAAGAGGAATAAGCATATGAAATAAACTTATATCGCTGGTGGAGATAGGGGGATTCGAACCCCCGACCTTCCCGATAAGATCGGGACGCTCTCCCACTTATTCGCTCAATCCCAGTGTTTTTTTCATGTAGCCCTTGTTTTTCCATGACTTAATCTCATATTCCCGCTTCCGTGCTTCAACAAGTGTAGAATAAGGCTCACTGTAGATTACCTTCCATGGACAATACGCTTTTGTGGATGGGGTCCGGCCGGTATTATGCTGCTTCAATCTGGCAGTTATATTGCCTGTCGACCCTATATAATAGCGGCCGGCTCTTTCACTGCACAAAATGTACACATAATACATCCGTTCATCTGGTGGAGATAGGGGGATTCGAACCCCCGACCTCTGCGATGCGAACGCAGCGCTCTCCCAATTGAGCTATATCCCCATGTGTGACGCGTTACAGAGATAGCAACACTTTATTATAGCGCATTAGCCGGATGCCTTGCATGACCGGTTAGCATTATGTAAACATTCCCTATTTTTTCCAGGCTGCACCTGTAAGTGCGGCCACATTTTTCATACCCCTCTCGTTAAGATATGCCTCGATACCATCGATTATCTCAATCGCCGCAGCCGGCTGCGCAAGCGTGGCAGTACCCACCTGTATTGCACTTGCACCCGCCTGTAGAAATTCGATCGCATCCTCGGCGCATACTATCCCCCCGCATCCTATTACGGGAACACTCACTGCCTGCGATACCCGGTAGACTGCGTACAGAGCGATCGGTTTAATGGCAGGCCCTGAAAGCCCCCCTATTATATTGCCCAGCACAGGTCTGCCCGTATTGCTGTTTATAGCCATGCCGCGGACGGTATTAATAAGCGTGAGCGCGTTAGCCCCCACCGCACACACGGCACGAGCAATCTCAGTAATATCGGTTACATTGGGGCTGAGCTTGACGATCACCGGCATGGTAGTGGCTGCTCTTACCGCAGCGGTCACAGCGGCAGCCGCTTCAGGACAGATGCCGAACTCCATACCCCCGCTGGCAACGTTGGGACAGCTTATATTCACCTCTATGGCAGCGATGCCTTCGATTCCACTGAGCCGGGCAGTGACCTCCGCATACTCACCCGGATTTTCACCTGCGATATTGGCGATCACGGGAACATCCCATTTAGCCCAGAGCGGCGCTTTATCTCTGATCACCGCCTCAATCCCGATATTCTCCAGGCCGACAGCATTAAGCAGGCCGCCGGCTGTTTCCACCAGCCGGGGCTGGGGATTGCCGTCTCTCGGTTTCAGGGTAATCCCTTTGCATATAACCGCTCCCAGCCTGCTGACATCAAAAATATCCGCATATTCCAAACCATAGCCGAAAGTACCTGAAGCTGTTATCACAGGATTTTTCAGAAGCAAATGAGAGGAGTGCCGCGACGATAAGCAGACGCTCAGGTCAGCCATAGTACTTATCCGCCGCTCCCTGTAGATTTTGTATATTTTTTTACGGAGGAAAGTTTGGCATCGATAGAGTGTTCTTTATCACGGCGTTCGTCGATCTTCAACGTCGTAATTACGCGGGATACCCCTTTTGTAAAAGGGACCTCATGCAACTGCGCGGTAATTTCCAGAACTTTATCAATTGTACCCTCGATAATGGTACCCATGGCGGTAAGCTGATAAGTAATATCATCTCTTCCCTCCAGGATTTTCAGACAGGCTGCGACATACTGACTTACCCCGGCAGTGCCTGTGCCAAGAGGAATAACTGCAACTTCTGCAACTACTCGTCCCTGCATATGGACCTCCTGTATTAACTATTGATTTTCTGCAGATAGTATACCCAAGCATACTTGAAAATAACAGGTCTCGAAACATAGAGGTAACAGATACCGGTGCAGATATACATAAGACTTATCCGCCCATATAAAATAAAATATGTTACAATTTGAAAAGGGATAGTTGCAATGGTCTCTCTTCAAAAAATAGAAAGTTATACAATCCGCTCCATGCAGGATCATGATATACCGCAAGCACTCGACCTGGATAAGGAGGCGTTTCCCACCCAATGGCCACATCCCTCATACGCTTCATTCAAACAGGAATTGCGCAACAGGCTGGCGCATTACGTGGTAGCCTGCACTCGCAACGAGTTCGAGCACTATGTGCCTCAGAACAACGGCAAAAAGCCGTCAGGCCTGAAAAAGCTGCTGTACTACAGCTTCCCTTTTAACAGACGACAAGATTCTTCAACGATGCTCCCCCCTCCATCTAGGGAGTATGTCATAGGTATGGCCGGATTCTGGCTTATGGCAGGAGAAGCGCATCTTATCACAATCGGCGTGCGCAATGCATATCGCCGTCAGGGTATCGGTGAACGCCTGCTGATATCTTTCATTGACAGAGCCATGCAGCTGCGAGCGCATACAGCAACACTTGAGGTACGTATCTCTAACAAAGACGCCCAGGCGCTTTACAGCAAGTATGGATTCCGCAATACGGGAATGCGTAAACGTTATTATGCGGATAACGGTGAAGACGCGCTGATCATGAGCACCGACCCTCTTAATACCGACGCGTTCAGAACCCAATTTAAACAACTTAAAAATAACTACCGGGATAGATGGGAAACCATCTGCAGTATCAATGAAATCAGGGAGGACACTCATGAGTGATATTAAAAGTGCATGGGAAAAAGCTCTGGAGAAAGTAGAGAAAATGGGGCAACTCTCTCCGGATGAATCAATGAAACTGGAGCACGTTCCTGCAGGCAATGCTCTGGCTGCTAAATACTTGAACGATGACAGCTTTAATCTGGATGCCGAGCTTGGTAAATACAAAGGGAGAGGTGAAGTCAGAAAGTACGTTATTGAAGGCGTACAGGAAGTCCTGTTACATAATATCACGCTTCCACGCGATGAAAAGGATAAAAGAAACACATCCAGAGCAATCTCCGGACTTAAACTTATCAAGGAGAACCAGAAACAACTGCAGGCTATTCTGGATATGATTAATAACGTGCTCTCTTATTATGAACAGTCCCTACAGCAGACTTTTATGAAATTCAAACAGGATTTTGAGGCCAAGACACCTGATATTATTCGTGCCTTGCAGCAGAGAGGAGCGGGGAAAGGGCAATCTCCAGAGATTGAGCTGCAGATGCTGTTCCAGGAGGAATGGCGCAGGGCAAGCAGAGACCTCGATTCAAAATATAATATGACATTGCAGGAACATAAAAAGAAAATAACCGAACTTAAATAGTACAGGTTCTCAGGGTAAATGTTAAACCTGTATATCAACGGATACGTTTTACCTTAAAATGTCTGCTATGGCATGGCCGTTAACTACTCTACTTTAAATGGCCGGGGTGAAATTGGAGGAATAATATGGAAGGTTGGAAAAGGGCGTTTGCCACATTTTTCATTTTTATAGCAATCATTCTACTGTGCGGCTCAAGCGCCTATATCGGCAGCGGATACGGCCGCACCAAAGGTTATTCAGACGGCTTCAGTGCAGGAACACAGGCGGGCAACCGTGCAAGCTATGATCAGGGGCTTAAAGACGGACAGGAAGAGGGTTACCAGGCAGGCTATAATTCAGGTTATGAAACCGGCTTAAGAGAGACAGGGCAGGGATTCGATCTCCATAATCCCACGTACCAGGAGATGAAAGATTTCCTCAAACAGGATAAGACAGATTCAAACCAATTTATAGAGGATTCTTATGTCTGCACTGATTTTTCCGCTGCCGTCAATAATAATGCTGAAGCTCAAGGCATCCGCTGCGGCATAGTATACATCATTTATCCTGAAGCAGGGCATACAATTATTGCTTTCGATACGGTGGACAGAGGGCTGATTTACATCGAACCTCAGTTCGATCATGAAGTAACAATAGAAGTAGGGAAAAAGTACTCAACGCTCAATGATTATTCCCCTCCCAATGTAGATGATCGTATTCAACGCTATCTGGTCATCTGGTAGCCTGCGCGTCCTTACTCAGTATCAGCGCTGGTTTTCGTTGCTCTCACCGGACAACTCACTGATTTCCAGGCGCTGAATCCTCCCAGCACGACGGTCAGGTTAAGCCAGCCTTGCCTCTTCAGCAGACTGGCCGCTACCATCGAGCGACGTCCGCTGCCGCAGAAAATAAAGACCGGCCTATCGGCAGGCACTTCTTTGCTGCGCCCGGCCAGTTGAGTCAGGTGAATATGCTGCGCCCCGGGAATAATGCCCTCTTTATCTATCTCTTCCTGACTGCGCACATCGAGAATCCATGTCTTATCGCCTTCATCCAGGCTGTGGCAGAGATTCGGTACAGTAACGGTATTCACCGCTGCTGTCTCATGTCCTGCCGTATACCAGGCTGATATGCCTCCGGCGAGATAACCATTGATCCGATCAAATCCCATACGCCGCAATTGAATAACAAGCATCTGCAGATGACATATATCGCATACCAACAATACCGGCATATCGGCGGGCAAGAACCAGCCCGCAAACCTTGATACCCCATCCGGCCAAATATGAAGTGAACCGGGTATATGGGCGGCCCCATACCCGTCAAGCCTGGCATCAAGAACGAGCGATTCCTGTGCCGCTTCGGCGAATCCGGAAGGGGATAGAGCCGGCGGCACCGCAAGTGTGTTCAATTCCGGCAGTCCCGTGAGATTTCTCTGCTCCATTTGCTTGAAGTAATACGGTTTCTCCATATTCACCCCGGCAGCTCTAATAAAATCCTCCCTGTTGGTGTGCTGCAGTTTCGGATTAGTTACGCGCTCTATACCGATTGTTGTCCACGCCCGATCGCTTATCGCTGAACCGCATACTGACCCTTCACCGTGAGCAGGACACAGAATAACACCGTCACCTAACGTCAGCAGCTTTTTGAAAATGGAATCGTACAGCAGCCCTGCCATCTCTTCCGTTTTGTCTTCACCGCTAAGATCACATCGACCCGTATCACCCGCAAACAACGTATCACCGCTGAATACTGTTGTGACTTTCCCGTCAGGTTCACTCAAAACATAACTAAAAGATCCGGCAGTGTGTCCGGGAGTGCTTACCGCTTGCAGCGTGTTTGCGCCTATGCGCCATTGCTGGCCCTCTTTAACGGGATTCCCATACCGGTAGGGCAAATGGCCGTCAGCATGCCAGATAGCGGCACCGGTTCTTCCCGCCAGCTCTACCGAGCCGATCAAGTAATCTTCATTGCGATGTGTCTCAATAATGTGTCTTAATCTATACCCGTTCCTTTCCGTTCTTTCGATATAGACATCGATATCACGGCGGGGATCTATAACCAGTGCTTCACCCCTGCTCCCCACCAGATAGGAATAGTGAGATAAGCCTTCAGATTCAATACGCTCAAACAACATATGCTTTCGCTCCTTGTTATCACTTTCACAATGATACTGACGATCTCTTTGACTATATGTTAATTCCACATCCTCTCTTACCGCCTTTTAGCAAATTTGCAACTTCTAAGCCCGTAATTTATTGTACAACCGGTTGGTGGAAGAGGAAACCGGTCAGGTCTGGCTTTTTCATTTGACCGCTCATCGGGTTTTCAAAAAAAGTAAGAAAGGTTCTTATTAACACAAAGAACGCAAGTGTCCGGTAGTGACACAAAGCGCGATATTACGTTACAATATCGTCAGAGCTGGTCAAACTTCACTACAGATGTAGTGTAATCACAGATAATAGAAAAAAAGGAGAATAGTAAGCGTGAACGATGTAGCAGTAATCATAGGGCTGATAATCCTGCTTTTAATTGCGATGTTCGTTGTACCGCAGTTTCTCACTGCACGAGCGATGAAACAGGTTGTCAAGATATTAAGAAATAATCATGCCATCGATCCTAAGAACGCAAAATCAATGGAGGAACTGCATCTCCAACAAAAAGGCATGATGGATCGCATGATGAGACCGAGGGACTATAAACCGCGCGCGCTGCAGTATATGATCGGGGCTGATATGGTGCGGATGACTGAAGAAGGGAAAATCTATCTGGTGGAAGAAAACCTCAGGGGCACAAAACTGGAATAACGGGGCGTCCAGTGGAAGGCAATTTAAAAGGTTATTGCCAGACCAGGCGGCATTGTTCACAACTCATATAAAAAGAACACCGATACCGGTTTTTTATCCGGATTTTCCTCTTACCGATACACATTTATACTACTCAGCCCATCGTAGATGATCGCGACCACGTATTTTTTATAATCATTTCCTTTCAAGTGTATGCCTCATTTTTTGTCTGTGAGACTTTAGTTACATAACGGCTGCTGCCGTCATAGTATGATAATGAGTGAAAAATAAAAGGAGGTTTGAATATGGCAATCTTAGTGAGGACATATCCTGTACATTCTTTTGCTGTTATGGAGCCGCTCTATATCGGGAGGGACGCTTTTGAGGAATCTGAGGAATTGATGCACAATTATCTTGATCAAGCTGCGCTGCCAGATTTGGGCATCAGTGATAATGTAAGTATTGAAGAGAAAAAAGACAGGATTGTTATCAAAGGATCTCTGGAGGGATTCAGGAAAAGTGATCTGGATATAAGGGTCAAAGGAGATATTCTTACCTTAAAAGGCGAACGTAAAGAAGAAAAAGAGCATGAGAAAGATGGTCTTTATTCATACACCAGTTCATACGGAAGTTATCTACGTGAAGTACATCTTCCGGCACATGTAGACGGCAAGAAAAGCTCCTTTAAACTTGCCAAAGGAAAACTGGAGATTAAACTACCTAAAACGGCAAAGGCAAGCAGCCGGCAAATAAAGATAAAAGCACAGGCTCCAAAAAAGAGGCAGCTAAAAACTGCGGCAACAAAACCCGAATAAGACGATAATAATGAAACCCGGGTTACCCGGGTTTCATTATTTTATTATTGTAAAACAGTAACTCGACAAGGGATGAGAGAACTATATATAGTTCTCTCATCCCTTGTTATCACCTCAATCAATAGACAGCACGATCGAGATAAACCTTAACTTCATACAGATAGTAGTAAAATAAGCACTGCTTTTATACAGGTTCATTTTCTCTATAGTTTTGGTCCGCAGCCATGCCGCCGGATTGCATTAAAAGGTAACAGGAGTCGCAGTAATTTTCTTATTGGCCATCTGCCATAGAGTATACCGGCAATGCTACAATATCTACGCTAAAGAACAGAAGGAGGATTGAATGACATCACCCGAATTTCCACTAAAAGGATATACGGTTCCGCTAACGCCGGAAGGCAGTTCTTCTCTGGTAGAGCCGCCTCCCTGGTATTACGGAGGGGAAGTAATGCAGATTGTTTTTCGAGCCGATGCTCAAAAAGCAAAAAGAGTAATACCCCCGCCTCTGGAGATTGGTCCGGAGCCGGGCAAAGGTATAGTCTGGTTTGTGGAATGGGTCTCGGTGAGTGAATCGAATCCAGATCTGGCTTTCATCAACCCTGAGAGAGCTATCTATAGAGAATGTCTGGTCATGATTCAGTGCAGTTATCAGGGAGTGCCGGGTTATATTGTGCCGCACATATGGGTAGACAATGATTTTACCCTGATGCGCGGTATTGTTCAGGGTTTCCCTAAAAAGCTTGGCCGCATACATCGGACTAAGCTCACTGATCTGAATCCCAAACTGGGAGGCAAACGCCCCGGCGCTCGAATGAAGGGCATCTGCGAAGCTTATGGTGAAAGATTGGTTGAAGGTTCTCTCATTTTCCAACGGCAGGCACTGCCCTCGGAACTCCCTTCAATCAAATTTTACCTGATGCGCCACTTCCCTGATCTGGAGAATCCTTCCAAACCCGCAGTACATGAACTTGTCATAAGTAATATTAGAGACTATCAGGTTGCTGACATCTGGAGCGGTACTGCTGATTTGAGATTTTTCAATTCAGCAATAGACGAGATATCAGCTTTGGACCCAGTAGAAGTTCTCAATGGTTTCTACTGCGATATCGGTCTCACTATAACCGGAGGCAACGTGATACATAACTACCGGAAATAGCCGGCGGGCAAGGAGAAAAACGATGAAGATTTACGCGCATGCTTAATAAAGACAGTTCCGATTTCAGTAGTCCAACATCTTTCACATACATTGTTTCCCGGCAAAAGCGGATATATAATGAGCTGCATACAGCCCCGAGGAGGCATCCATGAAAAAATCAGAAATTCTCTTTATTCTGGCTGCATTACTTGCTATTCTGGGCCTGATAGAGGCTCTATCAGGCTTTCTGCTGTGGTTTGCTATACCCCGCGGTGGCGGC
>CAZFIM010000093.1:0-8882 GCA_964519615.1 uncultured Dehalococcoidales bacterium
CCTGCGGGAGAAAATAAAGAAGAGTGCTGCCAGCGCAGCGGCGGGTAACAGGTATAAGGCAGCTTCAAGGATGCCCACATACATGTCACCCGCTGCCAGCCTGGTGATCAGGTTGTAGGGGGCGGGATCGATAAAATAGCTGAGTCCTGCCAGTACGATGAAGACGATGGAGTACGCGAACTGCGCCCGTTCTCTGTCCTTGAAATAGAGCGCGATAATGGCAGCCAGAAAAGAAATAAAGGCGGAAATACAGAATGCCGCCAGCAGGACGATAGGGATGTTCTGTATTATCAGATCATTAAAACGCAGCAGCACTATCCACAGGACGCATTGTACCAGCGCTGTCAGGACGGCTGCTGCGGTTTTGGCTGCGAATATAGCATTGAAGCCGATAGGAGCCGCCCGCAGCGTATCGAATGTTTTATGCTCGATCTCCTCCGCGACCGAATCTATCACGATGCTGCCGGCAATGAAACAGGGGAAAAGCATGAGAATCGGTATTATTATCGTGTAAAGAAATTCGTACGTGGCAGGAGATGCGCCTTCCAGGTTTGTGTAATGCAGAGTTACTCCGTTTTGCGTGCGCAGATAGTTTTCATATTTGGCCAGCGGTTCCTTGAGCACCATCAGTATCACTGTCTGCATGGCGTCCATCTCCGGAAGGATAAGCTTCAAATCCACTACTCCGTCGGTATCCTGAGGTATGTAGATTATAGTATCGATAACCCCTGCCTGAAAGGCGCGTTCCGCCCCCGCCTCTCCCAGAGGAAGAACGCGGAGGTTTCTCTCCCTCATGAAGCCTATCAATTCGCTTTCCGTATTTCCTATAACCCCCACGTTTACCTTTATTTTCGTATTGCTGGCGATAGTCTCGGGGTTGTAAAAAGACATAATGCCTATGAGCAGTATGGAGGAAAAAGAAGCCAGGAAGAATTGAATGATAATGGCCAGCATAATGGTCTTTTCCCTGCCGATGGCCTTGAGCTCGCGCAGAAGCAAACGGGTAAATCCGCTCACGGCAGCGCTCCTATTACGAAGAGATTATAGATACCGTGGACAAACGCTCCTGCCAGAATTGCCAAAGGATAATACCTCGTGCCGTAACGGGCGGTAATCAGGCAGACCAGCGCAGTGGAGATGAAATGGATAATCAGCGGGAAGACCAGCAGTCCTGTGCTGAAGACAGCCCGGGTTATCATCGATTCACCTACCACAGGTATAGCAAGGTAGAGCAGAAGTTTTTCCGCGATAAAGAAGCCCAGTGCGGAGACGGCTGACAGCATGATAACGCGCTGCATGCTGCGGAGCATGCGGTGCTGCAGCAGTACGGCTATGCTTGCTGACTTGGCTATTTCCTCGATGATGACGGCAAAGACAAGCACAAAAACAAAGATAACCGCACGGGGCAGATTAGTGGCGATCACAATAAAGGCAAGTTGAACCATAAAGACGATCGGAACCAGCAGCAGGCTGATAAAGAATACGGAAGGAATAATATGTTTTCTATTCATTACCAGATATACGGCATCGGCGAATTTCTTATAGAGCGGCTTGTAGGCGGTCATATACTCCTCATTGAAAACGCGGTGGCTGGAAAAAAGTGAAATGCCGAAGATCATGTACATGGGCAAAGTGGCAAGCAAATACTGGAAGAGACTGAATGACCGGTTCTGATACATATCGACCGCCAATGTCAGCGGCGAGATATAGCTGAGATCGCTTACACCGGCGAACATGGCCGGCGCTACCAGATACGCGGTGATCACGGCAACCGCCAGCACCGAGAAAAAGGTCTGGTCCCTGAAGGTACGGTAATTCAACGCCACCACCAGATAGATGGAAAGGATGAAGAGCATGACAGGGATGAAAATGGCCAATGCCAGCAGCATATTCCCCTTGAGGAGCAGCGTTATGATGATTATCGCGGCAACCGAATAGACGATGTAGGGGAGCATCTTTCCTAAAATAACTAAAATGGGGGTAACAGGTGCGGAGAGCAGTATGATGAGCTTTCGCCCTGTTTTTTCCTCGATAAAACTGCTGGTAAAGAATACGCTGATAAAGAAGATGGGTACGATATAGAGAAAGGCCATTGTTACCTGCGCAAGCGGCATAGGCGGGTCCATAAGAGAGGGAACGATTATCTCCTTATCGGAAACAAACTCGCCTTTGAACTCGCGCAGTATATTGCTGTTTTCTGCCTGTTCAAGCTGCGTGCGCACGGCCTCATCGGTGCCGGCGCTCGCTTCCGGAGGATCTGCCGGCGTACCCCCTGACTGTTCCTGTCCTGCCTGTATGGCGGGAGGCTGAGGGCTTTCTATCGCTGCAATCAGATCAGCAAGAGAAATTTGCATTCCGCTTTGAGGAGAAGAAAGGCTGTTGATCTCTATACGCAGGGGAAAGGCCTGGTCTATTGGGTATTGGCTGGCAATCCTTTCCAGCTCCGCTTGTCCGAGGTATTGCTTGAGAGCGCCTGCAGCAGAAAGAGAGCGTTCATCATCACGATAGACGGTCTGATGCGAATCGACATATATATCGATATCTCCCTTGGTCAGCATCATTCTGCCTGTGGCATAGTCCATAGTTAGAGTGTTGAAGCGGCTGTCTGCTATAATAGGTCCGTCCGGTGCCACTCCTGCCGTATAGAGGCCTTTGCTCAGTGAGAAGTCCTCGCGGTAAATGAGGAAGGATATAAGCAGGCATAGTAATACCACAACAAGTATCACCAGGCGCGACCTGCCTGTAAACCGTGTTCTGAGCCGGGTGACCTCACGGCGTGCAACGGTAATAATAGTATTAAGCGCAGTCATGGGAGCAGAATATATATTTACTATAAGGTAACACAATGGTGGAGTTAAAATCTATAACGAAGCTCTACGGCGATTTTCCGGCGGTTAAGGATCTTGACCTTACGGTCAGGGATGGTGAGATCCTGGGTATTGTGGGTCATAACGGCGCGGGTAAAACAACAACGCTCAAAATGATAATGGGGCTGATTGAGCCTACAGCGGGCACTATAACTGTCATGGGGAAGGACATGGCCAGGGAAGGCACCTATCTCAAGCGCTTCATAGGCTATCTGCCGGAGGAAAGCCCGCTCTATGAGAACATGACCGTTTCAGAATATCTGCTTTTTTTTACTGAGCTCTACCGCATACCAAAAGCGGAGGCCGGAGCACGGGTGGATGAGCTGCTGGGCTCCCTTAAATTGGCAGAGAAAGACAAACGCACGGGAGAGCTTTCCAAAGGCATGAAGCGTAAAGTGGCTATCGCACGTGCACTTCTCCATAAACCCTCGCTGCTGATACTGGATGAGCCTAATTCAGGGCTGGACCCGCTCACCTCCTTTTTTATTATAGATTATCTTAAGAAGCTGCATGAGAGCGGGGCTACCATACTTTTGAGCGCCCACAACCTCTTTCATATCGAATATATTTGCGACCGCGTGGCTATCATGAAAAACGGCCAGCTGCTGCTATGCGATACAATGGATGCCATCAGGAAGAATCTGGGTAAGACCCGGTATGAGGTTGTGTTTAAAGCTGAGGAGACGCTGGACTATGAGGCAAGGGACGGTAATTACCTTTTTTCGACCTCTGATGTGGGGCAGATCGCAGCGATGCTTAAACGTATCTCCGAGAAAGGTTGGGCGCTCGTAGACCTCTCCGTACAACAGTCAGCTCTTGAAGAGATATACGTCAAACTCATGACTGAGTAAGGACATGAAAAATATCGTTTTTTATTTCCTGCCGCTACATGAGCATATGTCCGTACCCGTCAGGTGCGATTATATCGAATATATGAGCTTCTGATTGACATAACAGCTCAGGAAGACATATAAAAACAGGGCGGGATAGCGCTGTACGGAAATGACGGGTCTCCGGCTATGACTGCTTTGCATACGCAGCGTGTGTGCCCGCTTCGTTCACTCTGATATATATAAAGGTGTCCGTTTGTGAGTCACCACGGTAACGGCGGATGCATCCCCGGCAGTATTTGCTTTGCGGGTATAGTTCTGAAGCATTCTTCCAACCACGACATACCAGATGAACAAAGCCGGAAGGAGGATAACAGGTACTGCGATAACCAGTGCAATAATAAACTGCCATTCCATGGTTGTATCCTCCTTGCTGCTATTTTTCTGCTAACTATTTGCAGCTTAAGTATAGATACAGTATTATTTTCTGACCTCCGCTATTGCACCTGTTAGTTTGCTGTAAAAATACCTGTATCGTAATCACTAATTACGTATCTGTATTCCGTTGAAGTGGGTATATTTACCTGCGGGATATATCAGGCTGCCATAGCTTAAGACCATATGCACCGTATGCCGGTTATATGAACGGATAATATAATCATCATATCCGGTTAACGGAAATTTGCCTTCGGATACGTTCTATTACCACCGTTGATGAAGCCGTTTGCCCGTATGAGTTTTCTTTTTCCCCCGGAGATTTGCTCGTGGCTCCCGCATATCCTGAGGTTTGCTGTTGCTGCAAGTGTGATTTATGTCATACTTTTCTTCTGGTTGCGATATTACAATAGCATATATTTCGAGAAAAAAGGGGGTGCGTAGATGCTGGATAAATGCCCGGGAGCCGCAAACTTCATAAGGCCGACTCTCACTATAAAAAATTGTCCCCGCTGCGGAGAGGAGATAGAGATAGTTTCTACGGATGTAGAGACTACTTGCCCCGGGTGCGGCCTTAACGTATATAACGATGCGGTATCCTGTATTGAGCACTGTGAATATGCAAAAGAATGCGTGGGTGAGGAGCTTTACAACAGGGTAAAGAACAGGAAACGAAAGTAGTTCTTTTGGGGAAAGGTGGGATTAGGGACGGTATTGTGATGAAACGAAAAATAATTAAAATCGATGAAGAAAAATGTGACGGCTGCGGCGCCTGTATCCCTTCATGTGTGGAGGGCGCACTTCAGATAGTAGACGGCAAGGCCAGGCTGGTAAAAGACGAGTACTGCGATGGCCTTGGTGCCTGCCTCGGCGAATGCCCGCGCGGTGCGCTCACCATAGAGGAGCGGGAGGCGGAGGAGTTTGATGAAGAAGCCGCGCTGCTGCATTATCAGCATGCTGCCACTATCGAGAATCAGGAACAACTGGCGTGCGGCTGCCCGGCTAGCACGGTTGCCGTTTTTAAGCGCGCACAAAATGAGCCCTTTTGCCAGTCCGGTACGCGTGGAAAAAGCCCGTCGCATCTCGGCCACTGGCCGGTGAAGCTTCAGCTTGTGCCTCCCACCGCCCACTTTCTGCAGGGAGCCGACCTTCTGCTGGCAGCGGACTGCGTACCGTTTGCTTACGCTGGATTTCACCCGGATCTGCTTTGGGGCCATGCGCTGGTAACCGGCTGCCCTAAATTGAGCGATTTCGATGCGCAGCTGGGTAAACTGGCTGAGATTTTAAAGAGAGCAGATATAAAGAGTATCACCGTTGTCCATATGACTGTACCTTGCTGCTCCGGGCTGGTACATATGCTTAAGCAGGCGTTGTCTATGAGCGGCAAGAATACTCCCTGGTCTGAGATCATTATTGAACCCGGCGGCAGGATCGCCTCCTGAGATGTAGCTGCTGCACTGCTGAACATTACATAAGCTATAAGCGGCATGTTATAATTTAATTCGGAGATTGTGATATGCCGCACGAAGCAATTCTTTTTGATACGCTTCCCGGCTCCAGGGTACAGTGCAACGTCTGCCAGTGGCGCTGTGTTATAAACCCTGGCAGGGTGGGTGTATGCCGCGTACGCCGCAATGAGGAGGGCAGGCTCTATTCTTTAAATTATGCCCTCGTATCTTCTGCGGCGGTCGATCCTATTGAGAAGAAACCTCTCTATCATTTCTACCCCGGTACACAGGTCTTTTCCCTCGGCGGCTGGGGATGCAATTTTCACTGTGCACACTGCCAGAACTGGGAGATTGCCTGCGTGGAAACGCCGTCCGGCTCAGATAGAGGCCTGCGGGTGCTCTCCCCTGAAGAAGCGGTCAGCGCCGCTGTGGGGCACTCCTGCAGGGGAATTGCCTGGACGTACAATGAGCCCGGTGTCTGGTTCGAGTACACGCTTGATTCTGCAAGGCTTGCCTCCGAGAAGGGTCTGTATACGGTATATGTGACCAACGGTTTTCTTACGGAAGAAGCTCTAGATGCCATCGGCCCTTATCTGGATGCGTGGCGGGTGGATATAAAGGGATTTTCCGATGCCATTTACAGGGATCTGGCCAGGGTCAGGGGGTGGTGCGGCATTCTGGAGGTAACAAAACGCGCGAAGTCGAAATGGAACATGCACGTCGAAGTGGTGACTAACGTAATACCGACCATGAACGATGACAGGCAGCAGCTTGAAGCTCTGGCCTCATGGATTTATAATCAACTCGGCGAACTGACGCCGTGGCATGTGACACGCTTCTATCCTCATCATAACCTTATGCATTTGCCGCTCACTCCGGTGGAAACGCTGGAAAAGGCGTACGATATCGGTAAAAAAGCGGGGCTGCGTTTTGTCTATCTGGGCAATGTGCACGGGCATGAAAAGGAAAATACGGAATGTTATTCGTGCGGGAGGGTAGTGATATCCAGAATGGGGTATAATACCAGAGTTACAGGCATAAACGGTTCCCGCTGTGCTTATTGTGGTGCGGAGTTGAATATACGCAGAGATTAAACATACAATCTGAGGAGCTGATATATGGCTGGACTGGTTATAGGATGCGTAACCCCTCATCCGCCTCTGCTCATCCCTGAGGTTGGGCGGGGGCAGGAGGTTAAAGTGAGCAGTACCTCCAAAGCTATGGAGAAGCTGGCGGACATGATGGAGCCGCTGCATATTGAGCTAGCCCTGGCTATCAGCCCTCATGCGCATTATCATCCTCAGGCAATGGGCATATCGAAAGCGTTGACATCAGAAGGGGACGCGGCTCTGGGAATGGGAAGAGGTCCGCTGCGCATATTCAAGAATGATCTGCAGATGGTGGAGCTCATAGAGAAGGAGGCCGGCAGCGAGGGAATAGCGGTAAAGTCAATCGCGGATACGGTTCATAAACTGGACTGGGGTGTGATGGTGCCCATGTATTTCCTCTACCGGGCTCTTCAGGATATCCTGCTGGTGCCGCTTGCCTTTTCATGGCTTTCTTTAAAGCAGCATTACGATTTCGGCAGGGCTATCGGGAGAGCAATAGCTGAGCGGGGGCTTCGGACCGCTGTTATAGCCAGCGGTGATATGTCTCACCGTCTGCTTGCCGAAGGGCCTTACGGCTATGATCCGGCAGGCCCGGAATTTGACAGGAGAATGGCAGAGGCGCTGGCATCGATGGACACCGCCGGTGTTTTGAATATGCCTCCTGATATTATCGAGGGTGCGGGGGAATGCGGCCTGCGCTCTATCGTTATTCTGCTGGGTATTCTGGATGGGCATACAGTGAAACCATCTGTGCTATCCTATGAGGGGCCTTTTGGAGTGGGGTATCTGGTTGCTTCCTTTGAGGTTTCATAAACAGGGCATTGTGAGGTGTTGAGCTATGAGTAATGAGCAAAAAATACATCCGGTGGTAAAGCTGGCACAGGATGCCGTGGAAACATATATAAAGAAAAAGCAGGTTTTGGTGCCGAAAGAGCTGACCGAGGAGATGAAAGGCAGGGCCGGGGTATTCGTATCGATCAAAAAACACGGCGAACTAAGAGGATGTATAGGGACCTTCGAGCCTGCACGTGAAGATATTGCCCGTGAGATAATAGCTAATGCTATTAATTCCGCAACCAGTGATCCGCGCTTCGACCCGGTTAAGATAGCTGAGCTGGAAGATCTGGAATATAGTGTTGATATACTTACCGCACCTGAGCCGGTGGAAAGTTCTGATGAACTCGACCCTGTACGGTACGGGTTAATTGTAGAAAGCGGGTTCAGAAAAGGGCTGCTTTTACCTGACCTGTATGGTGTGAAAACAGTGGATGAGCAGATCAGGATTTGCCGGATGAAAGCAGGTATATCATTCGATGAGCCTGTAAAGCTGTACCGTTTTCAAGTAAGGAGATATAAGTAGTTATGAATCTTCTGGTAATTGGCATCGACAAATGCGGCTCACTGCTGGCCAGGGAATTTATAGAATTAAACCGCAAGGCTAAAGCTGAGCGCCGTATACAAATTGCAGGCGGCGCATATGCGATAGGGTCAGACCAGAATCTGCTTAACGAGATAAAGAGCAAACGTAAAGACCTCCAGGTGATCTGGATCAACCGTTCTTTTGCAGAAACGGGAGGGAAAATCGAGGCAGTGGCCGAAGTGCTGAAAGAGGAATCCGGAAGGATATTCTCCGCCATCAAACCGGACGATTATTATAATACGGATGCCGTGATGCTGGTGGGCTCTCCCACCGATATGTTAGGAGCTGCCGCGGTACCGGTTCTGGCGCAGCAACTGCGAGACCGCCATATGGGCAAGCCCATTTACGCCCTGATAGTACTGCCGCTAGAGTCCGAGGAAGCCAATCCGGATATAGTGCATAATACTGCTGTGTGCCTTAACTCGACCTATAAGATTGCCAACGCCGTCTTTCCCGTGGCGGGTGAAAAATACACCTACGATAAAAGTTCATCTTCGGGCAAGGATGAAAGCGTATCCTTAGGCGCTATCGTCGCCCCTTTTTATGATTTGCTGTCTGCCAGCGCCGAGATCGACCCTAAATACGCGGGGGCCAAGTCTATAGGCATCGGCGATATGCTGCAAACGCTTTCAGGATGGACCGCGCTGGGAATGGGCGTTACGGAATTTGCCACCACCCGGTTTTTCAGGAAGTCACTGGAGGATTTTCAGGAGAAAGGTGCGGATACAACTAAAATTATGGAGGCAATGAGTTCTGCGCTGGCAAACCTTTCC
>CAZFIM010000094.1:0-8607 GCA_964519615.1 uncultured Dehalococcoidales bacterium
ATGCTTAGCGAGGGTTTTACGAAGCTGATCGAGCAGGAACCGCGTGAATTGGTCGTGGGGTTGATTGTGCCTGGTATTATCGGCCGGATCTGGCATCAATCCAGATGTCTTGATAATATCGATGTTGCAGATGCCCGTGCATATTTTTCCTTCTGCCAACCGGACTACCTTAAAGTGGTGGCGAATATGCTTATTGAAGATACTCACGAGCCCGGTGTCGTTTTGGTACGCACGGAAAGCCGCACCATGGGATTGAGCGACAAAGCCCGTAAAAATTTTCGGCCTTACTGGGCTATTATCCGTCCGTGGAGCGGCCTTATCCGGCGACTCTGGCTCAAAGCTATCAGGAACGGGCAGAAAGACGCCAGCAGAAAAAAGAGGAGATAGCCAAGAAAGAAATAGAACAGCCAGCAATGTTTGAGTTATAAAATAAGTGCCGTTTAGAGGGTTGGGAGAGTCCCCTAGCCCTCTTTTTTTGCCTATATCTATCCCAAAATACCGCTTCCCAAAGCCAATGCTGTTCCAAAAAGCATTACTGAAACCAGTATATGGATAACGCTCATCTTTACCTTTTTCAACCACTGATTGGCGATAAAAGCACCTGAGAATGCTGAAAGAGTGGCTGCTATCAAAAGAACGATATTGTTATTGGTCTCTAGTTGGGAAAAGGAAGTGATGTAAATAGGTATTCGCACCATGTCAACCAAACAGGCAATCACTACGCCACTGGCAATGAAGCCCTGCGTGGTTAGCTCGCACTTAATCAGGAAGGCGGTTCTTAAAGCGCCCTGCTGTCCGGATAGGCCGCCAAAGAAACCGCTTAGCGCTCCTCCTAGAGGTAGATACTTTCGGGTAAAAGATATTCTCTCCAGCTTTGGGACGATTTCCCACAGGGCAAAGAAAATCATTAATATAGCTACCGTTAAATTCATGGGCATAATTTGAAAATTGTGATTCAGAAGTTGATAAGCGACCAACGGTTTTATATTAGATAGCCAGGAGAGTGCCTGTGCTCCGAGATAGGATGCAGGTATCGCCAATATCCCAAAACGAAGGATAACATTTCTGTCGGCATGTTTGAACAAGAGAGTCAGCTTAAAGAGATTATTTAGAAAGTGGACTATAGCAGTTAAAGCTATTGCTATAGGAAGCGGGAAAAATATGGCAAAAGCGGGAAGCAAAATTATTCCAAGCCCAAATCCAGAGAAGAGGGTCATCGCTGAAGCTAAAAAGGCAACGGAGCAAACAATAACGTATTCTATAGCAATTCACCAGCCTAACAAAACTACTATTTCGCGCAGCAACAATAGTTTTCCAAACCCAATACTTCAGCCGCTCCCGATATTGTCACTCCATAAAAGATGACTGGCTTGTTAATCATGAAATCATTAATAGTCTCATTGACAATGGTACTCCCTGTCACCAGAGCAATATCACACCAGTCTAAATGCTCCCGAGTCTTTTGTGGACTCTGGATAACCACACCAAATTTCTCCGAATTGATATTGGCATAGTCCATATCCGTAACTTTGATTTCGAAGCTCTTAGACAGAGATTCGACCATCCGTGGCTGTAAACCCACAATGGCTATTCTGGGATGACCGTATTTTTTCATTATGTATTCCGCTAGTTTTGAACTGCATTCTCTGGGTTCATCATCTTTGCAGTGCATGGTTTTATCAATCAGGCCAAGATAACATATTAGGGCATTTAAGCTGGATATGAAAATAGCCCGGCGGAAATTATTTTTTAGTTCCATTTGAGCAATGTCAATCAATTTGCTGCTATAGTTGCCATACATATCTGTGTAAGCTTGTCCGCAAGTACCCCTGAATTAAGCTTGCATCATCCGTTCACGGCCCGTAATCAAGGGGTAGTCCTTGTCCTCCGGATTTCCAATAGCCTCATCAGGCGAAAGGGGTCTGGCCTTAATAATAACCTCGCCTGATTCCAGATGATTGTCCTGAATTAAGTCCTTCATTGTCTTCTTCAATGAGTCGTAAACAGTCACAAGCATGACCTCCTTCTAGCTGTACGGAAAACATAATAAATTCATTGTTAACCCAAACCAAACAGCTTACACGCAATCTCCCAGATATTGGCAGACGCTAGCTTTATCAGTTGACGCATTCTTGTTTTCATACACTCTGATTCTTCTCATCCTCAAGATAACATGAACCTCTTTCCCTATCTCCAGGTCCATTTCTTCAAAAATATGATATGGTGTTTCGGCCACCAGTTTATTTTTACTCGCTTCAAGGTAAATCCTCACCGTATCAGTGCGATTAATGATGTCGGTAACTGTAGCAATGAAACCGTTTACCCCTGGTCCGCGGGGTTTACTTTCGGAAATGTATATATGGCGGGGCAGAATGGCTATTTTATGAATGATGTTGCCGTCATGGGCAACGAATAATCTCAATCCTCCGCAACTGACTTCCATTACCCCCTGCTCCGTGCTTTTACAGTAATCGCAGTCCAGGATATTGGGCGCTCCAATGAAATCAGAAACCCTGTTATTACAGGGGAAAAACACCAGCTTTTCCGGATCATCTACCTGCTCGATCTTACCATCTAATATAATGGCCATTCTATCGGCTAAATTGACAGCTTCCATCAGGTTATGGGTAACGTAGACGACCGTAATTCCCAGCCGGCGCTGAATCTGTTTCAGCTCGGTTCTCAAATACTTGGTGGTCTGGGCGTCCAGACTGGACAGCGGTTCATCCAGGAGCAATACTTCAGGCGATGCCGCCAGAGCTCTGGCCAGTGCTACTCGCTGTTTTTCTCCTCCGCTGATATAGGCGGGATACCGGGACACCAGGTGTTTGATATTCACCAGTTCAACTAATTCGCTTACCCTTTTCTGTATCTTCTCCTGCGGCCATTTTTGGACTTTCAGACTATAGGCAATATTAGCAGCGACATCAAGATGCGGAAATAGTGCCAGGTTCTGGAACAGATAACCGACCCCTCTTTTATTTGCCGACATCCGATCTACTGAAGCCTTATCGAACAGCACACTTCCCTGATATTCGACATGACCGGCGATAACGTTAAGCAACGTGGTCTTCCCTGAGCCGTTAGGCCCCAGGAGAACCAGAAACTCTTTATCGTTTATCCTCAGGTCCACGCTACGGCAGGCGTAGTTTCTAACATTGCTAAGGGTTATGGATGGCATGTTGCCTCCAGCTTTTCGTTATTCTTTTTTCCAGATAGGCGAAAAAATTCTCGAAAATCAGGCACATTATCGCCAGGACAATGAGACATACGATGATAATATCGATTCGTACCAAGCTTTGCGCCCTCATCAGTAAAGCCCCGATGCCGGTCGGGATCGCCACCATCTCCGCGGCAATTATTGTCCTCCAGGCCATGCCTGCCTCCAATCTCAGGCCGGTGAAGATGTTGGGCAGGGCCAGCGGCAAAACCACCGTGGTCAGTACCTTCATGTCCGAGGCTCCCAGGCTTCTGGCTGCCTTGACATAGTCCCTGTCCACGTTTTTAATGCCGGTAACCGTGTTATACAAGACAGGGAAGAAAGAGCAGATGAATATCAAAGTAATCGGGAGCATTTCATTGATGCCTATCCATATCATCAACAGCGGGATCCAGCCGAGGGTGGGAATGGGATAGAAAAGACTGATAAGAGGGTTTAAAGCCCTGTCGGCGATTTTGTTCCATCCCATCACCGTGCCGACGACAATGCCGGCGATTGAGCCGGTGAACAACCCGATCAATACCCTGATAAGGCTGCTGAGGAAATTCTCGCCGAGCACTCCGCTAGCGATTAATTGATAGAATTCCGCTACCACTTTAGAAAAAGGAGGCAGCAGAAAATTACCCGGCAATACATTCAACCGGGCTACCAGTTCCCAGAAGGCCAGAAAAATGAGTACCGGGACGAGTCCCCATCCCGGTCTCAGTCGCTTGAATATCACCATTACTTGAGAAACCTCAAATCAAGAATATCCTCAGCCGGAAAACTGCTCTTGATGCTACCCAGTTTCACCAGATAGTCTATATTTTCTTGTACTATACTGGGATCAATATCAGTGGTGCAAATCATCTTGGTAGTGAGAGACATAAGTATTGCTTCAGGAGTAATCTCCAGTTGATCGGTTTTATCCCCAATATCGATGGGCATAATTTCTCTTCCTACAAGTGATAACTCTCCTGCAACAATTTCGGCTGCCTCCTCTGGATGGTCGAGGATATATTGTATACCTCGCTCAGTTATTTTCACCAGCTTTTCAACTATCTCCGGATGGTTATTGAGCAGGTCTTCGGTTACTACCAGAACACTACCTTGCATCTCCGGCCAAAGGTCCTCGGCAGTCAGGAGTTCTTTAAAGCCTAATGCTTCTCCCATCGTTGGATATTGCTCACAGCAAAAACCTGCATCAAGTTGCCCCATATTCAGCGCCATAAGCACGTCGGAAGGGGACATTCGCCGAACACTGCTTAATATTTTTTCTTCATCGAGATTATATTCTTCTATCATTTTATGCAAAAGCGGATCATTGGGACTGCCCTCTCTGGGACATCCAATTCGAATACCAGGGTTCTCCAGGTCCTTGACCGTTTTTATCTTGGCAGGATCAACCAGTAGGCCATAACCGTACTTATGCGTCCCGGCAACCACCTTTATCGGCACTGCGGCATTGGCATAAGCGCATATTGCCGGTGTAAGGCAAATATAGGCCGCATTGATTTCACCTTTGCTTAGAGCAGCAGCCATAGCCATACCGGTCATATAGTTATCAAAAGCCGTAACATTCAGCCCTTCAGCTTCAAACCAGCCTTGACTTCTGGCTATGTGGGCACTGGCAGCATGGTCGACAAACTCCACAGCAAGATGGACCGGGTAAGCCGATGTTTTTTCACTGGATGAACAGCCTCCAAACAGTGGAAGAATCAGCATCAAGGATACCACCACGATTAATAGTTTTTTCATAAAAATTCCTTTCTTCATTAGTTTTCTTATTTCCCAAAAGGGCATATTGGAAAAGAACACTTTTCGCAGCATTGGGCACCTCCATTGTTCAGTGATAAACCACAGTTCCCTAGGCTTTTTCAATTGTTATATCATTTACGATATAGCTCTTGGCAAAAAAATTATACAGGTTTATGCAAGAACTCCAAAAATCTTGTGCGCAATTCCTTGTATTCCCTGAGAGCTTTCCGCCCTTCTTCAGTTAATCTTGCATGACGGCCGCCGGGGCCTCCAGTAACATTTTCGACCAGCGGGGCTGGAGCCAACCGGTTCATGGAATCTACCCATAGCCAGGCATTACGATAACCAAGTTTCATAGTACGAGCTGCCTCCGCTATCGAGCCGAGTTCATCAATTTTTTCCAGTAGTCTAATTCTTCCCAATCCCATGAATAGCTCGCCATTCTTCTCCAGCCATATCCTGCCCCCAATAGTGAAACCTGAATGGGTACGAGTCGAGAAACGAGGACGACGCTTTTTAGGTTTGAACTTGCATGGTTCAGTCATTTTCGTTTCCCCAACGCAGGAAGAGGTGCTCGCCGTCGCTTAACATTTGTGCATATGTTGATAAGACCTCTCCCGACAACTAGGTGCTATATTACAACCGATATAACACTGATGTCAAGAAATCATTAGGTTTATATCTGAACCAGGTGACCTTCAGTTGTGTGAAACGAGCAGTTGCTGAAGCGCTGGAATAAGTGGCCTTTTGTAAAACACGAGTTCGGAATGTATCATGAGTGGCTGACCAGAAAGGTAATATCATCACCATAAGATAGCTTCGACTTCCGCCAAGAGGGCTAATTTCCTGTTTTTCGCTTGTAAAAAAGGTGATTTTGTTACATCAAGTGACATAGCACAGGATACAATCACTCATCTTGTGACATCCATAGATGGTATTACACAATTTGCAACCAAAACTTCCGAATTAGCTTTCGGTTTATCGCCAATATATGAACCTTCTTTTTCTAAATCCAAGTTGAGTATTTAAGCGTCATGTGATTGACCTTCTAATTAAAAATAGAATTGGTATTACCGCCAATTCCATAACGACTGCGAAGACCATAATATAGGTAGTATTAACATCGTACAAGAATCCGATAGCAGTACTTCCTAAAAACAAAGATAGCCCGTAAAGCGTGTTGAAAATTCCATATGCGCTTCCCCTTCTTTCTATAGGGACTAGGTCGGCGATTGCTGCTCGCATTATGGTTTCATGGATTCCCATCACAGCGCCCCATAGCACTATAGCCACCAATATTAATCCGTAGGTTTGTGAAAATCCGAGAAAGGGAATAGGTAAAGTCAATACAGGAATTGTCACTAGGACCATCAAGCCTTTTTTATCGTACGTCTTGCCAATTATTAGAGCTACTATAGCATCAACTGCCATGGCAACGGCGTAAAGAATAGGAATCTTAGCATCAGAGATTATTGCCTGTGCCTTGATGTGATATGCGATGAGCTGAAAACTGGCAAAGCCTGCTCCAGCAAGAAGTACAAAGAGACCATAAAGCCAGAATACCCGCCCTAGCCCACGTTTCACATTCTGATTGTCAACTTCAGTTTTTGCTTCAAGTTTCTCAACATTAGGAGCTTTTTGACGAGCTATGAATAGGGCTACTATGCACAACACGACAGGTATCCATAGAAGAGTAAAACCTTGCTGGTAACCTCCACTGGTTATCAAGGCAAACGATAGAATGAGTGGCCCGATTATCGCGCCTACCTGATCTAAAGCTTCATGGAGTGCAAATCCCCAGCCTCTTCCGATGCTGGTTCCACAACAGGAAATTATTGTATCCCGAGCAGGGCTTCGGATAGCCTTTCCGATACGCTCCAGAATCAGCAGGAAGGCCGCCAGCGGCCAGTTACCGGTGAATGCCAGTAAAGGGATGGCTCCAATAAGACCGTATCCAATAAATGTTAGTATCCAGTATGCCTTGGTACGATCGGCAAAATATCCTGAAACAAGTCTTAACCCATATCCCAGAAATTCACCTGCGCCGGTAATAAGGCCGACCATAGCAGCGCTTGCTCCCAGCGTCGCCAGATAAGGACCGCTTATACTCCGTCCACCCTCATAGGCAATGTCACCGAACATACTGACAATGCCAAGAAGGATAACCAACTGGAACGCTGTTTTGCGTAAGTTTGTCGATTTATTCTGCTCTGATTTTGTCTGACTTTCAGTTCGTTTCATACTTCTTCAGTTAGCTATAATGGGTGAAGAGTTCTCCGACTTCTTCTCTGCGGAGATAGAACGAACTGGAGAACTTCAGGTGGCTCAGGCTAATCGCATCAATATCCTTTGGGCTTGCAAAGTTAACCAGTAAGAGGGAGTTTTCTTTTGTCCGAATTCCCAGGTTGACCAGGATTTCCACACAGACTCAGCCGTAAAACGTCCTTCATTATCTGACTTTGCTTTCAGGATATTAACCATTTCGAGAAGACGTCTGTCTTGTCTTAGTTTTGGGAATTGTGAAAGCACTTCCAGAACGTGAAGTATGTCATACCAAACCATAGGCGCTTTAAGTTTTACAAAGTCTGTACCCATGGCAAATAGATAGGGACGCCGTTCTTTACGTTGTTCCCAAAGATGTAATAATGATTCAGATCCTTTTAGACAGACCTCCTTATCGCGCCATTCCGGTATCTGAGATAAAGCCTTTAAGGAGATAAGCGTGGCATATGGGCATGGGTCGGTTTTGCGTCCTGGACCTCTGAATTTGCCTAAATTGGGTGAAACAATACATGGCCAACCGTTATCAGCACATAAATCCGCTAGATGTCGTGCGGCAGATTGGATTACGGCATCATCTTGCATACCCAGTTTGACCAAGCTATATAGAATCGATGGTGAGTCACATAGCATCCATGCTAGGTCGTCTCGTCCGCTACCTCCATACTGAGGGGAAACATTGGCAATGATCTGAAAAGCTCCATCTTTAGACCTGTTCTCGATGATTTTTCTAACAATCTCATTAATACTGGGGTCACCTATCCTAATACCAATATCGGATACAAAAACGAGTTTATGCAGTAAGTGCCCTGCATCGTTATGCCGCCTTAAAGGTGTGCCAGGCCATTCTGATAATTCAGATAACAATACCTGTATATCTGGATATGCCAACATCTTCTTTCGGGTAGCAGCTACCTCTGAGATACTCTCCGATTGTCCCAGGAGGTCAACATGGGTACGATATTGCGCCCAGGGTGGGCCTTCCAATAACCACTCAATCACTTTGTTCATACCCACTAGTGTATTCCCCTCAGCAAGTTTAGAGCAAATTCTGCTATAACACTTTTTAGTAATTTGTCCAGTTTATTGCACGCTATAATATCAAGCGCAACGTGAAACCAAGAGCTGCTGAAGTGCTGGAACAAGTCTTTTCTTCTCAAACACGAGTTCGGAATGTATCATGAGTGGCTGGGCACTCAGGACTCAATGACCCTACCCCCGTAAACCAGGCCAGTTGCTCTTAGAGTTTTCCTATGATAAAAATTCATGAGGAGGCTCTAATGAAAGCCAAGAGGTACACCGAGGAACAGATCATTGCCGTACTCAAGGAAGGGGAGGCTGGAGCAAAGGTTGGGGATCTCTGCCGCAAG
>CAZFIM010000095.1:0-8604 GCA_964519615.1 uncultured Dehalococcoidales bacterium
AGAATCGCTCATGATTGCCATGCAGACATGGGATTACGAGGGGATGACGTTTGTTCCCAACTTCAACTTTTTTGAATTTATCCCTGAGGAAGAACATTTTAAATGGCAAGCTGATAAATCCTATAAACCTAAAACAGTTCTGCTCGATGAAGTTGAAGCAGGGAAAGTATATGAAATTGTGAATACAAACTTTCACGGGGGAGCAATGGTACGGTATCGCGCAGGGGATATGATACGCATTACTGCTACCCGTAATGAGAAATTCAGTATCGATATTCCTCAAATGGCATTTGAACGCCGTGCCGATGACCTGATAGACCTCGGACTTATTCGTCTTACCGAGAAAGTGATATGGCAGGCTATAGAAAACACTGAAATACCTTACCGTGACTGGACGGCGCGCAAAGAGGTTATTAACGGCAGCCCGACGCTGCACCTCTATATCGAGTTGAAAGATGATTATATCGCCAGCGAAAAAGGTATTGCCACAGCTGTCTATGAACAGATTAAAAAATTGGATGACGGCTTCATTCACTATGACCTTTCCAGTATGGAAAAACTGATAGGTTTCAAGCCTATCGAAGTGAGCATATTACAGAACGGTTCCTTCAATAACTATATGGCACATAGACAGGCTGAGGGGGCTGACCTCGCGCATTTGAAGCCGCCGCACATCAACCCCGCAGACAGCATCCTTGCCGTTCTGAAGGTTAAGAAACCTGAAGTAGTTATTGAGGAAGTTGAAAAGATTAAGACAAGGACACCTGTATCGTAGTGGATCTCATTGAAAAGCGGGCATTAATAAAGGGGTGGCTGCCGTAAGGCAGCCATTCCCTTTATATTTTCCATAAACTTGTTTTCAGATCGATATGTAAGTACGTAATAGTACTTAAGTACTTCTTGACAATACGAGAAGCTAAAGGACATAATTACTTTTAGATACCTTTACATATAGTCTGAATTGAGGAAACATGATAATAAGCAGCATTATTTCGCTTATTGCCGCACTGGCTTATATCCCCCTTTTACTCATCCTCATTAGCAACCGCAACTGGCAAAAACAGCAAAAGCTTTTTGCCGTTTATCTTGTTGCGGCCATGCTCTGGAGTTTAAGCGCATTTTTGCTTCGGTCACAGTACTTGCAGGATTACAAACTGTTGTTATTCAAGCTGACAATGTGCTTCTTTATCTGGCTGATAGTACAGTATCTTTATTTCCTGCGTACGTATCTCCACGGCAAAGGCGGGTGGCTGCTTTATGTGGGGTATATTCTGCTGGCGACGGTAATCATCGGTGCGGCATTGGACTATATGCCGCAGGATTTATATGTCGGCAATGGTATCGTAACGCCCACACTGGGGCCGTGGCTACTGGTAATCTCCGTTGTTCCTTTTCTAATATTGTTTGTGCTGATATACGATCTGGTGCTTAAAATGCGCGTTTCATCAGACCCGCTTGAGCATGACCGGATAATATACTTTATGACCGGGCTTTCCATCGTAACGATTCTGGCAGTTACGGGGCTCACCGGCATCGGTGATAGATTCCCGCTCATTCAGCTGGGGCATATGGTTAATGCCCTGCTATTGACATATGCCACTTTAAAGTATCGTATACTTGACATGAACTTTATCGTACGGCGCGGCCTGGTCTATGCAGCGATGATCTGTATTGCACTTACCGTATTTTTTGTATGGAATGCTATCGTTTATTTGTTATTCAATGTGCCTGTGAGCCTGCTTTCCTCAATGGTCGTTATGTGCTTGATGCTGGGCACATGCGCTCTTTTCTGGGTGCGGGCGAGAATATACTTATACAGGAAGATTGATGAGATATTTTATGGTGAAAGCTATGATGATAGACAGGAGCTTTCAAACTTTTTACTACAGGGAATAAGCAATGTCTTCAGTCTGCAGGAATTTGGTGAGAGCCTGTTGCCTCCATTGGTCAAGATAATAAACTGTCAGCAGGCATATATGCTTCTTCCTGAAACCGGAAGCGGCGATTTTGTAATAGGCTTTACAGAGCCGCCTCTTGAGACCGAAAGGTCATTACGCGTCAAGAACGATAGTCCGATATTGGCATGGTTGAGCAAGCATAACCGTTACTTGAATAGAGAAAACCTGGATATTTTGCCGGAATTTCGCGGCTTATGGGGCAGTGAGAAACAGGATATAAAAGATAACAGCATTGAGGTGTTTTTCCCTTTGCTCAGCCGGGGCAAGCTTGCCGGGATTTTGGCGTTGAGCCAGAAAAAATCAGGCAAGTATTCCCTTGAGAATGTCAATTATATCGAAGGCATCGCAAATAGAGTGGCAATGAGTCTGGAAAAAGAATATCTGCAGGCGGAACTCAGAAAGAGTGAACAGGAATTGTCCCTTATAAATAAACTTGCGGGAGTCATGACCTCCAGTCTCAATATTCAAGATGTGTACGATACGTTTATCGAGGGCTTGAAAGAGGTTATTGAGGTAGATTTTGCCTCTGTAACGCTGGTTGAACAAAGGGAGCTTGTGTATTCTGCGCTCTTCTCATCTGTGGGTTCAGCATGGAGTGTTGGAGATGCAGTACCTTTAAAAGGTACTGCGACAGATTGGGTTGCGATCAATAAAAAGAGTATTTCTGAAGCGAACCTCACCCGGGATAGAATGTTTATAGAGAGCAGAGACCTCCATAATCGTGGTATCAACTCGGTAGTGTATCTGCCTTTGATAACCAAAGGTGAAGGTATAGGTACCCTGACAATAGCTAGCAAGAATGTTGATGCTTATTCGCAGGCGCAGATATATTTGCTTGAACGTCTGGCATTCCAGATATCCACCTCGGTGGCCAATGCACAGCTCTATGCACGCGCTGAGCAAAGGGCAAGGATAGATGAATTGACCGGTTTGTTCAACCGCCGGCATTTTGATGAAATTCTGCAACAGGAGATTGAGCGTCATTCCCGCTACGGTAGTATGATCTCACTGGTATTTATGGACTTGGACAGCTTTAAGAATTACAACGATACAAAAGGCCATATTGCCGGTGATAAATTACTGGCGCAAATAGGGAACTTGCTCAATGCCACCATCAGGAATATCGATCTCGCTTTCAGGTATGGGGGAGATGAGTTCGCTATCATTATGCCCCATACATCCGGAGATGATACCTACCTTGTAACCGAACGTATACGAGAAAAGTTGGTTGCAGAGATGACGGAGCGCAAGATTGCTGTATCTGCCAGTTTCGGAATCGCATCCTGGCCGGGAGATGGATTGACCTCCGATGATATAGTCAACGGTGCAGACCGAGCGCTCTATTATGCCAAACGGACCGGCGGGAACAGATCTTGCAGAATATCTCAAACCCTGATGGCTCTTTCTGACAATGAGACATCATCAACTGCCGAGCAGGAGACTTTGAATACTATATACGCCCTGGCAGCAACGATCGAAGCGAGGGACCTCTATACATACGGTCATTCCAGAAAGGTGCGAACTTATGCCGTTGCTCTGGCAGAGGCTTTGAAACTGCCGCCGGAGAAAGTAGCTGTTGTCAGTCACGCGGCTCTTCTACATGATATAGGTAAAATCGGTATTTACGATGAAGTGCTGAATAAACCCGGCAAATTCAATATGCAGGAAATGGAGATAATCAAGACGCATCCTCAACTTTCTCGTACGATTGTAGCGCATGTGCCGAGTTTAACCCCCTGTTTACCTGCAATATTGCATCATCATGAGCGTTGGGACGGCGAAGGATATCCCGGAGGATTGAAAGGTGATGCCATACCGCTGGAAGCACGCATTTTAACCATTGCAGATTCATTCGATGCCATGACCTCTTTAAGACCGTACCGCGCACCGATGAGCTATAAGGAAGCCGTTGAAGAATTAAAGCGCTGTTCCGGCACACAATTTGACCCCGTTCTGGTAGAAGCTTTTCTCCCTATTGCGCTCACGGTATCCCCGGAGGATGTTATGGTTGGACAAACACCGGATAACCGCTATATCGATTAATAAGCCATTCGTTTGTTACCTGAATAATTTGAGCATAAAACATATTCTATGTTATGATTACGGAAACTGAATAAGGGAACGGACTCTAAGCTAGAATACCTGAAGCGTTTTGTATGGTATCTAGCCGGAGGGCTGAAAAAGCCCCAACGTTGTCATTGGAAACGATGGCAATTCCCGTGATTGGAAAGGAGAAATTATGTTTTGGTTATTCTTAGAGTGCTTTATTGATATGAAGCACTCTTTCTTTTTACCTCGCCTGTAGTTCCATTGACCCCCATGTTTCTTATCGGTAAATGATTTTTCTATTTTCAATTGAACTACAGAGAGGAGTATTGGAATGAAAAAATCGGCTTTTGTTTACGTATTATTTATTGCTGCGCTCTTACTTGCGGTAATGGGTATTTCAGGTTGTCGAGCAAAAGATGAAGCTCCGCAATCGATAATGGTATACAGCGGCGCAGGTTTAAGAAAACCGATGGATGAGATTGGCACTGCTTTTCAAAAAAAGTACAATGTTACTGTTCAATACAATTACACCGGTTCGGGAGCGCAATTGAGCCAGATGGAATTGACCCGTGAGGGCGATGCTTTTATGCCTGGTGCGGCTATGTATCTGGATACTGCTGAGGAAAAAGGCTTTGTCAGTTACAGGCAGAACATCGCTTATCATATACCGGTGATAATAGTTCCCAAAGGAAATCCGGCGGCTATCACAGGTCTAGAAGATCTTGCCCGTCCCGGGGTAAAATTGGTATGGGGTGATCCTGAGGTAGCGGCTATCGGGAAAACAGGAATAGGCATTTTAAAGAAAGCCGGTATTTATGATGATGCCTGGGCTAATGTAATAGCAACTTTCCCGACTATGAATGAAGTAATGACTCAGATAGCTCTTGGGCAAGCTGACGCAGCTATAAACTGGTGGGATACGGTGAAATTTGTTGAAGAGGTCGAGGTTATCCAGATACCCAAAGAAAAGAATGACATCAAACTTATTCCCATCGGCGTTCTTACATTCTCAAAGTTTCCGGAAACAGCCAGGCAATTCGTAGATTATTGCGCCTCCAGTCAGGGGAAAGACATATTTGTAAAGCATGGATTTGTAACCTATCCTGATTCGGAGTATGGGAACTAGATCAGATAGCATGAATGAGGTCGAGGCAAGAGGGTTTGTCGATTAAAGCAACAAATGTATCCTCAAGTACGGCAAAGCCCCGCTTTTCCGCGAGGATAATAGCGCTCGTGCAGCGCTGTATTATTCCGGTCAACAGAGAGAATATGGGAATGTTGTTCAGATTCGGAGGGGTTGTGGGGGATTGCAGGCTTTTCTTGTCTTGCCCTCATCTGAAATTTCAACCGCAGAGCAAGTCCCATAGGCCGTGGTTGGCTGTCGCTATCGGCAGTATGGAAAAAAGTAACAGGCTTTGAAACAGATCTTGAATTATATAGGGGAAGGAATTCCACTACTACACTAATGTTTAAAAAAGTAAACGATCTCCATTTTAAGATTATTGTCTACATTTTTTGTGCCGTTATCGGCTTACTGATTACGGCGTCGCTTTTAAGCCTGATAACGCATACTACATTTAAGGCTTTTATTGATAGCGTACTTACAGAGGAAATCCAGTTTGCTATAAGGATGAGCCTTGTAACCTCAATTTCGTCTACTCTACTTTGCATCATTTTTACCGTACCTGCTGCCTATGCACTTACCCGTTTTCATTTCTGGGGGAGGAATATCGTTAACGCCGTCCTTGAGCTGCCGCTGGCGCTGCCTCCAGTAGTGGCCGGCCTTGCGCTCCTGATACTATTCGGAGCCAGCGGTTTCGGCAAGGCTCTTGCTGATGCCGGAATCAAGTTTGTTTTTACACCGCAGGGCATTGTTATGGCCCAATTCTTCGTCATTTTCCCCTTTATGTACCGCGTGATGAAATCAACTTTTCAGGGCATTAATCCACGCTATGAACACGTGGCCAAGACATTAGGATGCAACGAGTTGGAGACATTCAGAAGGGTGACTTTGCCTATGTCACGTAACGGACTGCTCGCCGGTACCGTCATCGCCTGGTGCCGGGGTATGGGAGAGTTCGGTGCAGCTTTAATGTTGGCAGGGGCGACACGTTTGAAAACAGAGACGCTGCCCAGCGCACTCTATCTTAACTTGACCAGCGGAGATCTTACCTTGGCAATTGCCGCGGCAACGATACTCATTGCTATTGCCTTTATAGCACTGGTAATCTTTGAGAAAGCGAGCGGAACAGCCCGTGTTTTTTGAGAGCCGAACGATGATTAAGATTGAGAATCTTTCAATAAATCTGGGTGAGTTTCGGTTAAAAGACGTATCGCTGGACATTGATAAAGGCGAGTATCTCATGATTTTGGGACCGACAGGCGCCGGTAAAACGATATTGCTTGAGACCATTGCCGGTATTTATACTCCTGATAGCGGGCGGGTCTATCTGAATAACCATGAGATAACCAGGCTGCCGCCGCGGCAAAGAAATATAGGGATGGTTTATCAGGATTTTACGCTTTTCCCCCATCTCAACGTTGAAAAGAATATACGCTTCGGTCTTAGCTACAGCAAAATATCACCAGAAGAAGCTGATAACAAAGTCTCTCTGTTGACTGATCTGCTCGGTATTTCTCATCTTATGCACCGCTATCCCGGAACCTTGAGTGGAGGCGAACAGCAGCGTGTGGCTATTGCGCGGGCTTTGATTATCGAGCCTGAGGTGCTGCTGCTGGATGAGCCGCTCAGCGCTCTGGATAATGAGACCAAAAGCAAATTGAGATCCGAATTACGTAAGATACATTCGCTTATGCAGACTACGATCATTCATGTTACGCATAGCTTTAATGAGGCCTTTTTACTGGGTAATAAGATGGCCGTAATGAACCACGGAGAGATTGTGCAGGTAGGCGAACCGGGGGAAGTATTCAGAAAACCGAAAAGTAAATTTGCAGCTGATTTTCTGGGTGTCAGTAACCTCTTTCGGGGGGTAGCAACCGCAGGTAAGGGGTTATCCAGTATTGCTGTAAACGGTCTAACCTTGCTTTCTGCATCTCAGGTATCCGGCAAAGTGTATGTTTCCGTCAGGCCGGAAGATATATTGGTGTCAGTTAAGCCGATAGAATCCAGCGCACGCAACTCGTTTCAGGGAATTATTAGCGATATTGCGGATCTTGGCGCAGTGATGAGAATAACGGTTGATGTTGAGCAGGTATCTTTCATTGCCGCTATCACCAGGCGCTCGTTTTTCGATATGGAGCTTACCATGGGCATACCTATATATTTAACGTTTAAAACCATAGATGTACACGCATTTTAACAGGTACCGGTCACTGCAGTACTATAGTATAACCTGTTCTCCACGCCTTACTGCCATCTGCATCTTATTTATTCCGTACTCTCGGGTGACATTCGAAAACAGAGGAAAAAGTTAGTACTATTTTCTCATTGACACTCCATATGTGCCGACACCATAATTAAAGGGATGTTGAATTCATTTCTCTGCTCAAAGGCATTATATGAATATAGAATGTGTATTACCTTTAATTGCTGCGTGCGCGTATATACCGCTTTTAATAATACTCATAGTTCATAAAAAATGGCATAAACAGCAGGTGCTGCTCTTGATCTACCTGCTGGCTGCGCTGATATGGAGTATCACTACTTTTTTACTGCGCAGCGATTACTTGATACACTATAAACTGATCCTTTTTAAGATTGTGCTGTGCGGTCTGCCGTTGAGCGCAGTGCAACTCTACTATTTTATCATGTACTATTACCGCAACTCCGGCGGCATAGGTGTGAAAGTGGGTTACGGCTTGCTGGGTCTGCTGATACTGCTGACCGTCACCGGAACTATTCCGGAGAGCATCACGGTAACAAATGGTTTCGTAGAGCCCACGTTCAACTGGATTTTTTATGCACTTCTTCTGATTTTCCTCAGCCTGCCGGTCTACTTGCTTTACTATTTGGGACGGAAGATACGAACAACTACAGACCCGAAAAGCAGGAATACCACGGCCTATCTTTTTGTTTCTATGGTTTTGATTGTGGTCGGCGCATTTGCCAGTTTTGCTCCTATGGACAGCGAATTTCCTGTAACTCATTTTGCCAATCTGTTAAATGCCTGTATCTTAACCTATGCTGTTGCACAAAGTGAACAGGTCAGTATAACCTTTGTCGCACGCAGGATATTTGCCTGGAGCACGCTGATCGTACTCGGTGTACTGATCTATATGGCCATGTATGGTATTCTTCATGTTGTCTTCGATTTTAACCCCCGGACGTTTGCCCTTATATCTGCCACCGGCGGAGCGATAGCTGTAGGAATTATCCTGCTCTTGTTAAGGGATACAGTCATAGTCAAAATCGATCGGTTATTACGCCACAAGAGCTATGATTATCGGGAAAGCCTGACAGACTTTTTAAGAAAAGGCTTGAATGGTATATTCAGTTTACGTGAGTTCAGCCAGGGGCTGCTGCCGCCGCTGGTCAAGGCAATGAATTGCGAGCATGCCTATATTTTACTTCCTGAGAGCGCTACAGCGGATTTTGTTATCGCCTTCAGAGAACCACATATGGCCGGGGAAGACA
>CAZFIM010000096.1:0-8595 GCA_964519615.1 uncultured Dehalococcoidales bacterium
TGTTCAGCCATTTTACTCTCTTAATTTTGCCTTTGTCTTAATGGGGAGCAGTATACTTCAGCAGCTAATGCAGTTTAGATTTTTATGAAACTTGTAGGCTGTTAAAAAGTGTATGTACATTGGTAAGACAGGATATACTACAAGTAATTTGTCTGATGATATTCCGCGGGATTATTGCCAACCGGCAGTTTATCGAATATAAATGAAAAGAACGGCAATATCAATTGTAATATTATATCGTTTATATCCAATATCAACTGTTATATACATTTTCAAAAAGTACTTTTGTCCTGTTCTTAATGTGACCTACGGGCTATTTACTCTTTTATATGTGTGGCGGATACTGTATAAGAGTAAAGAAGTTGAATCTTTTCAATTTTGCTTGCCAAGGAACAGCATATATACTAATCCACATATAAATGACTTTGGAAAAATAACCGCATCATGATTATATATTCAGTATATGGTTGAAAATCTGGTTATCAGGTTACTTTGCGGAGGAAAGGGTGAGCATATTATAATTTAAAAATGGATTGTATATGTTTGATCTTAATTCAAGATGCATATTGTAGCGCGTAAGAAAATTAACATTTAAAGGAGTATATATTGTGAAGTGCAGTGCATGCGGCAAGGTATTATTTGCGGGAAGAGCTGTAATCCGCTGCTCTTGTGGAGTTTATGTTCACTCCGGATGCTGGGAGAACCATGTTGTTGAAGCGCATCAACCTGATTATATAATTGGTACTCTTACTCTTGATGGAGACTTTGAACCGCGGAAACCTGAACCTGCAGAGATTTTTGAGGAAGAAAAGCAAGAAGTTTCAGCGGAGTAAGCTCTGTTTTCTTCAGACGGTAAGATTACAGTTGATTGGGTTTCGCCTGTAAACAGATCAGGTAATCATATATTATCTTAAAATCTTAAAGGATAATTACGCTGATTCTGGTATTATTGTTGTTTCAGAATCATGGGATCGATGGTCCTTACTATTGACACATATATCGAAGATAATTATTTCCGGATATTTGTGTTATGTATGACGGAGAGCCCAAATGACGATATTGTTCTGCTAAAGGTTCAGGTATGACTCAGACAATAGAATGTTATAAATGCGGTGCCCAAAATGAGTTCGGACAGCGTTTTTGTACTGTGTGCGGGGAGAAATTTTTCTACCGTTGTCCGCAATGTAATGAGGTTATTGAACATGGGAGCAAGTCCTGTACTAGTTGTGGTGTCAAATTAGATTGGGGTATAGAAAAACAAGTAATATCCGCAACCGAAAATAATGAACAGGATGAGGCATCGGATACCGGGATAGATTCTGATAGACGGTTTAACCGAAAAACACACAGAAAAATTCCATGGGTGGCGGTATTCATTACCATCATAGTTTGTATAGCCGCAGTGTTTGCTATTGATACTTATATGCGGGAAAAAGCTCCAATGCATGTTTCTCATAAAGAGCAAAGTGAAGCAGCTGCAGATATTGATCTGCAGATAACGGCTGAGGAGTTGAGCAGGGAATATATGGATGATGATGATATGGCTGATGCGAAGTATCACGGCAAGATTCTTAGCGTAACCGGAAAAATTACCAGCATCAGTAAAAATCTTGTCGGTACGTATTTTGTGAAGTTATCGGGCGGTACTATTGCTGATATACAAATCCAGTGTATTTTTGATAAGAACTCCAACGCACAGCTAGAATCGCTCGATGTAGATGAGACAGTTACCATTCAGGGTATGTGCGATGGTGCACAAGCTGTTGTCAAGTTAATCAATTGCGAGATACCTGTGATACCTTAATGTATATTACAAATTAAGTAGACATAATATATTAGCCTTCTCCATGTTGGTCTTTATGAATATCGCAGGTTATCCTTTTTTCCACGAAATGCCAGTCACTTTAGCAGAGCTTTGTGATATAGTGTATATATGGTTATTATCTGAGCGAAGCTGACTTTGGGGATGTGCTTGCGATAGAATAGTATAAAAAGGAGGCGATATTCATGGGAATAGAATGGTTCAGGGATTTGGTAATTTGTATCTATGGTATTGTTGGAATAATTGTCTGCATTACCTTTGCTGTAATTATCTATTTATTGTACCAAAAGATAAAACGTATATTATCCAGAATCGAAGATATGCAAAAGGGTGTACAGGGGATCGTAAATGACGTTAAAAACGAGATTGCCAGCGTAAAAGAAGAAGTGATGAGCCCTCTTGTACAGGTTCTAGCCGTTTTTCATGGCATAAAGCAGGGCTATGGAATGGTTTCAAAAATGTTTAAAAAGGAGCAAGGAGCACATAATGACTGATAGCAATGAGGGGAGGTTTTTCACCGGATTTATCTTTGGCGCTGTTATTGGTTTGGTGACAGGCCTTCTTTATGCCCCTCGCTCTGGAGCTGAGATACGCGGCATAATTAAAGAAAAAGCGGATTTAGTCCGTATCAAGGCAGATGAAGTGGCTCAAAAAATTCAATCTACCGCAGAAGAATTACAACAGCAAGTACATAAATTCCAATAACAAAGTATTACAAAATGTTCCAGAGGAGATAATAGCTCTCGAACGAGGTTATCTTGCCGTCAAAAGAAAGCATCTTTACGCGAAACAAAGCTCTAATTTTCACCGTTATCGCTTTTGCTATTGTTTTTTGCGCGTTCTTTATTTTAAGAGGAATTATTTTCCCTTTTGTTGTTGGTCTAATTATTGCTTATCTGGTACATCCGCTCATTATTTGGATCGAATCTAAACTACCTTACAGAGGACATTATCTGAGTACAAAAAGAATCTCTCTCATTGTTTTAATCTTTGTTGTGGTTCTTGTTGTGGTAGGCCTTTTTATTTTTTATATGGTTACGGCTGTTTCAGATTCGTTCATGAAATTGATCTATAATGCTCCTAATTATATTACCAGAGGTCTTGGCTATCTTACTGACTGGTTTGAATCCTTCCGTTATTTGTTACCAGGCGGCTGGCAGGTGGAAATTGACCAGTATATCCAGGAAATAGGCACTAGAATTGGCGGTGCTATCAAGAGCTCATTTTTAAATGCGCTGGGATTTCTACCAACTACGATTAATTTTTTGCTCGGTTTGGTATCACTTCCAATTTTCCTTTTTTTTATTTTAAAAGATTCAAAAAAGCTTCATGACGGCTTCTATGCTCTTATACCTTCTGCATTATCGGTTCATACCAAAAATATCGTATCTCTCATTGACCAAATAATCGGCCGCTACATCAGGGCTCAACTTTTCCTTGGTTTGGCGGTTGGTTGTCTGGTGTTTATGGGCCTTCTAATTTTAGGAATTCCTTTAGCACCTGCTCTGGCTGTATTGGCTGGATTGACCGAGTTAATTCCCGTATTGGGTCCATGGATCGGAGGGGCGGTTGGCGTCATCATAACTCTTGCGACTGTACCGGAAAAGACCATATGGGTGGCAATAGTCTACATCGCTGTCCAGCAGTTGGAAAATGCGTTTCTGGTACCCAGAATACAGGGGGGTATATTGCATATTAATCCTGCCGTTTTAATTGTGTTGATAGTAATAGGGGCTTATCTGGCAGGTATCTGGGGAATTATTCTCATTGCTCCATTAACCGCAACGCTGGTAGCTATATACAACTACATACGCCAAAATGTGAAAACCGCAGAGAATGCATCTGAAACAATGCAGAATGAGCTGCAATAACGGCGTATCTCGCAGTTAATAAAGAGCAAGAGTAGCAGTGTCCCTATATTATTACCGAATTAATGGTTATCAGTATTGAAGTTCCTGCATATCTTTGTAAAGGTCTAGTGACTGCGGATTGGCAAGGGCATCTTTGTTAGTAACTGGTCTACCGTGAATGATATTCCAGACTGCAATTTCCACCTTTTTCATATTAATTGTATAAGGGATGTCCTTGACAGGTATTATTTTGGATGGTACATGACGGGGTGTTGCATTCTGTCTAATGGTTGTTCTAATTTTGTTTACAAGCTCATCATTAAATTCTGTATTGGGCTTTAATTTAATAAAAAGAATAATGCGTACATCATTTTGCCAATCCTGGCCTATTACCAGACTGTCTTCTATTTCTCCAATGTTCTCTACTTGCCGGTAGATTTCAGCTGTTCCGATGCGTACACCTCCGGGATTAAGAGTAGCATCAGACCGCCCGTACATTATTACTCCATTGTTTTCTGTTATCTCAGCAAAATCGCCGTGTCGCCATACACCGGGATAGACATCGAAATATGCGTTATGGTATCGTTGTCCATCAGGATCATTCCAAAAGTGAAGAGGCATGGGGGGTGCTGGAGCAGTAATAACGAGTTCTCCTTTTTGCTGTTTAACGGGTTTTCCGTATTCGTCGAAAATCTCCATTTTCATACCGAGTCCACGTTTTTGGATTTCACCTGCATAAACCGGTGATATAGGGCTGCCCAGGCACCAGCAGCCGTTAATATCAGATCCGCCCGATATGGAAGAAAGCTGCAAATCCTTTTTGATCTCACGGTAAACGAATTCAAAACTCTCTACAGAAAGAGGTGAACCGGTAGAAAGCACAGCTTTAAGTTTACTCAGATCGAAATTACTGCCAGGCTTATGCCCTCGTTTTTCAAGCTCATCAAGATATTTAGCGCTGGTACCGAACACAGTTATTTGCTCGTCCTGTGCCAATTGCCAGAGTACATTCCCATCAGGATAAAATGGAGACCCATCAAAAAGTACCACTGTTGCTCCGAGTGCAAGAGAGCACACCAGCCAGTTCCACATCATCCATCCGCTGGTAGTAAAATAGAAGACGGTGTCGTCTCTTGTGACATCAGTATGGAGAAAATGTTCTTTTAACTGATTAATCAGTACACCTGCAGTGCTCTGGACCATACATTTTGGCAGGCCGGTAGTCCCTGAGGTAAACATTATATAGAGAGGGTGGTCAGGTTCTACATATTCAAAATTTATAGTAAGGCCGGATTTCTGTGATATAAAATTATCCCAATAAACAGAATTGGGAATAGTCCTGATGTCTATTTCTTTATCAGTATTAGGAACGACAATGACCTTTTGGATTGATGGGAGATCATTAATAATGCCTTCCACACGTTCTATGGAATCGAATGTCTTGCCATTATAATAATAGCCGTTTGCGGTAAAGAGCACTTTAGGCTTAATTTGTCCAAAGCGATCCAGCACCCCTTTAATGCCAAAATCGGGAGAGCAGGATGACCAGACGGCGCCAATGCTGGTTGTTGCCAACATTGCAATTACCGTTTCGATCATATTTGGCATGAAACCGACGACTCTATCCCCTTTTGTTACACCACATTCGCGCAGCGATTGTGCCAGACGAGCGGTGCTGTCATATATTTCAGAAAATGTTATTCTGCGAGAATTTCCTGTTTCACTTTTAAATACAATCGCTGTTTTATTATCATTGTATTTAAGCAGATTCTCAGCAAAATTCATTCTGGAGCCAAGGAACCATTTTGCGCCTGGAAGCTTGCTTGCATCATCAACTACCTGTTCATATTTCTTCGAGGCTTTTATATTAAGTAAGTTCCACATCTCTGCCCAAAATTGAGGGATATTATCAATTGTCCACTCATATAATTCATCGTACTCTGTAAAATTCTTATGATATTTCCGGTTTATTAGTTCCATAAATCTGAATATGTTGGTTTTTTGTTTTCTCTCTCTTGATGGATTCCACAGCATCTCAGCCATAACAACTACCTCCCATAAATACCGCTAATAGAGTAGAAACAGACTATATATACGCCTGGTTGATGGAAAATGAAGAACTTATACTATTTTAACTTACACACTACTGAAAGGGAATAACCTGATGTTATCGGAAAGGGTTTTGTAGAAACTATATAAGCAGTGCAGGGTAATATATAAACGTATGATGCAAAATCCAACTATAGTTATTGGCTTTGCGATTGTATAGCGGATAAGTACGGGAAAAGTACAAAATGTGTTATGATGAGCATCAAAATTGGTTCAGGAAGAGGAACATAGGGCAATACGCATTAACTGCACTATTGCATAATCCCTCTTCCTGAATTAATATTTCTGCTATTTCCCCAGTACCATTCCTGCCGGGTCGATTTCTTCACGGAGTATGCGGAGGTCCTCACTGGTTGGAACGTAGCTAGTCTCAATTTTATCAGGTATGATAATATCGAAACTGCTGTTTTCCTTGACCTGTTCAACGGTAACTCCCGGATGCAACGAGATGAGTTTAAGCTTCTTGCTATTATCATCAAAACCATAAACGGCGAGCTGAGTGATAACTCTGTATGGTCCCGAATTTCTTGGTAAACCGGCGCGCTCTCTAGCTCCGGCACCATCGAGATATCCGGGAGTAGTAAGAAAATCAAGTTTTTCGACAAATGTTCTCTTGGACTGATTACCAATAATTATAATCAATTTATGTGCAAGAGAACCTATATCATTGGCTCCTCCACTGCCGGGAAGGCGTGTTTTGGGCAAATCATGGTCACCGATAACGGTTGTGTTGATATTGCCGTGTATATCCATTTGAGCTGCCCCAAGAAAACCGTAATCGGTATAGCCTGCCTGCAGATTTGACATAACATCATGCATGCTCGAGGCAGATATAGCTTTATTAAAGGTTCTTGAATCTCCTACTGAAATAGGCAACTCACGTAAATATGGACCAACACCGCCAGCCTCGAATACAATGAGTAGATTTGGAGCATGTGTCTTCTGCGCAAGCATTCCAGCGATGATTGGTAAACCGGTACCTACAAAAACTGATTTTTTATCCTCCAGAACGCTGGAACCATTGGCAGCCAGCAATTCACGGAGGTTATATTCAACTTGTATTGCCATCTGTATATCTCTCCTTATTTGCATGTAGTGTATATTATTTATAGGCCACGGGTTTGATTGGTTCCTGGTACAACGCCCGCTTCCTGATATAGTCAAGCTTTTTTACTCCGCCGCACGCCTCCAGATATTCCTCAAAAGAATTAACGTCAAAGACGTATTTATTCAAATACTCTTCTGCTCCTTCTTGAGTACGGCTCATTCTTAACCATTCGCCGATGACCTCTTCATCGTACCAGTACAAACCGGGCATATCGCCTGGATGAGAGCCATATGGCTGTTCAACCACCGCATCGACAACATAGAAAGGAATAATAGTCCTCCATGGTTCTTTGCGGATTTCATCATTATCGATTATTTTCTCTGTTGTGATAATAAGTCTCCGCGCACATCTGGCAAGTTCATAATCTTCTACGGCTATTCCGTCTATCTGACAATTACCATAAATATCGCATTTATGTACGTGAATAAATACGGCGTCAGGATAGGCTGCCGGAATAAGCGTAATCGGTTTACCGCTAAAAGGATCTTTTACCACTTTTGTTGAGCTGTATTCGCCCGTCTCCGTGCCCAACAAGACGCGGCTTGGGATGAAGGGAAGTCCCATCATACCCGCCAGAAACCGCCATTGATAGCCTGCATTACTGATCTCCGCTGCTACTTTGCATTTGCCGCTTTCGATCATTCTTCTTGATGCGGGAGAAAGACCTCTCAATTCATGTCCAAAAGAATATGCCGCTTCAGCTTTATTGACACAGCCTGAACCGATGAGTATGTCTATATCGTGAACGGCTGTTTTGCCGGCCATAATAAGGTTTCGTTTCTTTTGCCTTATGATCTCGTAGACAATACACATAGAGATTCTGGAATGGCCGAATCCACCGCTGGCAATATAATATACGTCCTGGATATATTTTGCGACGGCTTCTTTTGCAGTAGTTCTTTTGTCCTTTAATTCGCGTGATTTGTTGGCTAAAACAAATTCCCTGTTTTCATCAGGGTCATGCCACCCGAATAATTCACCCTTACCTTCGTGTAACACTTCCATAAATTTTATCTCTCCTTTCGATAATAACGTTGTAAAGCCCTGTTTTATTTCACATGCAGTTTACTAACTGCGATTTTCCCTCGTAAACTATCATATTTTTAATATCTGCCGGGATAGATTGCACCCGGTAGCAACGCATTAGTGAACCGATCACCACAAAACAGGGCAAATATATTTAATGTTTACAACTCTAACTCTATAGATAGTGGTGTATGATCAAACGAACGGAAAAACCTGTATTTTTGCCTATAATCGGTTCTATTTATATCCTTACCATATGTTCTGGTCGGTATTATTATAGTCCTTACCGAATAATAATGATATTTTTAACTAAATATATGTTCAGCTTGAATAAAGAGACAAGGGTGTGTCTTGCTATTCGGTAACGACGATCCGGCTAATTTATAATAATACTGGCTGTTATTGCTATATCTTTGCATCGGTATTACTAGCACCACATCAAGTACGTATAATTATATTATCGTGCATGAGAAAGAAGTTTCATGGTGCTGGCATGACATCTTCATACAGGTAATTCTATCCGTAAAAAAGAAAATGTCAGAAAGCTAGGTTGACCTGATTTCCTCACGCATGAATAGAACATAGGAGATAGCAAAACAAATTGCAGTCAGCGCTATCAAGCTTATCGTTTGAGGCCAGATGTTTAGTACGCTTTGAGCCAATGGCAGGGGACCAGGTGT
>CAZFIM010000097.1:0-8076 GCA_964519615.1 uncultured Dehalococcoidales bacterium
GATTCCACAGCAAGGCTAATGTCAGAGTTTTGAGCAAGATCTTCTTTAAAGGCTTCGACTGCCGGCACCAGGGGATCAAGGACAGTCTTCTCTCCTATTTCTGCTTTGCCTCTTTTTTTAATGCCGTCAACAGCTCCCTGCCCTATAAGTGCAATATCCTGGGCGGTCAGCTCTTCCCGCCCAATACAGGCTTTTCCTGCCTCCATAAGAGCTGAGGCCAGCAGCGTGCCAAAAGTTGAAGAACTTGCTTTATTAAAACACAGCCCGCATGCTATCAGCAGCTTGCCCGAATCTTTCTCTTCCGACGAAGACAGATATTCGGAGACAGCTTTACTACCAAGCTGCAGAGTCACACCCATATCGCCGTCGCCGAGCGCTGCATCGAGTTTCTGCACCTCGTCGCTGTGACTGCTTAACGCCGTCATTACCTCCTGTAATATAACAGCCAGGTTGGTAGTACTTATTTTTTGACTCACGGCTGTCTCCATTGCAGCAGGAACGGTGAAAAAGCAGGAGCATCCAGCAGTGTTTTGAATTCATCGTTGAGCCTCAGCAGGGACAGTGAGGCGCCTGCCATCTCCATTGATGTGGCGTATTCACCGATAAATGCCCTATACACTTTTATGTTATTGCTGCCTAGAATATCATGGACCTTGTTGTAGAGGATGAAAAGCTCCTCCGGCGGAGTAGCCCCCAAACCGTTTACCAGCACCGCTACCTCATCACCCTGCTTGAAAGGCAGGTCTTGAATTACTCTCTCGGTCAGGATAGCGGATATCTCGTCAGCCTTTTTAATCTTTGAGACCTCGATTCCCTTCTCTCCGTGAATGCCCATGCCCACCTCCATCTCATCTTCAGCGATAGTGAAGGTTGGTTTGCCGACGGCAGGAATGGTACATGAACTCAGTGCAACTCCCATAGTACAGGTCTCATCTATGACTTTATCGGCAGTAGCTTTTACCTCATCAAGGCTGGCCATGGCTGCAGCTTTAGCGCCTGCAATTTTATAGGCAAAGAAAATGCCGGCAATGCCGCGGCGGCGCTTTTTCTCAGCACGCGGCGCAGAAGCAACATCGTCAGCAGCGATACTCAGCTTCACCGGAATATCTTCCAGCGCTGCCATCTCAGCCGCCATCTCGAAATTCATAACATCACCGCTGTAATTACCGAAAAGATAAAGCACGCCGGCGCCTCCGTTCACCTCTCTTGTGGCAGCCAGCATATCGTCTGCTGATGGTGAGGAGAAAACATTACCAACTGAAACGCCGTCAAGCAGGCCTTGCCCTACGTAGCCGAGAAACACCGGCAGATGTCCCGATCCGCCGCCGGTGCAGATACCTACTTTGCCTTTCACAGGGGCATCGCTACGGATTAATGCTCGCGGGTTATTTTTGGACATACGCAAATGATAAGGATATGCCTTGAGAATTCCACTTATAGTTTCTTCAACAACCTGATAGGGATCGTTAATCATCTTTTTCATTGCTGAAGTTACTCCTTTCCATCACTTTTAAAATTAGTATAGTGATACCATTCATCGCTTGAATGCAATATATTGTCTGGCAATCAGTACACGAGAGTACAAATCAACCTCTATCTGATATTTATAATTTCTTATATTCCTCGCGGAACTCGATGACCATACCTCCAGGCCGGGTATCAAAATAGCACCAGCGGCATCCCTGGAAGACGGCAGCCACCAGTAATTTGTGTCCCTGTTTCTGGAATAGCGAGACCATCTCATCATAATTGGATACACCGTAAGCTATATGATGAATGCCCTCACCTTTTTCTTTAATGAACTTTGACCAGATCGATTTGTCATCCAGCGGCTGAAGCAATTCAATAGTATGTGTTCCGAACTTGATAAAGACGAGCCTTACTTTAAACGGCTGGCCGAAAATCATCTCTTCCGGCTTGGCTTCATAATCAGCAATCTCCGGAGTACCTATATCCCACACGGAAGAGAGGAAGCCGACAGTTTTTGCAGCATCTTCAACTGCAACGCCCAGATGGCTTATATTGGTAAGTGCTATAGGTCCATTATTTAATTTCATCTTTTTAACTCCTTCATTTTTTATGACCTGATTACGGGCAGGTCCGATAATAGCCTATCCCCCGAGGTAGGCTCTTTTAACGATATCCGTAGATTTAAATTCGGCGATATCGCCTTCCAGAACCACTTTTCCGACCTGCAGAGCGTACCCCCTTGAAGCTACGCGAAAGGCCAGAGGAATGTTTTGTTCTACCAGCAGTACACTTACTCCTCTCTGGTTGATATTCATAATCACATTACCCAGTTCATGAATTATTTTAGGCGCCAGTCCTAAAGTAGGCTCATCCATAAGGAGCAGCTTCGGTTTGGCCATCAGACCGCGAGCTATTGCCAGCATCTGCTGTTCACCGCCGCTTAAAGTTCCTGCCTGCTGTTTGCGTCTTTCCCGGAGAATAGGAAAAAGCCCTAAAATCTCCTCCAGGTCTTTTTTTACACCGCCCATATCTTTACGTATACTTGCTCCAAGCTCGAGGTTGTTTAAAACGGTAAGATAGGGGAAAAGCCTGCGGCCTTCGGGTATATGGACAACACCGAGTTCAACAATATCAGCGGGGTCCATACCATCAATTCTCTTGTCCATGAAAGTTATATGGCCTGATGTCAGCCGTTCCAATCCTGATATTGCTTTAAGAATGGTGCTTTTGCCGGCTCCGTTAGCACCAATAATGCTTACGATAGAGCCCTCGGGGACTTCCAGCGAAACGTTGTTTACCGCCATTGCTCGGCCGTAGTGGACTGTTACGTTATGCACTTTGAGCAACATCTGCGCCTCCGAAGTAAGCATCTATGACCTGCTTATTTTCTCTCACTTCTTCAACCGAGCCTTCAGCAATTTTATGCCCGAAGCTTATCACTGTTACATGGTCACACAGGTCCATAATCTGCATGTTATGCTCGACAACCACGATAGTGGTTCCTTGCTGCTGTGTTTTTCTGATACCTTTCAGTGTAAAATCGATTTCGTCAGGATTCATTCCACCCAGAGGTTCATCAAGCAACAGCAATTTTGGTTTGACTGCCAGAGCCCTGGCAATGCCCAGCATCTTTTGGTAACCGTGAGGCTGGTTTTTAGCAAGCTCATCCTTTACTTTGTCCAATCCCACCAGCTTCAGGATTTCCAGGGATTGTTCCAGAATAAGCGCCTCGTTACGGCGGTAGGTTGTGGTATTAAAAAACATATCCAGCAAACTTGATTTTGGGTGCAGGGTGAATGATGCCGATACATTCTGCAGGACCGTGAAATCCGGGAACAGGGGGTTTAATTGGAATGTCCGGGCTATACCGAGCTCCGCAATGACATGTGGTTTTTTCCCGGTAATATCGTTCCCATTAAACAATACCTTTCCTCTGGTAGGTGTAAATATTCCTGTTAATAGATTGAAAAGGGTGGTTTTGCCGGCACCATTGGGACCTATCAATCCCATTACTTCACCTTCTTTGACGCACATATCAAAGTCTTTAACGGCGGCAAGCCCGCCAAAATATTTAGTAAGCCCCTGAATTTCAAGCAACATGGGTAATCTCTTCCCCTTCTTTCTGTTTTCTGCGCCAGGACCTGATTGATTGAGGCAGACCAACAAGCCCGTTGGGCATTAGATAGACGATGAGAAGCAGCATAGCGGCCGAAATATACGGGGTGTATAATTTCAGACTATGAAATACTTCCGGTATCAACATCAGAAGAACCGTTCCTATGATAGGTCCGTAAAAGCTGCCTATGCCTCCTATTATCGAATAGGTGACAATCCAAAGGGTCGCACCAAGGCCAAAGGTGTTATAAGATAATACCGTCGCATAGTGGGCATAGGAAGCCCCGACCAGACCGGCAAAAAAACATCCCACACCCAATACCATGATGCGGTACCTGCTTTCGTTTATGCCTACACTGGAAGCTAAAAAATATGATTGGTCGATAGCTTTCAAATGCGTACCGATGCGGCAGTGCTCGAACCTGTAAAGAATCAGCAGACTTACTACCATCAGGCCAATGAAGAAATAGTAGTAAGGTACCTTGGATAACGTGTCAAACATGGGCTGAATGCCGGATAGACCTGTTGAGCCGCCCGTGTAGGTTCTCAGTGCAAGAATGATATTTACTATTGCCAGACCGAAAAACAGGCTGCCCAACGCATAATACAGTGTTCTCAACCGGGAAAACGGGTATCCTATTAACATGCCTATACCTGACGCTGCTAGGGCTGCCACCGGTATAGTAATGCATGGCTGCCAGCCGAGGAACTTTGAAGTTATACCGGCAAGATAAGCACCTATACCCATGTAACCGGCATGTGCGAGGGCGAACTGGCCGGAGGTATTTATCGTACGAAAACTGACTGTGACTATGGTATATATGGACATCATAATAATAATATGCAGTATATAACTGGATTTAACGAATAGCGGCAATGAGAACAGGGCAATTATTATCACAATGATGATAATCGATTTGGGAGATTTAATATTATCTATTGTGGTAAAAGCAGGCTGTTTATTACCCATATTAACTGTCCTTTTTTGGTATCTTATGTCTTCACCTCATGCCCGAAGAAACCCTGCGGCCGGAAAAGCAAGATCACGATAATCACGCATATAATGACAACCTGAGCGGTGAGCGGATCGATGAGCATCGGTAACACGGCATCAAACGCACCCAGCAAGAATCCGGCGATAATGATGCCGCCGGTGCTGCCCGCTCCGGCAAGTATGACCATGATGAGTATTTTGGCGAATATGAAATCACCCATGAAAGGGTTTATTCCCAGAATAGCGCCTAACAGACTGCCGGCGAGCGCGGCCAGGCCGCAACCCACTACACAGGTTATTGCGGAAACCCGGTTAACACGAATGCCCTGTAATGTGGCTCCTATCCGGTCTTGAGTAATAGCCTGCATCTGGTGTCCCAGCCTTGTCTTTTTTACGAACCAGACTATGAGTATCACCAGAACAACGCCAACGGAAAAAGTCGCCAGTCTTTCATAGCTGATCGAAACCAATGAAGTCTTTAAAATACCCTTAACAAAGTTTGGCACAGTTAAGTTTTTTGTACCGGCGAGCAGGTTAACACTCGTTTGCAGAATTGTTGTAATGGCAATACATACCACTACCGCGGCGTTGAAGTTGCCGACAAAAGGCCGAAAACAGTACTTCTCCAGAAATAATCCGAATATTACCATTACCGCAACTGATATTAATAAGGCGAGCCATGAATTCATGCCGAATAGAATGGCGAGCGTGCAGGTAATATAGCCGCCTACCATGTATATTGCACCATGAGCAAGATTCAATATGCCCAGCATGTTAAAAATGAAGGAGAATCCCAGCGCTACCAGGATATACATGGATGATGTAATAAATATATTGGTCAGTATTCCTATTACCATGGCCATATGCAATTCGCTCCTGCCGCTCTCATCCGGCGAAAGTGTTTCATAATGCCCGGGCCGTGGGAAAATGTCCAGGCCCGGGCATTATGGTCCAAAACAAACCGGTTATTTACGGTATAGGTTGTCCTCCGTACCAGCCAAACTCGGTTTTACCGTTTATCAATCGTTCAAATGTAATTTTCATATTGACGGCATGATGTTTGATTCCATAATATTCATCAGAACCAATCAGTCCGGTACCGTTGAGAGTTTCTATCTCATCTGTATTTTCCCATACTTCTTTAACTACTTTGGGATCAGTGCTTTCAGCCAGCTGCATCATATTGAGCAGCACATATAGTGAATTGGCAACCTCCAGTGACAGCAGTACGTCGTCACCTTCCTGTTCATGTATTCTGTGCAGCAGTTCATTAAGGATGGGTGAATTATCAGGATGGTCGACGCTAAAAGTGCGGTAGTATATGTCGTTGGCTGCGTCTTCGCCCAGAAAGTCGATAAATGCACCGGCGTTGGCATACACATCTCCGCCGATCGGGCCTTCATATCCCAGTGCGCGAAGGCCTTTGGCTATATTCTTGAGATGGTCTATCGTGCCTGCGGGAATGAATACGGCGTCAGGCTTCAGGGCGTTTAATTTTGAAGCGTAAGGGGTGAAATCTACCACGTCATCGCTATATTCTACCCAATCACCTGCCTGTTGCAGGTTAAAGTCTTTGAATGCCTGAACCATTCCGTCCCGCATAGGATCGGACACAGCGCCTGCAGGTACTATAACGCCTACAGTTTTTACGTTCGGGTACTCCGTTTTAAAGAAGTCCATTACACCGTTAAAATGCGCGGGGATACCGCCGTCTGCCAGGAAGCCGTAAGGTACATCAGCGCCCATTTCTCCGGGTAATCCGCTACAATGGCCAAGTACATGCAGTACCTCATTGGGATCTGCTATCGGTGAAACAGCAATGGAGAAGAAAGCCGTAGGACCGACAATAAACTTGACTTTTTGATCGTGAACTAACCGGTTGCAGGCGGTAGCGACACCTTCAAGAGTGCTCTGGCAGTCTTCAGCCAGAAGCTTAATCTCGTATGTTGTGCCGCCGATGGCGACTCCGCCCTTCTCGTTAATCATGTCTACGAATATTTCAGCCTCTTTTAAGTTCTGTATATCCAGACCTGAGATCCAGCCTGTTAAACAAATTAGAGCCCCGATATTCAATTTTTCAACGCTGGGTGCCGGAGTCGATGGAGTAGAGGGAGTCGATGGTGCTGTTGGTTCCGGGTTGGAACATGCTGCTAAAAAAGCTACACTTAATAACAAAATAACCAAGCACACATTCACAAGATACGTTACTGGTCTCTTACTTTTCATTGAAAACTCCTTTGCGTATTATAACTGCAATTCTGCTGAATTGGTTTCCCTACATATATACCTCCTCCTGAGTCCCTTACTATAGTCGTTGTGAGCTGTTAAAGCCTGCAATTACATTTCTATATGAAAATCTGATAACTTGTTTGCTATTGTTGGCTTGAGCAATAGTCATTGTTTACGGGGTAAAAAAAGGCCAGTTTGAAGGGGAGAAAACGAATACCGGGAATCCGTAGGGGGAATTGTTCCAGATAGCACCTATTCACTTATTAATGTGCTGCACTACCGGATTATCATCTGATTACGTACTACAATTTGGGCGTACCTTGCAGTAGGTTTTTACGGCAAGGTACGCCATCTTTCTTTGCTGAGCCGATAATACCGGAACTACGTCAGTTGACTCTTAGTTAATCACCTTGAACGGCAAAATTAGCCACTACACCGCTGGTGTTATGAAACTCGATATTTTTGTTATAGTCACGGAACGCCCACAGATTGGTATTGGCAAATTTAATATTTAAAGCAGCGGTATTCCATGAATTTTCCATGCGTATGGGAGTCTTGCCGTCGCCGCCGGTAGTGAGTTTTATGTGCTGCTCGCCGAAGGGCATAACGATGTTGTAGACGCCGTCTTTTTCATTGATATCGATTTTAACAAATTTGACGCCAAGGCATTTGCCCCATCCCTCAGCACCCAGATGTTTTTTTACAAAAGGCTCTAAGACTTTCTTCTGTTCGGGAGTGGCGTTATCGCTTATATAGGCGGCTCCTTCTTTTACGCCTTTCATGAGTTCTGCGAATGTCGGCCCAATACCATCCTGATGATGGATTATGGTAATGCCTTTCATGTCAACGTTGTTGATCTGTCCTTCTGTAATTTGATATGTGGCGAAGTTCACGCAGGGTTTGTTGTTCCACATGTCCCTGCCGAACCAGAGAGGACAATGCCCTTCTGTGCGGCAGCACTCAAATAGATTGCCCTTCAGCATCCAACCTTTCTGCATAGTCATTTCCTTTCTCCTTTCTTGATAACTCTATTTACGGTGTGCATAGTGCAAATGAACCTGTTTTAACGGTAATAATTAGAACAATCACATAGCTTAACTATGAATTATTGACATCGCCGAATTCCGGCAGGGAACAAATTCGGTCAGATTATATAATATAATAATGATGATGTCAATATTCATGTCAAATCATTATAAATAATTCACATCATGTTATTTAAATATATTCACGTCAAATTATAATAATCAGTTCACATCAATACTAGT
>CAZFIM010000098.1:0-7933 GCA_964519615.1 uncultured Dehalococcoidales bacterium
TTGAGAGTACCATCGCCACCAACAGCAACAAGAGTTTTATACCCCCTCTTTACCGCTTTTTGTACCAGATGTACCGCATGGCCGGGATACTCGGTCACCACAGCTTCATAATGTAAACCCAGCTTATCCAGAAAAGCCGAGATCGACGGCCACAGCTTTTCCGTCTTACCTGCTCCAGCCACGGGGTTTACAATCACTTGTATTGAGGACATAGTGCACAACCTTTTCGGAATGATTTTGTTTAATAATCTCAAATTTTATCAGGCAGCCCTGTACCATTCAACAAGAATAATTTTTAGATGCTTCCTAGTATCACTAACCTGTGTTAAAATTGTCACGAAAATACATAAATATTATGCCACCTGATATATTGCTTTCCTGAAATAAATTATAGGAGCAATTGCAAAATATGTCCTTCGAGGACATAATGTTATGACAAATCATGTTTACAGAATTATTGATGCTAATTGCAACCGTATTGGCGAAGGCCTTCGTATACTTGAAGATATAGCCAGATTTTTGTTAAATGACAGCACTCTGAGCAGTCAATTAAAGGAAATGCGCCATCAACTCGTTAGAAGCATCACGGAGCTCGGTGATGGTCTATTATCTTCAAGAGACACGGAAAACGATATCGGTCCTGCTATTGAAGTTTTAACTGCCCAAACGAACATCTCTGCCGTTATCACAGCTAATTGTAAAAGAATCGAAGAAGCTTTACGTTCAATTGAAGAATTAACGAAATTACCTGAGCTATCACATTCACTCGCCAGCAAAAGATTTAATAAAGCAAGATTTGCAGTTTACAAAATAGAACGTGAACTACACTCTCAAATAACTCGGCTGACCGTTGTAAAAAAAATAAAAGGCATATATGCAATTGTAGATACTGGTATGGCGGGCAGCAGCAATATTGAAGCGGCAGTTCATTCATTGATAAAAGGGGGAGCGAAAACCATTCAGCTTCGTGATTCTCTTTATAGTAAAAGAAAACGATACAGCCTTGCCCTCACAGTCAAGAGGATATGTCAGGATAATAATATACCATTTATAGTGAATAATGATCTCGATATTGCACTTGCCGTTGATGCAGATGGTATTCATATCGGGCAGAATGATTTACCAGTGTCGATTGTGAGAAAGTATCTTCCTGTCAATAAAATAATCGGATATTCGACCCATAGTGTAGAGGAGGCTTTAAGCGCTATATCTCAAAGAGTGGATTATATTGGTGTAGGTTCAATATTTCCCACAACTACAAAAAAGGATACAGTTGTAATTGGCCCCAATACTCTACGTACTATAAGAGAAAAAATATCAATTCCGTTGGTAGCTATAGGAGGAATAAATAGCGATAATATTACACAAGTTATCAGCGCCGGTGCAGATGCAGCCGCGGTAATCAGCGCCATATTTATATGCGAAAACATTGAAGAAGCTACGCGTATATTGACAGAGAGGTTTCATGAGCATGAGAAACAACCTTGATAAACTGAGTCTGATAGCTGAAAAAATCTCTATCGATTATACTTCCAAAGATAAGGCAAGAGAAACCATTATAAGTCATTGCCGCGATATTATCCGCTATAGTGCCAATGCTATCAGGGCTATTCACAGACACGAATATAACCTTGCAGAGCAGTTAATTGGCAATGCCGGCACTGTAATAGCAGATATCAATATAGAAAACACTGAAAATCATATAGACCTGCTTTTTACCGGCCCTCTTTATGATGCACATAAAGAATTCGCTGAAGCCAGTATTACATTGGCGCTGCTGTCCTCACAGGATCTACCTGACCCGGATATGATGAAGATCGGCTATGCGGCATATCTTAACGGTCTGGGAGAGTCTATAGGAGAAATACGCCGATATGTGCTCGATAGTATACGGCGCGATGATTTTTCACGCTGCGATGAACTACTTGACGCAATGGACGATATTTATTCTATTCTGGTTACTATAGACTTTCCGGACGCAATCACCCGTAACCTCCGGCGCACTACTGATTCTGCCCGCGGTATTTTGGAGAAAACACGAAGTGACGTCACCGTAGTTATCAAGCAAAAAGAATTGGAGAATAAAATAAAGTCAATAATCGGCGGCATTCCACCTGATTGATGAAATACGATTCATTAATCAAAAGTCTAAGTGCGTATTTCCACGCTTGACGCAGTACAGCAAAATGTAGTACATTTCTGTGCTGATGACTCCTTTAGTTTATGTTGCCGTGAATGTTGTATCCACATTAATACTTCATCAAAATACCAAAGGTAATTCTTTGGAGAAAGGACGTATATGGACCCCGTAATCATAGCACTTATAGTAGGTATCATTGGTTTACTATTTGCTTTGTATTTAGCTACATTTGTCCTTAGACAAAATGCTGGTACAGAGCGGGTGCGGGAAATTTCCGCAGCCATTAAAGAAGGAGCGATTGCTTTCCTCAGCCGAGAATATAAAATTCTGGCTATCTTCGTCATCGTAGTGGCAATCGTTCTTGGTTTTATCCCGAGTCTCGGGATATGGGTCAGCATAGCATTCATCTTCGGAGCCGTATGCTCCGCTCTGGCCGGCCTGATAGGCATGAATATCGCCGTTAGAGCAAATAGCAGAACTGCAGCTGCAGCCCAAACAAGCCTTAACCATGGGCTTAAAGTCTCCTTCCGAGCAGGTGGAGTAATGGGTATGTGCGTAGTAGGTGTTGGTATAATAGGTATCTGCATCCTTTACTTCGCGTTTAAAAATCATCCGGAATTTCTCTCAATCATCCCGGCTTATGGGTTTGGAGCCTCAGGAGTCGCCATATTCGCCAGGGCCGGAGGCGGTATCTATACAAAAGCGGCAGATACCGGTGCTGATCTTGTTGGAAAGGTAGAACAGGGAATACCTGAAGATGACCCCAGGAATGCTGCTGTCATCGCCGATTTTGTTGGAGATAATGTTGGAGATGTTGCCGGAATGGGCGCAGACCTTTTTGAATCTTATGTTGATTCCATTATCGCTACCATAACACTGGCAGCTGTGGCAGTCACTGCGGGTATTGTCGGAAGTGATTCAGTGGCATGGTACCTTCCCTTGCTCGTTGCATCAGGCGGCATTATCGCTTCCATACTGGGAGCATTTATGGTAAGAACTGGAAATATTCCTGAAATGAGCAAACTTCTCGGTGCGCTCAGGCGCGGTACTTTTTCTGCATCCATACTCACTGCAGTATTTTCATTCCTTATCGTTTTCTTTTTAAAGGTAGATATGGGAATATTCTGGGCCATTTTTGCGGGCCTTGTTGCCGGTGTACTTATCGGTGAAAGCACAAACTATTTCACGTCATACGCCTATAAACCCACACAAAACCTGGCATATTCCGCCCAAACAGGTGCTGCAACAATCGTCGTAAGAGGTTTTTCCAACGGTTTACTCAGTACCTTCCCGCCTATAATTTTTATCGGCGTTGCCATACTACTTGCAAATCATTTTGCCGGCTTTTATGGAATAGCAATAGCCGGCATAGGTATGCTTTCCACTCTTGGTATAACGCTCGCGACAGATGCTTACGGCCCTGTAGCTGATAATGCGGGAGGTATTGTGGAAATGTCCGGGCTTCCTCCTGAGATCAGGGAAAGAACGGATGCTCTCGATAGTCTTGGCAACACCACAGCGGCAACCGGTAAGGGATTCGCCATTGGCGCAGCCGGATTAACCGCCCTTGCGCTTATGCTTTCTTATACTCAAATGGTGGGTATAGAGTTAAGTCAATTCAGCTTACTTGATCCGCTCGTAGTAGTTGGTTTACTACTTGGCGCCATGATGCCTGCCATTTTTTGCAGCCTGACTCTGGATGCTGTAGGTAGAACCGCCTTTTCAATTATCAATGAGGTTAGAAGACAATTTAAAGAGATAAAAGGACTTATGGAGGGCACAGCAAAACCAGAGTACAATACCTGTGTCGATATATGTACCAAAGCTGCGCTTAAAGAGATGGTCATTCCAGGAGTTATCACCGTAATAGCACCAATAATTGTAGGTTTTCTACTCGGACCTATAGCGTTGGGGGGCTTCCTTTTGGGTGCCATTGCTACAGGATTCATTCTAGCTGTTACAATGTCAAACGCAGGCGGTTCATGGGATAATGCCAAGAAATGGATAGAGACTGGCAAATTTGGCGGTAAAGGATCGCCTGCTCACAAAGCAGCGGTAATCGGAGATACTGTGGGAGACCCAATGAAAGATACCTCGGGTCCGTCGCTTAATATCATGATCAAACTTATGTCCATTATTGCATTGGTATTAGCGCCGGCATTGGCTGGAATTACTGGTATAATTTAAAAGGTCCCGTTTAAGAACGGATTCCTTTGTTTTTCATAACCAATCGAACTTTCGGGCCCATGTCCGGGGAATACGAGGGTATCCTCCGGCAGGCAAAATAGCCTGTTGCGGATACTTTCTATTAACCGGGCATGGTTGCCTCCAGGAAAATCCGTCCTTCCTATTCCCATATTAAAAAGTGCATCGCCTGTAAAAACAATCCCATGTCCATAAAGGCTAATACCATCCGGACTGTGCCCTGGCGTATGTATCACCTTGAAATGGAGATCATCAATATCTATTGTATCTCCATCCCTCAGGATTATATCGGCCTTCATTGATTTCTGCGTTGAGCCGGCAAGCAGACCTGCCATCAAACCGCCGATTCCTCCAGCGCCATCTTCATGTATCGCCATTTGCGCACCTGTCGCCTCTTTCACGGCTTTGACAGCACCGGTATGATCGAAATGACTGTGTGTAATGACAATAAGTGATAGCTCAAGTCTAAGTTTTTGTAGCATAGATAATATCTGATTCTCCTGATCACCAGGATCAATGACAATTGCTTTTCTACTCTTATCAGAACCCACAATATAGCAGTTAGTAGCATATGGCCCGACAATTAACGTTTTAAAGATCATAAAACCTCCCTTATAATGAGTATTGAGGATCTCTCAATTGTATCATGGACTTGTTATTCACAAAAACACCAATGCTTTATGCCTTGCAATTAAGACAATCATGATTTATAGTAAGTACAACCTTTATTCTCTTATTCAGCACAAGGTACGGATTACCGGCGTGATACTAGTGGCTCTATTCAAAAAAGGTGAATAATAATATAAATAACCGCACGTTTGCTTGACATCACTACTATCACTACCTATATAATAATATGCTTAATTTAATGGCATAAAAACCATGAAAATAAACGTCGCGCAGCTATTAAAAGAAGCTGTAGGTTCAGAACGAATTTACAAATTTGAAGAGCTTATGGATGAAAATGACAACGTACCTATAACAGGTACGTTAACGCTAATACGAACAAGTAGAGGATTACTCGGAAAAGGTACAGTATTTGAACACGTTCCGGGTATTTGTTGCCGCTGTCTCACTGCTATTGATATCCCTCTAAACTTCGAGTTTACTGATGAGTTTTTTCCCAGTACCGATATTATTACCGGACAACCAATAGAAAAAGGCAGCAATGGATCTTTTATAGACCATAATCACATCCTCGATCTTACGGAAGTAGTTCGCCAATATACCGTAGTAAATATTCCCATGAAACAACTCTGTCATCCGTCTTGCTCCGGTATTTGTCCCTCATGCGGTAAAAATCTAAATACCGGATCATGCGCTTGCACTCAACAGCGTCGTGATAAGAGATGGGAAAAACTGGTAAATCTAGGAAAGGAGTAAAAAACCAATGGCTCTGCCAAAGAAGAAATACCCGAAATCAAGACAAGGCAAAAGACGTAGTCATATGGCCATCAGTGCACCTGCACTTATTGACTGCCCTCAATGCCATAGTCCAAAATTGCCCCATCATGTGTGCAAAACATGTGGAAGTTATGCGGGGCGTGATGTACTTGAAATTAAAGCTCCTAAAAAGAAAGACTAATCATAGCATAATTTAGTTCTTTCTCTTCAGGACTTACAACTATGTGAGGTTAGAATTTAAACATGGAACAAAAAGCCGATAATGCAAAGATATTCGGGCAAATTAAAGAAGCGATTTGTAAAGTTCAACCCGGTATCGACGAAAAGAAGATAAAACCCGAAGCAAAACTTAAAGATGATCTTGAAATAGACTCTCTTAGTATGGTTGAGCTTGCTCTGGCAATGGAAGATGCATGCGGTTTTCTCCTTCCCGACGAGGAACTTGAACAAATCTCCACAGTAGGGGATGCAGTCTCTCTGATAGAATCAAAGGTAAAAGCACAAAATGCCTGAGCGAGTAGTCATTACAGGTTGTGGCGCTATTACGCCGCTTGGCAATACTGTCGAAGATACATGGCATGGTTTACTGAATGGTAAATCAGGAATCGACTACATTAGCCTTTTTGATGCTCAAAATTTCAATGTGAAAGTGGCAGCCGAGGTAAAGAATTTTGACCCTGTTAAATACCTTGACGCCACGACTGCTAAATATTCTGACAGATTTACTCAATTTGCTATTGGAGCCAGCCTGCAAGCCATTGAAAACGCACGTCTAAACATTAACGAAACCAATAAATATGATATAGGTATAATAATCGGCAGCGGTATCGGCGGATTAGGAACATTAACAAACCAATTCTCGGTACTTGTTAATAGAGGCCCCGATAGAGTTAGCCCTTATGTCGTGCCTATGATGATAGCGGACAATGCTTCCAGCCGTGTATCTATAATTACACATATCATGGGTCCCAATCTAAGTCTTGTTTCCTCATGTTCTACTGGTACTGATGCGATTGGCATAGCATACAAGATGATCAAACATGAGGAAATAAAAGCAATGGTAGTCGGAGGAGCTGATGCCGCCATTACGCCAATTGGTGTAGCTGGATTTTCTCAAGCCGGTGCTTTAACCAGAAATCCTGATCCGGCTACTGCTTCCAAACCTTTTGATTTGAACCGCGATGGTTTTGTTATTGGCGAAGGCTCTGCTATCCTCGTGCTGGAAAGTTTAAACTACGCCCGTGAGCGCGGCGCCGAGATTATAGCAGAAATAGTTGGATACGGCGCTACCTCCGATGCCAATCATATCACTCAACCTGCCGCGAGTGGAGAATCTGCTGTTAAAGCTATAGAAATTGCGCTTAGGAACACTGGCTTCAATGAAGTGGATTATATAAATGCTCACGGTACATCGACACCCCTGAATGATCTAAGCGAAACACGCGCTATTAAAAAAGCTTTCGGCAAAAAAGCTTATGAAATTCCTGTAAGTTCAATTAAATCTATGGTTGGACACATGCTGGGTTCTGCCGGAGCATTGGAAGCTGTTGTTTGCTGCAAAACAATTTCAGAAGGCATCATTCCGCCAACGATAAATTACATGGATCCAGACCCCGAATGTGACCTCGATTACGTGCCCCATAAATCTCGTCTTCGGCATGTAAACATAACCATCTCAAATTCGTTTGGTTTTGGAGGGCATAATTCGGTTCTGGCTATAAGCAGATTCCAGGATTAAAAGGACTTTATTTGGTAAAATCATCTTCTATATCAACCGGAGTAGATATTATTGCAATTAACCGCGTCTCCGCGGCTGTAGATCAATGGCATGATTCTTTTCTTAAGCGTGTTTACACAGATAAAGAACTCGAGCATTACCGCAATGAAATATCCAGTCTGGCTGTACGTTTTGCTGCGAAAGAGGCGGCAATGAAAGCCCTCGGTTGCGGTATGTTTGAGTTGCGCTGGAATGATATTGAGATACTATCACATACTAATGGCAAACCCTATATCAATCTGCTTGGTCGATCGAGAATTAAGGCAAATGAAAAAGGCATCAGTGATATCTCCGTAAGTCTTTCACACGAAAAACACTATGCCGTAGCTTTTGTGGTGGCGTATGCTAAATAAATTTCAAATATGTGAACTCCTTAAAATAAAATATCCGATCATCCAGGGTGGGAT
>CAZFIM010000099.1:0-253 GCA_964519615.1 uncultured Dehalococcoidales bacterium
AGTCGAAGGCGAAGTCACCAAGTCTTTCAGGAGAAAAAGAATGGAAAAGCTGGCACAAAACTCCAATGATCATTATATAGTCTGCGGCATAGGTGATTTTGGTATCCATATCATAAACGAACTGCGCGCAACTAAAAGAGCACATGTGCTCATTGAATTGAATAAATCCGTAATAGATAAGAAATCAGAAATCTGGCATGATGAGATATTCATTGAAGGAGACGCCTCTGATAATGATGTACTCCTGAAAGCC
>CAZFIM010000099.1:263-7782 GCA_964519615.1 uncultured Dehalococcoidales bacterium
TTCACTCTGCCAGAGGGCTTTTTGCGGTTACTGATGACGATAATCTCAACCTTGTGATCAGTCTTACCGCTAAGCAACTTAGCCCTCATATAAGAGTGGTAGCCCAATGCAAAGAAATAAAAAACGGCGAAAAAATGAGGACCGCAGGTGCTGATAGTGTTGTCTCCACCAGCTACATCAGCGGCATGAGAATGGTTTCTGAAATGGTAAGGCCTACCGTGGTAACTTTCCTCGATACTATGATGAGAGATAAAAACAAAAATCTACGCGTAGAGGAGGTCAGCGTACCTGATTCCTTTGCGGGACATGATATATCCAGCCTTGAACTGAGCCGATATCCCGATACGTTGTTAATGGCAATAAAAGTAAAAGACGATTGGATTTTTAATCCCCGCAAAGACTATATACTTAAACCTCAAAGTACGCTGATAGTAATGACAACCCCCGATGAGAATAGTAAATTGCAGAGTGCCTTTGGTTTGAAATAACTGGGGGATGACTGCTCCAGCCCTGTAGTAGTTTCAAACTATTATTATTGATTATGTGTAGATTGATAGTAATATCATGCAAATAATTATAAGAGCCATATTCCAACATGTGCTGAAGTACTCCCGAAAAGGAGAGAATGGCCAACGAAAAAGCATGATCCTATACCACATTTGTTTACAGTATATCACTATGTTTCAACTAGCTGGCGCGGTAGAAAGAAGTATGCGATACAATGGATCAAGTACCGTTAATACTCAGATTTTTTATTAATGAAAATCGCCTGACCTAAAAGGCAGACCGGAAGGTAGAAAAAAGTGCAGATCAAATTCATAGGCACTCATAGCCTGGAATCACGGGATGACAAGCTGAGTACATATCTGATTGATGATATTATTGCCGTGGATGCTGGAAGTATTTCCTCGGAACTCACCTTCCAGGAACAACGGCAAATAAAAGGGATATTACTCACACATGGACATTATGATCACATTCGCGATATACCTGCCTTCGCATTAGCCAACGTAGATCATGTAACGAAGATCTTTAGTAATAAGGAAACTCTCCAGATTCTTCAGTCACACCTTCTTGATGGTACTGTTTATCCCAAATTCTCACAGAAAGAATCCTTTTTAAAGAAACCTGTTCTTGAGTTAATCACCATTGAGCCATATCACACTACACATTTTAACAACTATCAGTTTAAAGCTATACCGGTAAATCATCCTTTAGATGCCGTGGGGTTTGAAATTACCCGGAAGAATAGTAAAACCGTTTTTTTTACTGGTGATACAGGTCCCGGCCTTGATAATATCTGGCAGCATATAAAACCTGATGTCATTATTTGTGATGTCACTTTTCCGAACAAATTAAAGGCTATGGCTAAAGATGCCGGACATCTCTGTCCGGAACTACTCATGAACGAGCTTATACTATTTCAACAATTGAAAGGGTATTTACCGGAAATAGTAGCGACACATCTCAGCCCGCAACATGAAAAAGTAATTGAGAAAGAGCTTAACCTTGTGTCAGGTAAAATGAAGGTGCATATTACCATTGCACATGAAAAGAACGAGCTTTCAATTTGAATTATATGCCGGAGAGCTGCTCAAATTAGCGGATGTGACTGTTTTTACTGTACCTAAGAATGTCCACTACAATTCTATAACTCTGTAAACCACTATCGCCTCTGATTTTCCCTTAAAAGATTGTGGCTTTAACTCTTCATATTTTATTTTCGCTTTAACCTGATTAAACGTCTCCGTACCAATCCAGATATCGCCGCCCGGCGCTCCACTGCAGATACGAGAGGCCAAATTTACAGAATCGCCAATAACCGTATATTCCGCACGCCCCGTAGACCCCAGACTACCCGCAACCGCCTCGCCGGTATTGATGCCTATCCCGAACTTCACTGCCAACGAAGATGCATCATTTTCCCTCTCCCTGGCAATTAATTGCTGGCTCTCATAGGCAGCTTTCACCGCAAGAAAAGCATGATCGCTCTGCGTTTGGGGAGCGTTCCAGACCGCCATAATACAATCACCGGCAAATTTATTTACCATGCCATCATATTCAAGAACCTTATCGATTAATATTCCCAGATATTTATTTAGCATAGCAACAACATCGGTAGGCGACATGCTTTCACTCATATGCGTAAATCCGCGTATATCGGCAAAAAGTACCGTTACGGTTCTCAGCTCTCCTCCCAGGCGCAATCGCCCCGTATCGGTAAGACTAATGATTTCATTGGCTACCTGAGGCGATACATAACGTCCAAAGAGGTTCTTTATCAGGCGTTTGTCCGATTGCTCATACAACACAGTACAGAACACAGCGGTGACAAACAGCAAAGGTAGTAATAGAAGCGGATAAAGAATTTTTAAAATATACCCATGGTCAAAGGCATAAAAGACACCGATAAGATAGATGATTATTAAACCTGCCGTTACCATGCCGCTGTATTTCAAATTCAAACGCGGCAGTACTGCCCCGGCAATTAATGTCAGCAGTAGCAGAATAAGCAAATTAGGCAGCAAACCAATCTCGATCAAAAACCTCTCACGCAGGATCGTGTCAATGGTATTTGCGTGTATCCACACTCCCGGCACCTTTGCGGGTGAAACCGGAGTTGCCCAGGTATCCAGATCGCCCGTTGCAGTCATGCCTACCAGCACAACCTTATGTTTGACCAATTCCGGATCGAAAGTTCCTTCGATGATATTCTTATAGGAAAGCATCGCATAGCTGTTTTCAAGGGAAGTGTAATTGACGCGAACACTATACGAATTATCTACGGGAATCGCCCGGTCCAGTACAAGCAGTTTACCGCCCTGAACTGTGTATTCTTCCGGGAGTTGTTTGAATAACAGCGTATGCAGCACAGCCAGCGACATAGAAGGATAGATATTATTTGAATTATCTCTGATAATTAAAGGGAGCCGTCTCACCACACCATCGATATCAGGTACAATATTGGCATGCCCGGTTGACTGAGAGGCATTTTCAAGTAATGTAGCAGGGCGCAGTACATCATCATACATCACGGCCTTGCCGTAGGATGACAGAGGAGTAGTTCCGGCAACCGGTAGAATTACATTACCGTTTTCGGCCATGGCTTGTGCCAGTTCAGGATCATCTCTGGAATCATCAGCGAACAATACATCAAAGGCGATAACCCTCGCCTTCGCGTCCGTTAAATTGCGTATGGCCTGGGCATGGAGCGTACGGGGCCATTCAGACCATTTACCATGCCTTTCCAGAGAAGAATCATCGATTCCCACTAATACAATATTAGGAGATGGAGACTCAGAAAGAAACAATTGGTCTGAAAGCCATGAATTGATGCTGGTAAACGGACGGATATGTATTGCTATGAGAGCGAAGATAAAACCGACAGCGATAATAATAGCCGTGTGAAAAAGTTTACGTGAGCGCTGCCGCCCCATCGTTCTGCCTGATTTCATATATGCCCTATCCCGAGTCTCAGTGGAAGAGAATGCTGAAACTCCTTAATTGAGGAGTGATTATTCCATCAGCCAGATCGAAAAACGCCACATATCTGATATATCTGTCGCCGTTATGGCCTGTCCAGATTGCAGTTCCGTTGGCCTCATAATACGTATCGTTTGTGCCGTCCGGGCCGACAAAAATCCAGGTTTCATTATCATTATTCGTTGCTATCTGAAATTTTAGCTCTGTTCCAGCCGGCACCGTCGCATCCCAGACAAGAGAGCCAAATGTTTTGCCGGTACCGCAGTCATGTGAACTGGATTCATATTGACCGAACGGATGGTATTGTCCCAAAGAAGATTCAAAATAAAAATCGGGAGAGCCTTCCCATTCGATCTCTGTCCAGCTCACAGTACTGTCGGGACTTCCCCATGCGCAGCCGCCGCTGTAAAAATAATCTGTGTTCCATTCCCATTCATAACAGTTTTGTGCATTACCCTGATCATTCATTTGATGTAAGACAAGAGCATAACTGACACCTTCTTGTAATACTGTAAAAGGAGGAAAATAAACATTACAGTAACCTGTAAAAGGTATTTCCGTCAAATAGGAAGTACATAGTACTGTATCACCAGGTGCTCCGGTAATATCGCATTCTCTCAGCTCGACAACAAGCGGATAATCAGGGCTGCCGTTTTTTCCGAGCCGCAGTACAAACTCCACAGGAATCCCACTTATACCGGGTGTTATCACCTGCGCAGCATAATTTGTGCCATATATCTGAAACCACATATCGTTAGACGGTGTGCTCGGTGTCCAGTCCGGTTCGATAGATGCATTATCTATACCGAGTATCAGCATACCATCGTTAGCTGCAGCAGCGGTTATCGGGGTTGGTGAATCTCCTCCATCGCCATTTGCATATACTGGAATCGGGATAACCTCATCCGAGAAAATTATTAAATTATTTAACGCACCCGAATCGAAATCATCATCGGTACTCTGCGTCCAACCGTTCCAGACACTGATATAATCGTATTTTGTTACAGTCTCCGTTCCCTCCGCATAAGTCACAGTCAGCGAGACGGTGAAAGTTCCCGGGGTTGTATATACATGAGCAGGATTTTCTTCATACGATATCCCGCCATCGCCAAAAGCCCACTCCCAGGCGCTTATCGCCCCTTCCGACGTAGCTGTAAACTCAACGGACAGCGGTGCCGCCCCTAAGGTAGTACTGGCGGAGAAATCAACGCCGGGTAATGCATTGAGGGCTAAAATATAATTATTCTTTACAAGAGTATCTGAACCTTCTGGACCGGTTACGGTCAGGGAAACAGTATAAATACCCGGGGCCGAATAGGTGTGGACAGGATTAGCATCGGTCGATGTCCCGTCCCCGAAATCCCATGACCAGCTCGTAACAGTACCAGCCGATTCATCCGTAAACTGGACAACGAGAGGGATAGCCCCCTGAGTAGTGCTGGCGCTGAAACCTGCTTTGAGCGATGCCGGATACGAAGGGTCTCCCCCATCCTGATTATTGACAGGTTGATTCTGTGGCGGCGATCCCTGCGGTGTTAACTCGCTCGGTGGCGATCCCGGTGTAATCGTTACCTGCCAACCGGCGGGTATATCTACTGTTTGCCCCTGTGCATATGCCAGCCATTCACCTTCCTCATTCAGAACAATTGTAATGCCGTCATTCAATACAATTACCCTCCCCACACTACCCCGCACCATAGCCGTAGCCGACGGTGTCTGTATCTCATAGGTGGATTCCGAGTCTACCAGTTTTTTTACACGGCTGACCGTAGACCCAATGCTCTGTCCCATTTTTATAGTGGTAGTACCTGTAGAAGCGTCTACGGCAAGTTCAGCTATCTTGATCTTCGTATTAGATTCCAGTTCAATTGAACTGCCTTCAAAAAAGGTAATTAATGCGCTGGAATTATCGCCGGTTCGGATACTGTCATCGGCTTTTAGCTCAATTCCACAAAATGCTGCAGTCCAGGTACTCCCCTGATTGTTTATCTCCACTTCTCCCTGAATGCTGGCCATCACCGCCATCGGCTCATCGCTGGTGGTTGCTGATTGTGATTGAGATGAAGGTTGTGTCGGAGCGGATATATCCGCCGGACCGGAATTGCAGGAAATAATCAATGAGGCAAGAAGCGCAATTACTAATGAGATAATACGAATTCGCAGCATACTAAGCTATGTATTATACAACTTTTTAATAATAAATACTCTATTTCCCCAACATTTATCTTTTCTAAATAAAAAGCATTGACTAACAACAAAGCGCTCATCTACAATGTTCTTCGTGGAAGATATTATTATCAGCGGTATTCAACAAATCGGCATAGGAGTCCCTGATGTAGATATGGGTTTTAAATGGTACCGCACGTTCCTTGGCGCAGATATTCCCGCTTTTGATGATACGGGCAAAGCAGGTTTAATGACCCAATATACTGGCGGGAAACCTCATCAGAGACGGGCATTGCTTGCGTTGAATCTTCAGGGCGGCAGTGGTTTTGAAATCTGGCAATATACAGATAGAGAACCTCAGAAACCCTCTTTCTCAGTTAAATTGGGGGACAGGGGCATTTTTGCCGCCAGGATCAAAGCTCATGATCTGGATAAGTCATATGCTTTTTTCCGTTCGGAGGGTATTACCATATCAGGCGATATATCACAGGACCCTGCCGGGAACAGACACTTTTTCATCAAAGATCCTTTTAGCAATATCTTCCAGGTTGTGAGCAGCAAAGACTGGTTCTCACGCAACCGGCATTTTACAGGGGGAGCATGCGGCTGTATTATCGGCGTTTCGGATATCGATAAATCTCTTACCCTATATAACGATATCCTTGGATACGATGCGATATTGTATGATGAGAAAGGCGTATTCAGTGATTTCTCCTGCCTGCCCGGCGGAGAAGAAGAAATACGCCGGGTCATGCTGTCCCATTCACAACAGCGTAAAGGTAGTTTCAGCCGGCTGATAGGACCAAGCCGTATTGAGCTTGTTCAGTGTTTAACCCGCACACCGCAGAAGATTTTCGGGGGGAGGTACTGGGGTGATCTGGGTTTTATCCACCTTTGCTTCGATATTCACGGTATGCAAGCCCTGCGTACAAAATGTTCTGCAGCAGGTTCTCCATTTACCGTAGACAGCAGCAGTTCGTTCGATATGGGAGACGCGGCCGGTCATTTCAGTTATATCGAAGATGCCGATGGCACATTGATAGAATTTGTTGAGACACACCGTCTGCCGGTTCTGAAAAAACTGGGCATCTACCTTGATCTAAAAAAAAGAAATCCTGAAAAACCTCTCCCTGACTGGATGCTGCGTCTGCTTTCTCTGAGCCGCGTGAAAGACTAGGTATCTATCTATTCAACTGGGAAGGTTTACGAGAGAGGTCCAGCTTCATTCTATCCCGCAAATTTTTAAATGCATCAAGTGTAATATCTATATCTTCATCGGTATGTGATGCAGTAGGAATCATACGGAACAACACTACCCCCAGCGGTACCACAGGATAAGTAACGCCGGATACGAATACACCATACTCCTCACGAAGCATGCGTATCATCGACATCCCTGTCTCTACATCTCCTGCAGGAACATAGACGGGTGTTATGGGAGACTGCGTATCACCGATATCAAATCCAAGCTGCATCAGACCATCCTGAAGCCTGCGTGTATTGCGCCACATTCTCTCCCGCAGTTCATGATCGTTAATTATTATGTCCAATGTAGCGGACAACGCATCGACATAGACCATCGGCAAGCTTTTAGCAAAGACCTGCGAGCGTGCATTGTAGCGAATATAATCGATCGGAGCCTCTTCTCCAGCGCAGACTCCACCGATAGCAGCAAAAGCTTTAGCAAAGGTGCCAAAATAGAGATCGATTTTATCCTGAACTCCGTAATGCTCACCCAACCCTCGCCCGTTCGGCCCCATAACTCCAAAACCATGAGCATCATCTACAAACAGCCTTGCCCCATACTTATCCTTCAGCTCACAAATAGAAGTCAGATCAGCCAAATCGCCGCGCATGCCGTAGACACCCT
>CAZFIM010000100.1:0-7674 GCA_964519615.1 uncultured Dehalococcoidales bacterium
CCCCTTACAGCATGATAGATGTAGATCATGCGACTATGGTGCAGCAGAACAATGTTATCGGTACACTTGGATTGCTTTTTTTGATACGCGATGTCTGCCCGGAAACATCTTTATTGAAGCTGGGAACGATGGGGGAGTATGGCACACCGCTCACAGGGCGTCCTCTCTTTGAGGGAATGTTCCCCGCTGATGCTGTACTTCAATGGAGGGGACAGGAGTGGAGTTTGGGAGGGGAGTTAACGCCCAGAGATCCTGTCAGCTTTTATCATGTGAGTAAAGTGCAGGATACTTTTAACGTATATGAAGCGTGTAAATACTGGTGGCTGCGGTCTTACGATATCATGCAAGGGGTTATTTTTGGAATACATACAGAGCAGACAAAGACCGATCCAAGACTATATACGCGTTTTGATATAGATGAATGGTTTGGCACCGTAATCAACCGGTTTGCGGCTCAGGCCGTTGCCGGCATTCCCCTCACCCTATACGGATCAGGCGAACAAAAGAGAGGATTTATTGCCCTTGAAGATGCGATGCAATGTATGTCAAGGTTAATTTGCGCTCCGCCGGAACCGGGGCAATACTCGGTTGTGAACCAGATGTCAGGTTACTATACGCTGAGAGATCTGGCAGAAACAGTCGCCCGCATCGGCAAAAAGGAATTTAATTTACCGGTTAAAATCCAGCGCGTCGAGAATCCTCGTGTTGAGGCAGACAGGCATCCATTCGAGCCGGTCTTTGAACGACTCCATCATGATTTCCATTTCACGCCGCAGATAACGCTTGATGAATCTGTATATAATATGCTTCAGATTCTTACTGAACCGGAAATAAAATCACGTATTATGCAGAAGCAGCATTTAGTCATACCGAAAACATGGTGGTCAGGAATAAAAAAGAAAGTTGAAAGCATTGAAATTCTGGAGACTATTTCTACGTCGGAATAGGTAGAGTTTAAGCATGAGAGATAACTCAACGATTCGCTTAACTGACGCCAATTTTAATACGGAGATAATGTCATCAGAGCTCCCTGTACTGGTAGATTTTTGGGCATCATGGTGTCCTCCATGCAAGATGTCTGAACCGACAATAGCGGAAATGGCTCTCGATTTTGCAGGCAAGGTAAAAGTCGCAAAGATTAATGTAGATCAGAACCCGCAAACATCTGCTAAATACTCTATTCAGGGAATTCCTACTTACATTGTCTTTCATAACGGCAATGAGATAGTAAGAAGAGTGGGTGCGCAATCGAAAAAGCAACTGGGACAAATGGTGAGCCGGCTCCTTTAAGGGTTTCTATCGTTATTCCCGCCTACAATGAGGAAGAACGAATAACAAAAGTGATTGAATCCGCGCGTCACTATGCCGATGAAATAATAGTTATTGATGACGGTAGCAGTGATAATACATATCATAGCGCGCTGAAAACAGGAGTGAAAGTCCTTAAGCAATCCCATAAAGGATATATTGAAGCACTCAAGCGCGGTTTCCAGGAATCGCAAAACGATATCATTGTAACTATAGATGCGGATGGTGAACACCCCGCCAGCTTTATCCCAATATTAGTAGAGCCTGTAATGACAGACCGCGCTGATCTGGTAATCGGATCAAGAGAGCGATTTGCGCGCAGTTCAGAGTACCTGCTTACATGGCTTACCCGGATAAAAATAAAAATAAAAGATCCCTGCACAGGATTCAGAGCGTTAAATAGACAGCTCGCTATAAAATTAAAGCTTGGCGGATACTGCACATGCGGTATCTTTGTATTGGAAGCATTATCGTTGGATGCACGTATAACTGAAGTCGATATCAAAACAAATACCATCAAGAAAAAACGTAAAATCGCCTGGGGACATTTGTGTCAATTATTCATCATTTGCTTATGGTTATATAAGCTGCTCATAAAAGGTCAGCCCAGAACAACAGCAATATGATACACTATATTCTATTCAGGTAAGAGATTTATGATATATAAGGACACATCAATAGACAATATACTGGTCACGGGTGGCTGCGGCTTTGTAGGTGCGAATTTAGTTAACTATTTATGTGATAAAAACTACAATCTCAAAGTGTTTGATAATCTTTCAAGTGGTAGTATTCAAAACCTTGAGTCTACTGGAATTAACCTTGATAAAATTGAGATTATCAAAGGAGATATTACAGATAGAGAGGCCGTAAAAAAAGCCCTGAAAAATATTGATGCTGTCGTACATCTTGCAGCAGAAACCAGTGTAGTTGATTCTTTGCAAACACCCGTAGAACACTGGAACATTAATGTATCTGGCACTCTTAACGTACTGGAAGAAGGTCGTATTAATAAGATTAAGGCATTCATTCTGGCATCTTCTAATGCAGTATTGGGAGAACAGGAGCCGCCGGCTTGCGAAGTGCAGGTTCCCCAGCCATTGTCACCATATGGGGCAACTAAAATGGCGGGGGAGGCGCTTTGTTCTGCATATTATAATTCATATGGGCTGCCTGCCTATTGTCTCAGGTTTTCCAATTGTTACGGACCGTATTCCTATCACAAGACGTCGGTTATTAGTTTATTTCTTCAATATATCAAAGAGAATAAAACACTCACTATTTACGGTGACGGAAATCAAACCCGTGATTTTATACATGTACTGGATATATGCCAGGCGATACACCTCTGCCTTAAGGATGCAACGCAATCTGGTAAAGAAAATAAAAATGCAAGCGGAGAAATCTTTCAGATAGCCAGCGGAAAAGAAACCTCCGTTAACGAGCTTGTTGAATTATTGAGTTCACTCGCCAACAAAGAAATATCTGTTGTTCATTCACCGGCAAGAAAAGGTGAAATAATCAGAAATTACTCAGATATCAGTAAGGCAAGAGCATGCTTGAAATTTAATCCCCAAATTGACCTCAAGGATGGCCTGGCAGCTTTATGGAATCAGTATAATGAAAAACAGTCTTAATATCTGCGCGCTTATTCCTGCATACAACGAAGAGGCTACTATAGGTGATATTATACGCGAAACCAAAAAATATGTGAGCAATATTTATGTAGTAGATAACTGCTCCACAGATAATACACCTGAAATAGCAGCAAGCTGTGGAGCTGAAGTTATCGATTGTCATCAAAAAAAAGGGTATGGAATCGCGCAATATACAGGACAACAATTTATCATTGAAAAGGGCTTTGACTATATATTACAGCTTGACGCTGACGGACAGCATGATCCTTCATATATTCCCTTATTATTGCAGGCAATGGAAACTGGTAATTGCGATATAGTTGTTGGGAGTCGTTTCCTTAGCAGGGATAAGCGAAGCAGCTTAAGTACCACCAGATACGCAGGTATAAAATTCTTTTCCAGGTTGGTAAGCCTTCTTGGAGGTACACGTATTACCGATGTTACGTCAGGATTCAAAATATATAGGGTTAGCTGCCTGAAAAAACTGCATCGACCGTGTGATAGCCATCCCGCTGTTGAGCAAATGCTTGAAATCGCAAGAAAAGGTTTCAACATATGTGAAGTTCCAATTAATATGCCAGTACGTACAACTGGCAAATCTCATTTAAACCTGTCCAGATTTATGTTATACCCTTTCCTCGCAACCTGGCTGATATTCAAAACGTTGTTTATTAAATAGAACCTATAGCAATGTCATGAGAAATGCATCCATAGGCATTATCTATCCATCTCCCAAAGACAGGGCTGTAGAATCCAGTGCTATACGGATTAACGGGCTGGTTGAGATTATTAGGCCTTTATTTCAATCCATATACATTATTGCCAATCAGGATGCATCGAGAGAATTATGCACTGACAATAATGTTCGTTTTTTAGCAAATGTAGTTTGCCCTCCATCGCATAGTCCATTACGGTCTATCATATTTGGAGAACTGAAAGCACAATTTCAGATTATTAGAGGTCTAACATTATTACCGCCGGATACAAAAATCGTTTATTTTACGGGACGAATTAGTACACTGTTAATTCCGGTATTGTTTGCTAAATGTAAATCAATTAAAACCATCGTTCTTCTTGAGAGTAGGGGATCAGATTTGATAAAAAAGGTCTTTGCTAATCATCCTGCTTTAGTTATTAAAATCTCAAGTATAATCTATAGAATATTTGAAAGTATCGTCTTTCATTTCGCAAATAAGCTCATTGTGGATGTACCTGATCTATTAAATCAGCAGTGGCTTAACCAATACGGTAATAAAGTATTTGCCAAACCTCTTGCACTTAGATGTATCAAAACAGATTTCAAACTTGATATTGATTACAGCCAAAGGAAACGGACAGTAGGATATATCGGGAGGCTAAGCCATGAAAAAGGTGTTGTCAATTTAACAAATGCCATTTCAATGGTGTTAGAAAACGACAGCAACATAAATTTCATCATAGGAGGAAACGGCCCTCTATATGAAGAGGTTCACACAAAATTATACAAATATATCTCCATTGGCACGGTTAAGATGCTTTCATGGATACCATATGCTCAATTGCCAGAGTATCTAAACCAAATGAAGTTGCTGGTCTTACCTTCATATTATGAAGGCCTCCCCAATATAGTTTTAGAATCAATGGCCTGCGGAACACCGGTCCTGGCTCCTCCGGTAGGCGCAATACCCGACATATTGCTTGATGGTGATACCGGTTTTATCATGCCGGACAACTCCAGCGAGTGTATTGCAAAATACATCATTAAAGCTCTTAGGCATCCTGACGGAAAAAAAATAGGCATCAAATCCAGTTTATTCATTGAGCAAGAGTTTCGATATAATGTGTTGAGCCAAAAGTATCTTCAGCTATTTCAATCGCTCTGATCCTAAATATACTATTTAACTGCTATAATGATAGGAAGAAAGTGAATAAAGATAACAACTTTCCCATAATCGGAAAGACGATACGTAACTTTGATTTATTATTGGCCACCACAGGATTATTATTCAGCATTCTTCTGACTTTATTCGTTCACTTGCGTTATGATGACCTTCAACTGACTGTAGTGAGTGCGCTCAGTTCCGCGGGTTTTGCTACCTACCTTCTATTCCGCAGGAGGAATATTACAGACCATATCCCTTTATCATCAATGAAGAGAAATGTATGCCTTTTCTCAAGTATGCTCTTTCTGATATTATTCTCAGCCAGTATGCTCACTCTAGCATTCAGGCCTGACCCGTACATTCGCCCGGTAAGTTACTTCGTATTAACGCTGTTAATGATAACCGTTGTCTGTTATTACATACTGCTTCTACCCCAAAAAAGGTATTCGGCACATCTTGCGTTATTGTATATTATCATCACTGGATTAAGCCTCCAATGGTCTCAGCTTTTCATTTTTCCTACCGTCGTAGGAATTGACCCATGGTATCATCAATATTTTGCGCAAATGATATTTCAACTGAAACATGTGCCTATGGATTTCTATTACAGTATGATGCCAGCTTTCCATTTGCTGACAAATATAGCTACTACTATAACCGACCTCAACTACAAAAGCAGCGTAGCATTTTCAATAGGACTTCCTTACCTGGTATGTAATGTTCTTTCAGCTTTTCTCCTTGGCAAATTCATTCACAGTATAAAAGCAGGTCTGCTTGCAGCTTTATTCCTCACCTTCGCAAGTTTCCATATACGGTACGGTTTCTGGACAATACCAAATTCTATGGCAGTTATTTTTATACCTCTGATAATTCTTCTGTTATTCCGTTTGAAAAGACAAATGGCTGGAAAAAATATTTTCCTCGTTGCCCTGTTCATGATTGTGCTGTTGGTTACACATCCACTTCCTGCCGTTTCCCTAGTAGCTACATTGTTGCTTTTGGGGATTTGGGCAACTATATATAAAAAATTAAGACACACCCATGTTCAATCTGGAAAATTATTTCTATATTCCGGTCTCATTTTCGCTATTATGGCACTGAGCTGGTGGGCTTTAGGTACTGGTCATATTGATGCAATTATACGCACAATCAATAGGTCTCCAGCCTTATATAATGATGTTCTGGGACAATCAGTGCATACACTCGAGCAAATATCTACACTATATACAGTACCTATCTCAGAACAATTATTCAATTATTTAGGGATGTTTTTATTTATATACTTTGCAATAATAGGCAGTCTTTATCTGCTTTCACGTAGGAGCTGCAATATCTATGGGTTTTCAATAGTTTTAACCGCTTTTACTCTGCTAATTATTAACCTGATAGCTTTCATATTGAAAATAAATATCTACGTAGGTCGTTGGTTACATTTCATTCAAATACTATTAGCAGTGCCCACGGGGGTATCTATTTTATGGATGCGCAGTCTACCAAGAAAAATAGAATTTAAAGTTTTTTCATGTATCATTCCGCTTTTAGTACTCGGAACAATCACAGTGTCAAGTCCTTATTTGAATATGGATAACAGAGTATTTGCACCCAATAGTACAGTACGCTATGCTTTTGTAAACTCAGAGTTACAGACTATACAAACACTTGACCGTATCTATGATTACAATATAGGCAGTGACTGGTACGTACGCGATCTCTTCTTTCAAGGAGTACTATCGATACAATACCAGGATATTAGCGCAAATATCCGAAAAGGATCATATCATTTCAAAAGTCCGTTAATGATCTGGATAAGAAAAGATATTATGTCCTATCCCTTTAAAAGCGATAAGGGAATTTATTCTATAGGCTATAATCCTGATACAGTACTTGATTCTCAAGGTTATAGCCATATCTATTGCAATAATGAGAATGATGCGTTTATAAGACAATAGTAAAAGCATAAAAATACGATGTATTATTTATCATTATGAGTTGAAACATAATATGAAGCAAATGCTTAATCTTTGCATGTTATTCGATCACCTTCAAAGGGCGGAGCCTTTTGAATTAGGCCCGGCAAACAGAAAAGGCATACCTTCGTATCTTGCTAACTTTGGTCACTCAGTAACATGGGTCATGCAAGAAGAAGGTAGAAAAACAATGCAAGAATTAAAACGGGGAAGTATAACTATTTATACTATCCCATTTTTCTTATTTTTCGATTCGAATACCGTTGCAGGTAAAATTATTAATAGGGCGCTGAACGCACCCGCGAGAATTTTCTTTATTCTCAAAATATTCCGACAGAACCATTTCAACATTATATACGTGAAAGGCAATATGCTTGATGAGATTATCGCTCTTTTCCTTAAAGCACGGTATCATATTCCTCTTGTAATTGATTCGGAGCCTCCGGGTATGCAACGGGAAACATACAAAACAGGCTCTATAGTAAATATGCTATGGTCGAATATCATTGGTGATCTTCATGAATTTGTTACCATAAACGTAATGAAAAAATCAGATCTGATCACCCCTTCCTCAAAATGGTTTGCGGGTTTGCTAATGAGCAAAGGTATACCCCAAAAGCAACTATTCCCTTATCCCAACGGCATTGATATATCTCAAATATATGAAGGCGATGGAAATTTAATTAAAAACAAATACAAACTCAATGATTTTCAGGTAATCATGTATGTTGGCTCACTAGACAGGGCACGTAAACTGGATATTATCATTAACGCATTTGCAAAAGTTGCAGAAAGTTCAAATAGTATTAAGCTGTTAATAGTTGGGGAAGGAAATGGTAGAGAGGACATTACGAGACTATCAAGAAAGCTGAATATGCAAGATAAAATTATCTTTACAGG
>CAZFIM010000101.1:0-7550 GCA_964519615.1 uncultured Dehalococcoidales bacterium
CCTGTTAAATTATTTGAGTATATGGGAGGAGCAAAACCAGTTGTTGCCAACAAAGAAATTTTAGATCAGAAAGAGGTGCTCGAACAAAGTGAGGGTGGCGTATTAGTGCAATTCAACATTGAAGATATCGCCAATGCTCTGATTTATCTTCTCAATAATAAAGAGAAAGCTGCCAAAATAGGCAGAAATGGGCAGAAATGGGTACTAAAATATAGAAATAGTGAAATTCTTGCTCGTCAGCTTGAAGCAAGATACTTCTCCCTTTTCAAAAACAAGGTAATTTCATTATAAAAGACGCCACCAAAGTTGATATGCGTATGATAAAACCCCATGAAAGAAATAGATATCAATATTCAAGAAAATAGAAAAATACTAATTTACCTTGGCTCTCAAAAGCGATGGAATAAAATAGTACCATCTCTTAAACAATATTTCACTATAGTTAATTATGAGGTAATCAGCTCCACTAAAGCACAGGTTAAACCTAAGGTATTGCTTATTATAAAAAGGCTCATACGCCATATAACGGTTTTATGGAAACTACGCCACCAAGCAGCTTGCGTACTGATAGGCGGTTTTAGTTATGATGACCTGATATTAACGCTATATGCGAAGCTAATTGGCTTGCCTGTTATTGTTAGAATGAGAGTTGATATAGAGTATGAGCATTTCGCAGAATGGGAATTAAAGCCTGTCCCGATAAAACAGCTCTTCAGACTCCAATGGCTTTTCTGCCGCCGGCAAATTCTTACCCGGGTGGATGGCATCTTATCCGTATCTGAGTTCCTGCAAAACCAGATAATAGAGCATGCCGGGATAAACCCTGCAAAAGTGCACACTGTCTATAATCCCGTTGATTTTACAGCGTTCGATAACGCCCAACCCGGTAAGCTTCGCGCAAAGCAGAGGGTCCCGGCAGATGCAGGTATTATTTTAACGGTTACAAATTTTAATTATTATAAAAAATATTACGGGATCGTTTATTACCTCCCTGTCATAGTAAAAATCTTGAAAGAAAACCACGGCTGGTACTTCATTGTTGTTGGTGCTGGTTTTTTGTTTGAGCGTGGCCGCAGTAATATACTATCACTTATTCCTGATGAGATAAGAAACAGGGTATTATTTACTGGTTACTATACGCCCGTTGAAGAAGCGTTAAAAGATTCGGACATCGTATTACATCTTTCTTGCTATGATGCAGCGCCTAACATAGTTCTGGAAGCGCAAGCCGCAGGAAAACCTGTTATTGTACATGATCAGGGTGGGAGTCCTGAATTATTGCAAAGGAGATATAAAGGTTTTAAGTGTGTGGTATCAGATGAAAACGGATTATATCAGTCTTTAACAATTCTTATCAACGATGAGCAAATGCGTATTTCTGTAGGCAAAGAGAATAAAAATGCGTTAGAGAGTTGTTATCAATTTGATAAAATCGCTATTGATTTACGGGAAAATATAATGCTCATTTTGGATCAACTAAAATCATCACATAATTAACCTATCTTAAGAATGTTTACACTACTTCTATATGCTTAACCCGTTCATGATAGTATTATTCTTTTTGACAGCTGCTAATAACAAATATATTGAATATAAATTGCAAAGATAGCGTATTACATAATTAGTAGCAAATTTCTTTCTATCTAAGTCAGTATAAAAGTACTATTGACTTAATAAATGTTAATGAAATATAATTAGTCGAATTTCTTATAAATAATAGAAATAACTAGTTTATTGTGAACATTCTCAGAAATTTAAAGGAAATATTTCATGCCTCGGGAGATAAAGAGGTTTACTACTATTTCTATTCCTGCTCCTCTCTTTAAAAAAATCGAGGAACGCATCAGCAATACGGGTTTTACGTCTGTTTCAAGCTACGTAACATTTGTACTCAGGGAAATAGTATCAGAAAAAACTGTCGGCAATGAACCGTTCTCCAAAGAAGATGAGGACCGGGTAAAGAATAGCCTTCGCGCTTTGGGTTATCTTGATTAACAACTTGACGGGAGCAGATAATGCCAGATTTAAAAGATCTTGAGAATAAAAGCCTGTATATTTTAAGGGAAGCCTGCGCAGAGTTTAAAAATCCAGCCGTACTGTGGAGCACCGGTAAAGACAGTACCGTTTGTCTATGGCTGTGCCGTAAGGCATTCTTCGGACGGATTCCTTTTCCCGTCATCCACATAGATACAGGTTATAAATTTAAAGCCATGTACGCTTTCCGGGACCGGCTGGCGCAAGAATGGAAAATGGACCTTATAGTGGCAAAAAACGAAGAGGCGATGCGTGACGGCATGGGGCCGGACAAAGGGCACTTTGAATGCTGCACCAGGTTGAAGACCGAGGCTTTAATGAAATGTCTGGACCAGCATCATTTTGATGCTCTTATTCTATCCATCAGAAGAGACGAACACGGCATTAGAGCCAAGGAGCGATATTTCTCACCTCGCGACAGCGATTTTAAATGGAATTATAAAGACCAGCCCCTTGAGATGTGGGACCAGTATCAGAAGACAACAGAGGCAAAAACCCATACACGGGTACATCCCATTCTCCACTGGAGAGAGCTTGATATGTGGGAGTATATCAAGCAGGAAAACATCCCTTCGCATCCTATGTATTTTGCTAAAAACGGCACAAGGTACCGCAGCCTCGGCTGTGAACCCTGTACGGCAACTATAGATTCCAACGCTTCGACTATCGATGAAATAGTGCAGGAGCTGAGAGAAACAAAGATTGCAGAACGGTCCGGGAGGGCACAGGATAAGGAGAAATCTTTTACCATGCAGAAGTTGCGTGCACTGGGCTATATGTAAACGGCAAGGATACACCTTTTTCAATTCCGGAGGATTAAATGGACAGCAATGTAGTAATTATCGGGCATGTCGACCACGGTAAATCAACTCTGATCGGCAGGCTGTTATATGATTCTGAAAGCATAACCGAAGGCCGGGTGCAGGAGATTCAGAAGCTGGCTGAAGAATATAAACGCAGATTCGAGTTTGCCTACTTCATCGACTCTTTCGATGATGAGTTAAAAGAGGAAAGAACCATCGATACCAGCCAGGTAATGTTCAAAGGCACACGTGTATATACCGTCACTGACGTACCGGGACATAAGGAATTTATCAAGAATATGCTTACGGGCGCTTCTCATGCCGATGTGGCAGTCCTGGTTGTAGCTGCACAGGAAGGTATAAAAGAGCAGACCGGCAGGCATGCATTTTTAATTAATATGCTGGGCATAAAAAATCTGTTCGTACTGATAAATAAGATGGATACTGTCGACTATAAACAGGCTATCTTCGAACAAGTTAAAACAGATGTAGAGCAGCTGCTCTCGACTGTCGGATTTCAGAACGTCTCCTTCATTCCCGGTTCCGCATGGGAGGGTGATAATATCTATAAGAAATCGAACAGAATGCCCTGGTATCAAGGGCCCACTCTCATAGAAGCGCTGGATAAAGTGGAGCTTCACAAGGAAACCAAACCTCTTAGATTCGTTGTTCAGGACAGCTACACTCTCGATAACGAGAAAATTATTGTCGGCAGGGTTGAATCCGGCAGCCTTAAAAAAGGCGACAGGGTTGTTTTTCAACCGTCAGGAACGGCCGGCACTATTCAGAAAATCATCTTCTATCCTGATGAGATTGAACAGGCCGTAACCGGTGACAGCATTGGCATTGTTACTGATTGCAGCCCGGTACGGGGCGACGTCTGTGGCCCGGAAGATAATCCTCCACATGTTTCTACGCAATTTCTGGGAGAGGCGGTTCTGCTCGATGAAAACCTGAAAAAGGGTGAGACCATAGAATTGCGCTGCGGCACCAAACGCGCCAGATGTGTGGTGAAGGCACTACATGAAAAGCTCAATCCTGAAACCGGAGAGGTAATCGGTAAGAGTCCAGATCATATAAGTGAACATGAGGCGGCAACCATTGTATTCACATCAGAACCAATCGTCGTTGAAAGGTTCTCCGATATTCCCGAATTGGGACGCTTTATTCTGGTACGCGGCAAAAACATTGCCGCGGGAATAGTGCTTGATTCGGTTTCATAAGGCCGCAGAAATTATCGCCAGACATATTCGCATAGGGCTGCTTTAGCGAAGCTTGCCGGTATATTCGAAGATTTTTACCTCTGGTATTTTACCAAGCTCAGGATGCATATTTGCTTCTGATGATGCATAAGCAGCCGTATACTTCCGCAGGCTTTCCAGCGGTACGGGGCTGGTAAAGGCATCGGTCCCCACGATGCGAAAGTTGGCTGAATCCTGTTTATCCACATATTCCAGCGCTTCATTATACGTGGAAAACGTCTGTCTATCGATTATTTCTTTAAATATCTGCCCTTCAATATCGACACTTTCCTTAAAGCCGATTACCGTGGTCTCTTCAGGTATGACCGCACCGCCATCAAAATTATAAAGCCTTACCACTAAAGAACGGTAATACTCAGGATAAAAGTAGTAATCACCCCGCAAACGCGTATCATCCTGCCTGGTATAGTAAACATCGAAATACGTAGCGGGATTACCACCCGTATACTGCGGTATGGCGTGAAATTTTATAGTAGCGGTATCATAGTCAATGATCACGTATTTCGAAGCCAGCTTTGCTGCGAAATAAGAAGCCTCTTTTTCATTCTGCGTCAGCAAATATTTAGCTAGCCCATTGCGGTCGCCGCCTCCGGGATTACAGACAGGCAAACGCTGCCCTATCCTTGTTATCCAGTAGCCGTAGTCCCACCATGCAGCAACGCTGTAAGCTGTAGCCGGATATTTAAACGGGCTCGAATACTGCCCGTAGTAATAACTATCTTCACCAAAAGGTTCAGGACTATTCTCATTCAACCAGTTGAGGGATTCACACCATGCATCCGAGGGCGCAAACACAGGATTAGCGGCAGTTCTTGTAGCCGGGCCGATGTTTGGCACTATCGTTATTAAAACCACAATTACTATACCCAGTGCCATCATCGCTCTGTTAGACTTTATGTCAACTCTACCCTTGCCGCTGCGTTTGCCCTTTTTGACAGAACCATATATGACTTCATCCGCAATAGCATCTGACTGCTCACGACAGCCGAACAAGCGCAATATCAGCCACCCGCAGTACCCCGTCAACAGAGCGATATTAACTGCGAAATAGTAAGCAAAGCGCCTCATGAGCAGCGTGGCGATAAGCATTACAATGGTCCATAATAACAGCAAAACCTTCCCGGACTGAGATTGTTTAACTGCTGTATATGCCAAAAACCCGGCACCTATCAGCCCTAATATGATTCCTGTAGTGTAATTACCCCATATCACTCTCAATGAAAAGGAGTCTCCGGGAAATAGAATGGGTTGAGCTTCCAGAGTAGCAAGGCGGGCTCCTTGCGGCACTATTCTCTTAAAAAGCGCAAGAACTGATAAAAATAGATCGGTACTCGCCGCATAAAAAATACATGCACCGATAAATCCGATAACCAAAAGAACCGCCGGATAGTATATTGCTCTAAGGGATTTCCTCTTCATGAGATATGAAAGGCAGTACATCAAGGCAATAGCACAAATTGCAATAATTAGCGCTGCAAAATATCTTTTATCAACCGGTTGGCCGAGCGAAATAAGGCAGGTTGTTATAAGCACAGGCATGCCGGTAACGAATAAATAAAAGGTATCTCTGCCTTTAATATGACTGATGACAAACTGGACAACAAAAAAGAGGAAAACAATGAATATAAAAATTGGAGCTCCGCGCCATGTTAGCATGTAGATGCCTAAAAAGAGACCGGCAAGAATACTAAAAAGCGCTATTTTGCCCAATACCGCCCTTTTGCCTGACTTGATAGTATCCAGTGAAAGATTGTTGCGTTGTGCAAATACCAAGGAAAATACGAGAAACATCATGGCACTTGTGGTGAAAAGGACTTCCGCTGCATGGTGGTCTGTAAAACCGAGTACAGACCGGCCTAATAATTCTCCCGGCAGAATAGCTATCATAGCCGCCGCAATCACACCTGCCCACCTGTTGCATATGGTTTTACCGATATAATACGCGGGGATAACAGTAAGAGAACCAAGCACAGGGGGGATAAATGCACCAACTACATCCACCATGTGCTGCGATGGCGATCCCGCACCTAATATCCAGATTACTCCGGCAGACAAATGATCAAAAAACATATACCTCTGCAATCCCCATGTTTCGTTATACACGAAGTAAGGATCGATTGTGTTGAAATGGGGAAAGTTATGCACGAAGTTATCTATAATACGCATATGGTACCATGCATCATTGCCGGTGAACTTAATCCACTGCTCGGTAAAAACATGATCGTAAGGGAAAATGATACGAAATGCCAGTGCAAGTAAAAAACAACAGGCCACCAGAATGCCGGCTGCCAGCCCGGGCGACAATTTTGTCTGCTTCATTTATTTTGTATCCTCAGCACGGTGTTCCATCTATTTTACACCAGTATATGAGATACGAAAACCACACTAGTATTGATATATAAAAACGTAATGTCAGGAAAAGCATGAAAATATTTATTGCAATGGGCATATATGTTCTATATAATTTTCTACAACTCCTGGTAATGATATGTAATCCATAGCTAATAACCTCTGAACAGGCACAATACTGCAAATAGATGAAACAACACGGGTAACGGTATGCTGCAATAGTTTAATATAAATAAGGAGACGAAAATGACGGAATACTCCGGAGAAATCAAACCGCTAAGCTACGACCTTTCCATTCTGAAGAAGCTAAATCTTGAAAAACCGCCAGTGGGCATTAAATTTCTTTTCAACAAACCTGACGGAGTACGGCGGCTTGACAAAAATCTTGCCTTTTGCCTTATGCCGGAAGAGGCACAAAATTCAGGCGCGTTCTATGTGGACGAAAGTCATTTTGAATGCGCCGGGCCGATTGTTCTCGGAATTGCACCGGACGACCCGTACTGCGAGAGCGGACAAATAGGCACAAAGCCAAGTCTGGATATTTTCCAGCAGGCACGGGCCAATCGGCGTATATATAAATATGTGCCGACTTTAGATCATGGCACCTGCCACTACGTTATTTTCGCGCCGCTCGACGATATTGACTTCGACCCTGATGTCTTGTTGATAACCGGCAATGCACATAAAGCGGAGATCGTTCTCAGAGCGTATTCATGGTCTACCGGAGCTATGTATCAAAGTAAGAGTACGACCGTTATGGGCTGCGCATGGGCGTTCGTCTATCCTTTTATCTCTGGAGAGATTAACTTTACCGTAGAACAGCTTTGCTACGGACACAGAGCCCGACAGGTAGGAAAACTGGGAGATATCACCGTTTCAATACCCTTCGATCACCTCAAGACCGTTATAGACAATCTTCATGAGATGGACTGGCTCCCGCCCGGATTTACTGATGGCAGAGAAGGCTACAACACAAGGTTCAAGCAAGCCACCCGCAGCCGGCTGGTCCAAAGATAATACACCTACCGGACAGACCAAACCTCAGGTACCTGCGGTTTGGCTGAACAATTGAAAGATATATAACAGATACATAGAAGAAAGG
>CAZFIM010000102.1:0-7123 GCA_964519615.1 uncultured Dehalococcoidales bacterium
CTGCTATAAGTAGTGGGAAATAGATGAGTGGAAACCACAGGATTTGTGGCAGGTCAACCAGCGGCATAGCAAGGCTGATAATACGTATTAGCGGTACAAGACTCATTGCTGTAAGGAAATCACGCTGTTGAGTATTTTCCATAAAAACAGGCTGAATAAGGAGCCAGAAGAGGATAATCGAATGGAAAATGAGTCCGGCGAGAGGTGTATAGAGAATGACCAGTAATTCTGCTCCAGTGATAGCAATAAAATATGCTCCAAAAAGTGAAAAGCCGGTATGCCAGATATTTCTTATTTGAAATTTAACGGATAAGCGTTCACGGGGTATTCGAGTTTTGATTTTTCGCGGCGCCGTGTTGCCGGTACGAGAGAGAAAAATAAGAGTTGATAAACATCCGAAGAAAATGAATACTATCCAAAACAGCAGTATTATTTCTACGTTACGCATTTAACAGCTATCTCGTTTTACTTGTTTTATACTAACATAAGACAAGAGTATGTTATACCGAACTATATACCCGCATTAAAACTCATAATCTATAATGTTTAATACTGCTGGATTACTATTGCGAGCAGAAACATTCAGGGTCACGGGTTAGTTGCCATCTGCCACATCTATCCAGAGTATAAGTGTATGCATGGGACTTTGAGAGTTATCTTCAAACAGAGAAAATTCAACCTTTTGATGTTCCCCTGTGATCGCAGGACTTAGTAATAGTGAGTTTTCATATTTATCATTGTGACCTATAATAATAGGCCCTGCTTTACTGCATTGAGTACCATTAATCGATGATATTATATGAAATACCTTTTCCTGCGAGCTGTTGTTAATAATTCCCGTAGTAATAGAAAATGTCTCTCCCAGGTTAATTTCCGTAGGATAATTATCGGCCTGCCCGAATTCGTTCAGGATATAGAATTCGATAATGTTATTCCCTTCTGCGGAAAGTGATATCCATATGATAGCAGTAACTGCAGCTATGATTAGTATTATAAGCGCTATACTAACCAGCTTACCGCTTATTCCGGAACTACTCCAATTTGTGGTATTGCCGGTTAAGGTATGGTTATCATCATTTATAATCATCTTCTTTAGTGTTGTATGCCCGTATTGCTGGGAAAAGAATAGCACAATTTTCATTATGAGTATATGTCGTTCTCATCTTCACTATAGGCTGTCTTTGGTGCAGAGAGTAACTCCTAATAGTGAATAATTGAATACTGCGTGACCAATGTACTATTGATATTACGTATGCCATCATATAGAATTTGTCCACCTGTGCATTGTACACTTGTAATATGTAAATATAGGAATAGATAAGTGAAGGCAATTATATTATGTGGGGGGAAAGGAACGAGGTTAAGGCCTCTTACTGCCACAACACCTAAACAGTTATTACCAGTCGTTAATAAGCCAATACTGTATTACGTTATGGAGCAAATTGTTGCCGCCGGCATAACGGATATCGGCCTTATAATTTCTCCGGAGACCGGAGAGCATATCAAAAAATCGATTGGTGATGGCTCACCGTGGGGTGCGGAAGTATCATATATAGTGCAGGATCAACCACAAGGACTGGCTCATGCCGTGCTTGTATCACGGGACTATTTGGGCAGTGACGACTTTCTTATGTTTCTGGGTGATAACCTGATTGAAGGGGGAGTTACACGTTTCGTTGAAAGATTTAAATTGGAAATGCCTTCAGCGCTTATTCTTTTAAAAAAAGTTGAAGATGCCAGACCGTTTGGAGTAGCTGAACTTGATAAAAGCGGGCGTGTGATAGGGGTAGTGGAAAAACCGCAAAAACCGAAATCTGATTTGATAGTTACAGGTGTCTACCTCTTTAATTCACGGATATTTAAGGCAATATCCCAAATCAGCCCTTCCTGGCGTGGTGAACTTGAAATTACGGATTCAATTCAAAAATTAATAGATATGAAAGAAACCGTAAACAGCTATATTCTGGATGGGTGGTGGCTGGATACCGGTAAAAAAGAGGATCTGATAGCAGCGAACAGCATTATGCTTGAGAGTATCCTTAAGCATTCTGTGAAAGGACAAGTGAATATAAATAGCACAATTACAGGAATCGTGGAGATAGCAGAAGGTACCACTATAAACAATAGCACTATTAATGGGCCTGTAGCGATTGCTCCAAATTGTTCGATTAACGGTTCCACTATAGGCCCTTTTACCTGCATCGGAGCAAATGTATCGCTTGATTCAGTTGCCGTCAATCGTTCGATTATAATGGAAGGGTGCAAAATAACAGGATTCAGTACTATAGATAACAGCATCATTGGCAATAACTGCATACTGGGAGCATCCGGTGCAGATGAGCACAATAAAACTCTTTTGCTAGGTGATGATGCAGAAGTTATACTATGAATTAAATTTAATATGGAGACCTGAATGATTACTGGATATTCTTTACCTGGGGTTAATACAAAATTGCTAAATATCAGACCTGACGAGAGAGGCTTTTTCTCCGAAGCGATGAGGCTGGATTGGGTGGACTTGATAGATAGCGGGATAGCTCAGGCCAATGTAAGTTACAGCTATCCGGGTGTTGTCCGCGCCTGGCACAGGCATAATCGAGGTCAGGTGGATTACTTTCTGGTGTTGAAGGGCGCTATGAAAATATGCGCCTATGATGATGAAACAAAACGGCTTGTTGAGATAATTGCTAATGAATATAAACCTGTACTTGTGAGAATACCTGGTCTATTCTGGCATGGAACGAAAACGATAAGTAATACTCCTTCTTTAACAGTATATTTCACAAACAAAATGTATGAATATAGTGATCCTGATGAGGAGCGTCGTGCCTGGAATGATCCGCTGCTTATACCTCAGGAGATTAACAGTAATAAAGAAGATCCGCGCGTGAATCATCCGTGGGACTGGTTCTATCAGCCGTTTAAATAGAAAAGGAAAATAAAATGCGCTTATTGGTCACCGGCGGTGCCGGATTTATAGGAAGTAATTTTATCCTCTATACGTTTCAACATTACCCGGATTGGGAGATCGTCAATCTGGATAAGTTAACGTATGCCGGTAATCTGGAAAATTTAAAAGATATAGAGAGAAACCCGCGCTATACTTTTGTACATGGTGATATAGCCGACTATAATCTTCTTGATTTGGTTATTAATATCCATAAAGGATACGATGCAATAGTGAATTTTGCCGCGGAATCCCATGTAGATAGAAGTATATTGGATGCTCCTAAATTCGTTGAGACCAATGTTCAGGGAACGTTGACTCTTTTAGAAAGTGCCCGTAAATGGTCAATCCCCCGTTTTATTCAGGTATCTACGGATGAAGTCTATGGTTCGATCGTTGAAGGCAGTTTCGATGAATTTTCTGCCCTTTGCCCAAGCAATCCATATTCCGCCAGTAAAGCTGCAGCGGACCTTATCTGCAATTCATATTGGAAAACATACAGGACCCCTGTTATTGTTACACGCTGTACGAATAACTACGGTCCGTATCAATTTCCTGAAAAGCTTATTCCTCTTGCTTTGACTAATGCTTTAGAAGGAAAGAAAATCCCTATATATGGAGACGGTAAAAACATTAGAGACTGGATTTTTGTACGCGATCACTGCAGTGCTCTTATCGCGGTGCTGCAGAAGGGGCACCCGGGGGAGATATATGATATAGCCGGCAATAACGAAATTACTAATCTCGAGTTAATCAGAACGCTTCTTGGCATACTTGAGAAGCCGGAAGATTTAATAAATTTTGTTGCGGATCGTCCTGGTCATGACCGTCGTTATTCCATCAGTGCGGAAAAAATTAGCAGGGAGTTGGGGTGGCAGCCGGTTTGTTCGTTTGAAGAAGGTATGAAATCGACCGTAGAATGGTATTTAAGAAATGAACCCTGGTGGCGGCGAATAAAAGAGGGTGAATACCTGAAATACTACGAAAGTATGTATTTAAAAAGATGAAAGTCCTGATCACTGGAGCTACCGGTCAGCTCGGTACAGACCTTTGTTCGATTATTACCGATTGTGAATTGATTCCGCTCTCACATTCAGACATCGAGATAATAGACCAGCAGAACATACGAAATATCTGCCGCTGTTACAAACCAGATGTGATTATTAATACCGCAGCATATGTTAGAGTCGATGATTGTGAGGAAAACCAGGATGAGGCTTATCGTGTCAACGCACTGGGAGTACGAAATATAGCTGTTGTTGCTAATGAACTTGATATAAAGGTGGTTCATATCAGCACTGATTATGTTTTTGGCGGTAATGAAAATAATGCTGCACAACCGTTTACGGAGTTTGCTAAACCTTTTCCTGTGAATATCTACGGCAAATCCAAATTAGCCGGTGAAAATTATATTTCACACCTGTGTTCAAAATATTTCATCATCAGGACCTCCGGTTTGTTCGGCATTGCAGGCAGCAGTGGCAAAGGAGGAAATTTCATCAATACCATTGTAAAACTGGTAGAGGACAAGAGAACACTGACCGTTGTATCCGATCAAGTATTTTCTCCTACCTATACTCCGGATCTGGCATATAAAATAAGTCAGCTTATGAGGACAGAATACTATGGAATCTTCCATATCACTAATCGCGGGAGCTGCTCCTGGTATGAATTTGCACATGAAATTATCAAATTACTTGGCGCAACTGTTGAGCTTGTAGCGATAAGTTCTGATAGGTATTCTGCAAAAGCGGTACGGCCGAGTTTTTCGGTGCTTGATAATTATCATTTGAGATTGCTTGGTATGGATGATTTACCCGCATGGCAAAATGCCCTCAATCGTTATATGGTTCAGAAGGGATTTATTAAACCCATGGAAGATAATAGTAGTGAATAGTAGACAGTAGCAATGAGAACAGAAGGTTATCGCATTACACGTTCTATGGAGGATAGATAAAATATGACTATAGATATTGCTATCATAGGAGCAGGCCAGGTTGTGAATGATCTTCATCTTCCAGTATGGGGAAAAGTTCGTTCCGCCAAAGTAAAAGCTATTTGCGATATTAGCGGCGATGCTGCCAAAGCAACAGCTGACCGCTGGAATATTCCGCATTACTACACCAGCCTTGAGGAACTACTCAATAATGAGCAGGTACAGGTTGTTGATGTGTGTACACCTCCTGCAACACATCTGCCTTTGACTGTTCAGGCGATGGAAGCCGGTTACCATGTTATTTTCGAAAAACCGATGACAATGACCCTGGATGAGAGCAGACAGCTTATGAAAGCATATTCTGAACGCAAAAACAAAGACCTTAAGGTCGGAGTAATCTATAGCTGGCTGTTCTGGCCTAAAATGAGAAATTTGCTTGATCGCCTCAATGCTGGAGCGATAGGAGAGGTTGTACATGCGGAGTTTTGTTCATATGCGACCCAAAACGATCCCATGATAGCTGATCCCAAGCATTGGTGTCATTCGCTTCCCGGCGGCAGATACGGCGAGGGTATTATACATCCTATTTATCTTTTGACGTACATAATGGGGCCTATGGAGATTGATACCGTTAGAATAGATAAAAGAGGAAATAAATCATGGATTACGTATGATGACCTCCTGATTACGTTCAAAACGAAAACCGGATTTGTGACACTCTATGATACATATAACAGTGAGCTCGAGGACTCTTATTTCACGTTAACCGTTACCGGCACTAGGGGACAACTCAAATTCGATGAGTATAATATGGCGGTAACATCCAGAGTTTATCCATGTAAGGGCGCATGGAATAAAGGAAAAGCAGCAGTAGGGGAAATCTCTCAACTTGCTTGTTCATTGAACGGAAATGTCTTTAGTCAGGTAATTCCCGGGCGTTTGAAAACCGCACATGAAGTGTATTTCAACCTGTTCATTGAGAGCGTAGAAAAAAATACCTCTCCTCCTTTGGCACTGGAGAAGGCTTGTGAAGGACATGAGATATTTTTAAACTTGCTGAATACATTGGAGAGTGTTCAGCCGTGGCGGACAAAATAAAATAGGTTATTTTTCAGAATCGTTTTACATCTCCGGCATTAAATAATATTTCCGCGAATAAATATTTTCTACATCGTACGATTAACACCTTATGGTCACTATTTCTTATAAGAATAAAAGATAGATGGATAAAACAAGCCTGCCTAGAGCTGATCATTTTAAGGTTGCTGATTTCAGCAAAGATGTTCTGGTCTACTCGTTCGGGAGCGGACTACTATTGATATTTGGTTTTATCCAATCATTTATTATTCCTAAGTATTTGTCCATTGAAAGCTATGGATACTGGCAGACTTTCACGCTTTATGGCAGTTATGCAGGTTTGCTGCATATTGGATTTGCCGATGGTTTGCTTGTCAGGTTTGCCGGTAAAGACCTCGATCAGATAGGCGAAGAAATTTCAATCGCATTCAGGTTTATCCTGCTTCAGCAGATTATCATTATTATACCTCTTGCGGTCATATTTCATTTTGTTATCGCTCCCCCTTTGCATGATATCTGGTTGCTGTTACTCGCATATGCTTTTGTCATGAACCTGTTCACCTTTTTTACCTTTATCGCGCAATCAATCCGTAAGTTCAGACCGCTGACGATAATCAATACAGCTAGAGGTGCGGTATTTCTGGTGCTTGTAATATTTATTTTTCTGCAAAGTTTATTAAGCTACACGCTTGTGATTGCTTGCTTCGTAGTTTCCTTTCTTATTTGCCTGGGGTTATTCATTTACTGGTTCAGACACTATTTATGGAAAAATTCAGGCTCTTTTTCCCAATTATGGCGCTACGGTGTGGCAAATATCGATACAGGAATATACATTCTCTTCGGCAATTTCATAGTAGTCCTCTTCCTCACGATCGACCGGTTGATGGTTAACTCCTTTTTCAGCATAGAGCAGTTTGCATTTTATGCGTTTTCACTCGCTATCGTGATGATCGCTTTTACTTTCATCAAGGCGGTTTCGGAAGTTTTTTTCCCCCATGTTTCACGGTCAGAATCTAACAGGCGAACGCAGATATATCATACAGGGAGGATTATTATTATTCTAAGTGGGGCACTTGCCCTGATACTATATTATCCGCTTGCGCAGTTAATAGAGTATTATTTACCCCAATATATGCAAAGTTTAATAATCATAAAGATTCTGG
>CAZFIM010000103.1:0-6848 GCA_964519615.1 uncultured Dehalococcoidales bacterium
CTATCATGCATAGACACGTAAGGAAGAACAACGATATTACGCGGTTCGTCGAACGCCCAGCTGTGATAGGCATCCATGATAAATTTCGGTTCGCTATACATGGGGCCGTGGCTGGGGGCAATGATAGCGATCTCATAATCCGCAAGTTTGGTGAGGTTCTTTTGAATGTTGGTACGGAAAGGCATCATAATCTCCGCGTAATAGCGTTTTGCGGACTCGTAAACCTTGCACTCATCCGTGACATACATATCAGTCGTGGCCAGATGAGAGCCGAAGAAATCACAGGAAAATAATATTTTATCTTCCTGCAAATAGCTGACCATAGTTTCCGGCCAGTGCACCCAGGGTGTGTGGAGAAACTCAAGCGTCCTTCCACCTAATGAGAGTGTCTCTTTATCCTCAACGGTTATAATGCGGTCATCCCGGAGCATAAGAAGATCAATAAGCATTCCCTTGCATCGAGACGTGCATACTACCTTTGCTTTGGGAAATTTATCGAGTATACAGGCTAGAGAACCTGAATGGTCCTGTTCGGCATGATGAGTAATAATATAATCCAGCGATTCAATATTCAGCGCCTCCAAATGTCTGAGAAGGACATCGACCATTGGTGGATCGACGGTATCTATCAAGGCCGCTTTTTCCTGTCCCTTTATAAGATAGGAATTATAGCTGGTTCCGTCAGGGAGAGGGATAAGAGCATCGAAAAGGCGTCTGTCCCAATCCACTGCACCCACGCAATATACTCCTTCTGTTATCTCTCTTGTTTTCATTACACCCTCCTAAAAAGCAGATATCAAAGCGCCTATGTTCGATCCAGCTTACTGATGACTATTGCGGCTTTCTGCCGCCGGTGCTGGTCTTATACTTTCTTGAACATATCCTTGCTAGCGCCGCAGATAGGGCAAACCCAATCATCTGGAATATCTTCAAAAGCTGTCCCCGGTGCAATCCCACCATCGGGATCCCCCTCTTCAGGATTATAAATATAATTGCATACTGTACACTCATATTTTGCCATCTTCGATGCTTCCTCCTTTTTAGTTTCAACCTTTGCTTCTGTTTTTATGTAATGGGGAGCGGATTGAGGGGTAGTGCCCTTTTTTACTTCATGATAATAGGCATAGGTCATGGGCTCCCCGGATTTCAATACATCTGCATCAACAAGCTCGCCGATAAACAGAGTATGAGTACCCGTGTCAAGCTGCGAAATAAGCTTCGCTTCTAAAAAGGCAACGGCGTTATCCTCCACGATAGGGACGCCTCTTTCACTCAACCTGTAGTTCACATTTTCAAATTTATCGAAGTCCCGTCCAGCTTTGAAGCCAAAGTTGCCGATGAATGAGAGAGGAGTATCTTTGGCAAGAATGGAAACACTGAAAGCTTTGCTTTCAATGATACACTCGTGTGTGAAATTGTTCTTATTAATTGCTACCGAGATTCTGGGCGGCTCGGAGCAGACCTGTATTACCGTATTGGCAATCTGCCCATTAAGCCTATCACCTTTTTTTGCAGCCACCAGATAAACGCCATAGCTGATGTTAAACAGAGCTTTGGTATTCACAACATTCCTCCCAAAAATAATTCTTGCTGCCCGAACTGTCTACTTAAAGGCAGCTACATGATATCTTTTTGGCTTGCTTCTACAGCCCGCCTCATTTCTGCGCTTAATTCCGGCGGCAATCCCTCTATATCTACCCGCAGGAATCCTCTTACAATAGTAGAGGTGGCTTCATCACGGGTGAGACCGCGCATCATGAGGTATTCCACTTCTTCTTCAGCGATTTTCCCTACCGCCGCCTCATGGGAAAGATCAATATCGGCAAGAGTACCCTTTAACTCCGGTATAGCATGAATCATGCCCTCGCCTTTCAATATCAGCCCGCTGCATTCAAGGTGTCCCTTTACAGCCGGCGCGTTGCCCTCTATATAGCCCCGTGCCACGATATTGCCGCCTGTTGTGATGGTGCGGGATATTATTTCCGTTCTGGAGCCTTCACCGTCAAGAATCACCTGTGAACCCATATCCATGCTTGAACCGGGCGTAGCTACAATAATGCTGTTAAACCTTACAGTGGCATTCTTGCCAACACAACGGGCCAGAGGATTTGTCTGCAGAGAATGTACCGGTTTCATAATAACGTAATTGTTCAGAAATACCCCGTCTTCTTCAACTACAATCCCGGTACGAGGACGGACGGCAATCTCCGGAGACCAGTTATGTATCATGGTAAAAGTAACCTGGGCGCCTTTCTTGATATAGAACTCGGATACGCCCAGATGCAGTCCCGGCTCATTTCCGGTGCTGGCTGTACATCCGGTAATTATATCCAGTCTGGAGCCTTCTTCAGCAATGATAATGTTATGAACATTCTGCGCCAGTTTGGCTTTAGCCATATAGAGACAAGCTTGCAGCGGATACTGCGATTGACTCCCGGGTAAAGCCCGTATAAAATATCCGTTGCCTTCATGCAGGTCTACATGAGCGGTATATTTATCGCTGTCGACAGGTACTGCTTTCCAAAAATAATCTGCAAGCCAACCATATTTCTCCATTGCCTCATAGGTCCCCATAACCTCGATACCTTCCTGTTTGGAGACGCTATGAATAATCGAATGGTCCATCTGAATAATTGTTCCGGAACGTTGACTGTTATCATCTACCATAACACCGGCCTGCAGCATCTGCTCTCTGGTTTGAGCGGGAAGGTGAGAGAGGGCTTCCTCATACGGCAGTTCGTCGGTTGAGGTTAGATAGCTGCTGAGATTAATATCCTCTCCATAGCGGGCAGGTTTGTCCTCAGCCGATCTGGCTTTCTCGGTATTTTGTTTACGGGGTTTTATAGTGCGCATTTCTTACACTCCTCATAGCCCCGCTCCTTTATGGTGGCCAGCATTTCACGCGGATCGCCCTCACATATTATCGTACCCTCATAGAGCACATACCCCGTTCTGGCGGTCACATAGTCCAGAATATGCCCCGTATGCGTAATGATAAGTCCGCTGCGCTTACGTTCTCGTATACGGTGATCTTTTTCCAGGAGCTGATTTATAAGTTCACCGATTAAGGCAATATTTACCAGGTCTACCCCCGATTCAGGTTCATCAAGTAATACTAGATCCGGCGCCTGTGCCAGAAGCTGAGCGAGTTCGGAACGTTTTATCTCTCCACCTGAAAACCCGTAGTTTATATCCCTGTCCATGAATTCATCCATATTGGCTTTGTGTGCCAGCTCATCAATATCAATATCGTGACGAGCTGTCTTTGCACAGGCAGCAATCATATCCCTCGTTTTTACTCCGTGAACAACAGGAGGCCGCTGGGCGGACATGCCGATGCCCATTCTGGCACGTTCATCTATTGAAAAACCGGTGATATCCTTGCCCTGAAAGACGATTGCGCCTTTGGTGACCTGATACTTGGGTGCTCCCATTATGGTCATAAGCAAGGTGGTCTTCCCCCCCCCATTGGGCCCGAAAAGTACCTGCGTTTCCCCTCCCCTGATACTCAGGTTAATATCATGAAGTATTTGTTTCCCCTCCACGGCAACACTGAGATTATTGATCTCCAATAACATATGGTCGGCCATTTTTTTACCCTTTCTATGCTCCATCCAGTGAGTGGCGTTCGGCCTTCTGATACCAGGCGGCGGGATCGATAATGTATTCCCGGTAGTCAACCAGTGCCAGATAGTGTCCCCGTTCCTCTGCTACCAGCTCTCTGTAAAACTGCTCCTCCGCTTCACATACGGCCTTTTCCGCCTGTTTTTTATAATAGCATAGTGTTTTATTTTCCAAATCCATTGCTTTGGCAACAGCACCAAGCTCGCCTTTCTCAGCTTTCTTATTTTCTGCCGACACAGGACCTACCGCACCGACAAATACTTTTCTGAGCTTGATCTTTCCTGCAGGCCGAAGCTTTACATCAGGCCAGCCTTTCTTCTCCTGAATTACCCGATATATGCTCTCAAATCGCTGGCGGTGTTTATCTTCTTCCTCGGCAAGACATTCAAACAGGTCTTTTCCTGTTTTATTGGTACTTTCTTCCTTCAATTTGGTATAAAATTCTTTACCCTCTACCTCCATACGAATGGCATCCCGTATTCCCCTCAATGTTTTGGCTTGTTCGTCTTTCATGCTTCTCCTTTCTCAAGTCAGGCAATCAACAGGCAATCAGCCAACCGAACTCGAATACATGCCTTGTCGCGCGTATAGAGCATGCATAAATAACACAATACAAACATATATGCTGCCTACCGGCTATCTCCATCTCCCCACCACACCTTCTCTGCTGCAAACAGAACCATGGTATTACTCAATTTATTTCTTTTCTGCCATGATCCCTTAGTTTTACTGCAACTGTTCTTCGTTGTTCCCATGCAAGGTATCCGCCCGATATGGATTACTATGCATCTACCGGAAGTATACCACGCATCCCATGTATTTTGATGCGTATTTTACCTACCGTATTTTCACTGGCATTTCAGACTCATTAATAATTTTGTTACATCTGTCACCTGTAAAAACCAGCGAGGTAACGATACTATTGCACAATCTTATTATTAATGGAAAAAGGATAATTATCTAACATGAGTACGGCACGCTTTGCACAAGCCGCGAAATTCCAGACAATGTCCGGTAACTACAAACCCTGTCTTTTCTGCTATCTTTCTATTCAATTCTTCATCCACCGGACAATCGATATCAAATACAGATCCACACTGCTGACACATGAAATGATAGTGTGGAACGCTATTACCATCAAACCTGCTCAGATGTCCACAGAAATCAAGCTCCATTATCTCTCCCCGCTCCTTCATCTGCCTGAGATTACGATATACCGTACCAAGGCTTATATTAGGTATATCCTTGCGTACCTCCTCATAGATAACATCAGCCGTCGGGTGAGACCTTGTATTCATCAGCACTTTCAATATGGCTTCTTTTTGTCGTGTCGATTTTATCATTTCTCTACTAACAGTAATAGTTATTATTATTTCATTTTAACGAATTGTACCAACTCCGGTCAATACAGGCACACTATGAATAACTGCACTCCGTGAAGTTACATGCGATTTTCTTTCACTCCTCCGAAAATCCACCGCTTATTGTGAATACATTATAGCATCGCAGGCAATAGTTGCAATCAGCCTCGTGCCCTGTCACTGCCGTTTTCTGCAATGAGTTTTGGTGAAGGCAAATGAACCTTTTTACCGGGAAGCGTCTATATTATGATAACGACGTTGAACATGGCCAAGTGATTGACCGGGAGAACGAACATGCGTTAATAATAAAGGAGGAATCGATGCCGTAAGCAAACGATTTTTCGCTGAACTTAGATATAGATGAAAAGGAGGATTATTTACATGAAAAGACATTACAGTATTCTTTTAAGCCTGACTGCCGCCATTGTGGTTATTGGCACTATTCTGGGCGGCTGTGCTCTTGGCGATAGAGCGTATGCTACACCGTCAGGGAAAATCACTCTGCCGGCGAGCTCACCGGCAGCCGCATCGGACACCCAGCTGCAAGGCATATGGGTCAGCGGCATCGGGGAAATAAGCGTTACTCCTGATTTGGCCACGCTCTGGTTGGGAATAGAAGCCCAAAAGCCTACCGTGAAGGAAGCGCAGGAAGAAGCAACGCGGGCGATGGAAAAGGTAATGGCCGCACTGAAAAAAAGCGGTATAGCCGAAAAGGATATTCAGACGGCGTACTTCAGCATTTATCAAAGAACATATTGGGATGACGATAAACAGAAGGAAGAGCCCGTCGGATTTCAGGTCACAAACCAGGTCATTGCTAAAATCAGAAATATTAAAGATATCGGCACAATCATCGATTCCGTTGCCGCCGCAGGTGGTGACAATACCCGTATAAATAACTTGAATTTTTCCGTAGAAGAACCCGCCAGGTACTACGATGAAGCCAGAGCAAAAGCTATGGAAGCAGCCCGTCATAAAGCGGAACAACTGGCACAGCTTGCCGGTGTCACTCTCGGTCAGGCCACCTACATAGCTGAGAGCTCTAATCCCGTATATCCCATGGCGTATGATATGGTACCTAACGTGCGTATGTCTATGGGTGGTGCCCCCGAGGCGGCAGTTTCAACCTCGATAAGTCCCGGGCAGGTTGATATTACGCTGACTATCCAGATGGCATACACTACAAACTGAAGAGAAGGCACACACAGCCCTTTCAATATCCGGACATGGCCTCTTCCCTGCCGGAGGTAGGCCATGTCCGGATTATATTTTAGTTACGGAGTAAATGTGCTCCGCTATTGCGGTTTATAGTCCCATATGATATTTTATCTGACGATACCATTGTCCGGAGAACAAGGGGAATAGCGGTAGACAACAGCAATAATAATCCGGCGTTTACGGAAGAGAATGAACTTTTCAGCCGTTAAACGTCTATAATTAGTATGAAACAGGAATAATATGCCGGAAAAAAAAGAACCATGGCAGCAGGGCGATGTGGCAGCTTTCGAGATGCTGTTTAGACAGTATGAGAAACTGGTCTTCCGGACCGCTTTTCTCATTACAGGCAATAAGGATGAAGCAGAGGATATTCTGCAAGAAGTATTTATCGCTGTGTGGAAATCCCGACACACCTTCGATCCGCAGAAAGCAAAACTTTCCACATGGCTGCACCGGATTACGGTTAACCGGTGTACAAGAGAGCACCGGCGCAAACGGCCTGTCGCCCTATCGCTGGAAGAAACAGGATTCGATTTGCCGGATATGAGCAATCACGCACATCCGGAAGATATTTTGATTAACAAGATGGAATACGAGCGGCTGCTAAAAGCTATGGAAGCACTGGATAACAGACATCGCTCAGTG
>CAZFIM010000104.1:0-6825 GCA_964519615.1 uncultured Dehalococcoidales bacterium
CTGCGGCAAAGCTCATCGATATGAACGGGATCCTTACTCATATATTCCATAAGAATGGACTCCGTTTTATCAGTCGGGATAAGTTCTTTCATCTCCAGCTGCTGTGCCAGAACTGCAATATTAAGCTCCTCGAGTATATCAATGTGATTTCTAACCAGTTTGGCACCTTGCTGAATCAAATGATTGGTGCCGCGGCTGGATTCAGAAAAAATACTGCCAGGCACTGCGAAAACATCTCTATTTTGTAAAAGTGCTTGTTCTGCGGTAATCAGTGCCCCGCTTCTTTCACCTGCTTCAATAGCAAGGACACCAAGGCTAAGCCCACTCATTATACGATTGCGGCTGGGAAAATGGGCGGCTTTCGGTTTTGTTCCGGGAGGATATTCACTCACAAGTGCTCCATGTTCCATAATTGAGCGTGCGAGGCCGGCATTTTCAGCAGGGTAAACTATATCCAGGCCGGAGCCGAAGACAGCGATTGTCCTGCCTCCATTATCGATTGCCGTATGATGAGCTATTGAATCAATACCGCGGGCAAGACCGCTTATAATAGTGATGTTATTTTTTGCCAGTTCTGAAATTATTTCTTCAGTTACCTGCTTGCCGTATAGAGTACAATTTCTTGTCCCAACGACGGCAATACAGCATTCGTCCTGCGCAAGCATTTCTCCGCGAATATAAAGCACAGGGGGATAATCATAGATTTCTTTTAATCTTAACGGGTATTCAGATGAATCACATGATACAGCTTTAATATTGAAACGTTTTAAAGCTTCTATTTCTTTTTCAGGAATAATTTTTAAACGCCACTGAATAATAGCTGAAACGGCTTTAGAATCCAGACCGGCTTTTGTAAGATCTCCCGGGGATGCATTCCACGCATAGCTCAATAAGGAAAAGTGATCCTTAAGTTGCATTATTTTAACTCTACCGATGCTCGGGATTCTGGTAAAGCTGATCCAGTATTGTAACTCTTTGTTGCCCATCAATTGAGGGACATTCTAACATAGCAAGCATTTTCATCACAATGCTACTTAACGGAAAAGAGATGAAATAACGTATACGAGATATAATAAACAACAGAATTAAAGCAAATCTGGAGTTATTTTTTAAATGTATTTGCGGGTATGCGCCATTAACGGACAGCCGAAAACAGGTAAGTGGCGGAGAGGATGGGATTCGAACCCATGGTCGCCAAAGGCGACACGCGCTCTCCAGGCGCGCCTGATCGTCCACTCCAGCACCTCTCCATAAACAGCCACTGGCGGAGAGGGTGGGATTCGAACCCACGAGGCTCATCGCCCACCGCTTTTCGAGAGCGGCACCATCAACCACTCGGTCACCTCTCCAGATGAAACCAAATTATAGCATGCTCACGGAAATGACAAAAGTTTACCGCTTTTGTTCAACAGGAATAAAGCTGTTATAATAACACTGGTATTTATATTATTTAACAATAGTAGATTATCGTCTGGAGCATGGTTGGGCAAGGTGTGTGTTTGGTGTTAGTTGTATTGTTCGTTATAGTTGGGGTTGTTGCCTCGGTTGTTTTGGATAATAGGGCTAGTGCTTAGGCTAGCATAAGAGATCCAGCCAAGAAGATCCACAAATATTCAATATTCAGGAGTCCTTTCATGTTTGGCTTATATGACAGCGCCTTCGGATTAATGACCTGGGGAAATCTGGCGATGCTTTTTCTCGGAGCGTTGCTTATTTACCTTGGCATTGCTAAAAAAATCGAGCCTCTACTGCTTGTCCCTATCGGATTCGGTGTTTTTATGGTAAATATTCCGCTTGCGGGTATTATGACCTATACATCCGGCGGATTGCCGGCAAGTGGAGGTCTTGAAGAAATAGCTTCCGGCCAAATAGGAATACTGAATTTACTTTATCACTATGGGCTTGAGACTGAAATTATTCCTCTCTTGATTTTTCTGGGCGTTGGTACGATGATGGATTTTAGCCCCACTATTGCGCGTCCGATATCCTTGATTTTTGGTGCAGCGGCACAAATCGGCGTATTTGTTGTCTTCTTGATTGCGTATTTATCAGGCTTTTTTACTCCTAATGAGGCTGCTACGGTAGCAATAATCGGAGGTTCTGACGGCCCTCCTACCGTATTTTTAGCAGTTGCTCTGGCGCCACATCTTATAGGTCCTATTACAATGGTTGCTTATTCTTATATGGCATTGGTGCCGATCCTTCAACCTCCCATCATCAGGCTTATGACTACGAAAAAAGAACGCCAGATCTACATGTCGCCTCAGATCAGGGAAGTCTCTAAAACAGAACAGATACTTTTCCCTATAGCAGTGTTTTTGGTAGCAGCATTACTGGTACCAAAATGTGCTCCTCTGGTAGGGATGTTGATGTTTGGTAACTTACTAAGGGTATGCGGTGTTACCGATAGGCTGGCTACTGCCGGTACCATAATGAATGATATCCTTATTATTTTACTCGGTATTTGTGTAGGTGCATTAATGCCTGCACAGGTATTTTTCAGTACAAAAACACTCATAATTATCGGATTAGCCGTTGTTGCCTTCGCCATTTCTACCGCCGGAGGGCTTCTTTCAGCAAAAATAGTCAACCTCTTTCTGAAAGATAAAATTAATCCGATTATAGGCGCAGCAGGTGTATCGGCAATACCAATGGCTGCGCGAGTTGCCCAGAAGGAAGGGCAAAGGGCAAATACACGCAACTATCTATTGATGCACGCACTCGGCCCCAATATGGCAGGAGCTATTGGCACATCGCTGGTTGCGGGAATTCTCCTGGGTATGCTCGGGTAAATGTGTAGAATTGTTGGCGGGGATTCCCGGTGTGGAAATGGATAAAATTTCGCTATCTTTTCTGCTAACCGCGCAGAAATAAACGTGATCAGATATATCGATAATAGCAGGGGAAATCTAAATAGTGTGCATGTATGGCGATGAAGCACAATGTAGAACTGCATATGTGCTTGTTGCTATGCAATCAATAGTATACATTCACATATTATTTTTTTGCTGACATAGATGAAAGGTGCTATAATCTAGCATAGTCGATTACTATTGGATGAAATGTGATGATTGATTGGAACCTTGTTGGAGAAGTTGCAGGCTTAGGGTTTGTAGTTTTATTTATTGTTGTAGGGGTAGTCGCCATAGTTGTCTGGGTAATAGGACTGCTCCATAAGCTGATGCAGAAAAAATCCAGCCAGTAAAGATTCACCTAAATACTCTTTTTCAGGAGTCCTCTCATGTTTGGGTTATATGACAGTGCCTTCGGGTTGATGACATGGGGTAATCTGGCAATGCTTGTTCTTGGTGCGTTGCTTATTTACCTCGGGATTGCCAAAAAGATCGAACCTCTACTTCTGGTGCCGATCGGGTTCGGTGTTTTTATGGTCAATATCCCGATCGCAGGTATTATGACGTATACTGCTGATGGCATCCCTGCCAGTGGTGGTTTGAACGAGATTGCTACCGGTGAGATCGGCATTTTGAATTTGCTGTATCATTATGGACTTGAATCTGAGATTATTCCTCTCTTGATTTTTCTGGGTGTTGGAACAATGATGGACTTCAGCCCTACTATCGCGCGACCGATATCACTGCTATTTGGTGCAGGAGCACAACTTGGTGTTTTTGTCGTTTTCTTGCTTGCCTATTTATCTGGTTTCTTTACTCCGAATGAGGCTGCTACGGTAGCAATAATAGGCGGCTCTGACGGTCCCCCCACTGTATTCTTGGCGGTGGCTCTTGCACCACATCTTATAGGCCCTATAACTATGGTGGCTTATTCTTATATGGCATTGGTGCCTATTCTACAACCGCCTATAATCAGGCTCATGACCACGAAAAAAGAGCGGGCGATGTATATGTCTCCCATGATTAGGGAAGTCTCGAAACTTGAGCAGATACTTTTCCCGATCGTGGTCTTTATGCTGGCTGCCTTTTTTGTTCCAAAGTGTGCCCCTCTGGTAGGTATGTTGATGTTCGGAAATCTATTGAAGGTCTGTGGTGTCACTGATAGGCTGGCTACAGCCGGTGCTCTAATGAACGATATCCTTATTATTCTCTTGGGTGTTTCTGTAGGTGCATTGATGCCTGCGCAGGTGTTTTTCAGTACAAAAACGCTCATAATAATTGGGTTGGCTGTAGTCGCTTTTGCAGTTTCCACTGCTGGAGGATTACTTACTGCCAAGATAGTAAATCTATTTATCAAAGATAAGATTAATCCAATAATCGGCGCTGCCGGTGTATCAGCAATACCTATGGCTGCCAGGGTAGCTCAGAAAGAAGGGCAAAGAGCTAATCCTCGCAACTATCTGCTGATGCATGCGCTCGGACCAAATATGGCAGGTGCCATCGGTACATCGCTGGTAGCGGGGATTTTCCTTGGTATGCTTGGATAAATAGGCATTGACGCTTGAGCTTGGTATACCGTCTTTAATAAGATAATTCATGAATAACCCTGCCAGAAAATCGGTGGTAGGTGGTATTGTTTGTAGTCTGGATAAAATTTGTAATTTGTGTTCTGGTCGTCCTGTTTGCGGGTAGAAATGTTGCCAAATATGGCGATATCATAGCGGAAAAAACAGGGTTGGGTGGTATATGGATCGGCGTATTGCTTGTTGCTATTGCCACCTCACTTCCGGAGCTTTTTACAGGCATAAGCGCTGTTGCCTTGCTTAAAACACCCGATATTGCCATCGGTGATCTTATTGGTGCAAATACATTTAACCTTCTTAATCTGGGTATACTGGCAATAGCCTATAAAAAAGGCTCTCTTTTTGCTTCTGCCAGTCCCCGGAATGCCTTGTCTGCCGGTTTAAGCATCATTATGGTTGCACTGCCTGCTATTTTTATATTTCTCGGACCCGGCATAGGCGGATTGTCACTCGGCTGGATCGGTATATATACACCAATGCTCTTTATTCTTTATCTTGTTATTATGAGAGCTATCTTTAACTATGAGAAAAACGCAAGGGAGAATAATCAGCAGACTGATACACTTGCATCAAATAATGCCGGTATATCTCTAAAACGTGCCTACATATTTTATGCTCTTGCTGCTGCGGTAATTATCGGTGCAGGTGTCTGGCTTTCTTTCATCGGGAATGAGATTGCTGAGATAACGGGCTGGGAACAAAGTTTTGTAGGTAGTCTATTTATTGCATTTGCTACTACTTTGCCCGAGATATCGGTTTCATTTGCCGCTCTCAGCCTGGGAGCTATCGACATTTGTGTGGCTAATATGATTGGCAGCAACATCTTTAATATGTCAATTATCGGGATTATCGATCTATTCTATCTGGATGGCCCTATACTCTCAGCGGTATCGACCAATCATATTATTACAGCATTCACCGCGCTCTTAATGACGTGTGTATTGATAGCAGCGATTTATGCAAAATATGAGAAGAGGGTGCCTGTTGTGGCAAGCTGGTATTCCGTCCTTCTTATTTGTATATTTATTGCCGGCACCTATGTTAATTATATTTTCTAGATGGTAAATACACTGTGTCAGCTTTAGGTGAATTTCTGTTTCAATGAACAGAGCCTCTCATGTTATAATACTTTTTTGCCCCTGTAGCTCAGGGGATAGAGCACCGGCCTCCGGAGCCGGGTGCGAGGGTTCAAGTCCCTCCAGGGGCGCTTAACTCGGACTAGTGTGAACAATTTATTTACGGGAAGGAAGCATTGTATCATTTTCAGTGAAAGTCATAGGGCAGAACTTCAGGCTGGCTCCATGGTATAGCGGCGATAAACAATTAATAATAGTCATTATTGGACTGGATATTATGGGGATTTGTTACTTTTTTATTAAGTATAAATTGGAGAGTACAAATTATGGATGATAATAAAAATATTGAAATCCGCTGGCATGGGAGAGGTGGTCAAGGGGCAGTTACATCCGCTGAACTACTGGCGCTGGCGGCAATCGGGGAGGGTAAGTTTGCTCAGGCGATGCCGAGTTTTGGGCCAGAAAGGCGAGGAGCACCTGTTTTAGCCTTCAATCGATTTAACAAGGTTCAACATATCCGAACGAGGGCAGCAATTACGGATCCTGATGTTGTTGTGGTGTTAGATCCTGGTTTGCTCACCATTATTGATGTCACAGCAGGTTTGAAAGAGGGAGGATTGCTGGTAATTAACAGTTCAAAAGATACAGCAGAGGTTGAGCAGGAGTTCGGCGGCCCATGGAGGCTTGCTGTTATAAACGCTACAGCAATAGCAAGGGAAAAATTAGGTGTTCCGATTGTAAATACTACAATGATCGGAGCTCTAATTAAAGCTACGGGTATAGTAAATATTAAATCTCTTGAAGGACCGATAAAGGAACGTTTTGGCGCACGAGCACACAACAACATCGAAGCGTGTAAAAAAGCTTACGAAGATGTTGTAATCATTGAGCAAAAGAAAGATAACGCAAAGAAAGCGAGGGAATTTCCGGGAGAATACCTGCCAACCTGGAAGGAGGTGCTTCCGGGAGTTGTTGTTGTAAAAGCTGGTAATGCTGATGAATACCGTACCGGTGATTGGCGTTCACAGCATCCGGAATATAATTATGAAAAATGCATAAAATGCGGTCTATGTTATTTATTTTGCCCGGATGGTGCCATTGAACCTACGAGCGGTGGTTATTTCAAAGTAAATCTGTACTATTGTAAAGGGTGTGGTCTCTGTGCTAAAGAGTGCCCTAAAAATGCTATTAACATGGTTGAGGAGTCATAGCTATGAAAAGAACAGGTATGGAGGGGTCTCTGGCCATTGCTGAGGCCGTAAAGCTGGCTGATACGGATGTTATAGCCGCTTATCCAATAACACCTCAGACTCA
>CAZFIM010000105.1:0-6767 GCA_964519615.1 uncultured Dehalococcoidales bacterium
GGGTCAAGCCGATCGTTGTGGTCAAATCCGGTAAATCGAAGAGGGGCGCTATGGCAGCAGCCTCACATACGGGTTCGCTTGCCGGCGAGGATAATGTGTTTGACGATATCACCAAACAATGCGGTGTTCTGAGGGCGGAAAGCTTGCAAGAAGCATTAAACTGGTGTAAATTTTTGGCTAATAGCCCTGTGCCGCAGGGAGAAAACACCGCCGTTATTACCAACGGCGGAGGTATTGGTGTTCTCTGTGCCGACGCCTGTGAAAAATACGGTGTAAACCTCTACGATGATATCGAAACGATGAAAGCGCTTTTTACTCAATTCATTCCAGCATTCGGGTCCGCGAAAAATCCGGTAGACCTGACCGGAGATGCCACACAGGATGACTACTTCCGTGTTATGGACGTAGCATTACAAAACAAGAATATTCACTCCATTGTCTGTTTGACTTGTGAAACGGCGGTTTTCAATCCGCATATCTTCTCTGAGAAGCTGGCGAAAATGCATAAAGAGAACAAACTGACCAAACCCGCTGTTTTCTCACTTATCGGGGGAGCGCAGATAGATGAATGTATAAACAGCCTTAAATCTCACGGGCTCTCTGCCTTTTCCGATGTATACGAAGCAGCTTCCTGTCTGGGAGCTATGTACCGTTCACAAGCCATGCAAAAGGAACGATACGAACGGCCGCCGGTCCCTGAGATCGATAATGACGCTATTAAGAAAATAATTAAAAAAGCCCGCGTTGACAGACGCCGCTTTCTCTACTCCTATGAGGCCCAGGAAATTATGAAGGCTGTTGGGGTAACAACACCGAAAACCGTCACTGCACATTCCATCTATGAGGCAGTTTCCATTGCCGAGGAGATAGGATACCCTGTTGTAATGAAAGTAGTATCCAAGGATATAATTCATAAAAGCGATGTCGGCGGTGTTGCTCTGGATATTGATGATAAAAAAGAGCTGGTCAATGCTTATGAGGCTATTCTCTACAACTGCCGTCAGGCTAATCCTAAGGCAGTCATAGAAGGTGTGGAGGTGGCGGAGATGATCCGTGCCGGCGTTGAGACTATCACCGGCGCCCGCAGGGACCAGTCCTTCGGGCCAATCGTTATGTTCGGGTTGGGAGGTATTTATGTTGAGATTATGAAAGATATCGCTTTCAGAGCTTTCCCGCTCAGCCGTAAGGAAATACTGCATATGATAGCTCAAATACGCTCCTATCCGCTGCTTCTGGGGGTGAGGGGAGAAAAAAAGAAGGATATCAATGCTATTGCTGAAAGCATTATTAGAGTTGGTACGATTCTGGAAAATTTTGAGGATATCAGCGATATTGAGATTAATCCGCTGGTTGCCTATGATGCCGGGGAGGGCGTAAAAGCTGTTGATGTGAGAATATTACTGACAAAACCCAAGGAGGTTGAATAAATGAAAACGGTAGTAGTCGGATCTACCAAACCAAACGCTGGTAAAACAAGCATTATCGTCGGCCTGGCCAAAGGCCTTAATAAACCTTTCGGTTACCTTAAACCATTCGGTGACAGGCTCATCTATCGTAAAAAACGCACATGGGATTATGATACCGCGTTGATAACAAATATCTTCGGTCTGAATGACTCCCCAGACGAGATGAGTATCGGCTTTGCTCATTCCAAGCTCATTTACAGCTACGATGAGGCCGGTATAAAAAACAGGCTGGCGGAAATGGTCTCAGGGACCCAGCCGGGTAAAGATATCCAGTTCGTTGAGGGCGGTAAGGACCTGGAATACGGGACATCGGTCTTTTTAAACAGCATAGCGCTGGCTGCATATCTCAAATGCCCGCTTATTCTGGTTGTCAGCGGCGATGAGGATGTTATTATGGACGATATCTGGTTCATAAAGAAATATCTGGTTATGGGCGATGTCAAACTCGCCGGAGTGATAATCAATAAAATTCATGATCCTGAGGACTTTAACAATACCTATATGCCCATTATCGAGAAAACCGGCATCAACGTTCTTGGTATCATTCCCCATCAGCGTGAACTGACCCGTTTCTCAATAAACTATATCTCGGAAGGCCTTATGGCCAGGGTAGTTGCCGGAGCCAAAGGTCTGGAAAGGTCAGTGGAGAATATCCTTGTAGGCGCGATGTCAGTGGATGCCGCGGTGAACAGCGCTGTCTTCAAGAAAGAACGCAAGCTCATTATCACCGGCGGCGATAGAAGTGATATGATAGTCGCATCCTTAGCGGACGGCGAGACGAGGTGTATTATTATCACCAATAATGTCCTGCCTCCACCCAACATCATCTCCAAATGCGCTGAAAAGGATATACCGCTGCTGCTTGTTCCATTTGATACATACGAAACCGCCAGAAGGCTGGACAACATGGTGCCTTTGCTCACGCCCAACGACACCGGAAATATCGAACGACTGGAGCAAATGGTTAAAACGTACCTTAAAATCGGCGAGATCATCTAGATTTTCCCGCTTCCGGCAGGTTTAAACCCCAAAGAGCCCTGGAAACAATGAGGTACACGGCTTTTAGCTTCAGCGAAGTGTTTGCCGCCTGCCTTTTCCAGGGTTTCTTCATTTATAACACTTAGTGCTATAATATAGCTCCTGCACATAGAAACGATATTCTGTAAAACTTATTTTCTTTTTGTAGCACGAAAGGAGAAAGATACCATGGCAATACCATTGAGAAGCTCCATCAATACTGAAGGCCGTAGAATGGCGGGTGCCAGAAGCCTGTGGCGGGCAAACGGGGTTAAAGAGGAACATTTCGGAAAACCCATTATCGCCATAGCAAACTCGTTCACTCAGTTCGTGCCGGGACATGTTCATCTCCATGAAATCGGCCAGCATATAAAGTCTATCATCGAATCAATGGGCTGTTTTGCGGCGGAGTTCAATACCATCGCTATCGATGACGGTATCGCCATGGGACATGACGGCATGCTCTATTCACTACCCTCGCGTGAACTCATTGCCGACAGCGTTGAGTATATGTGCAACGCCCACAAAGTGGATGCACTAATTTGCATCAGCAGCTGCGATAAGATAACTCCCGGCATGCTCATGGCTACCATGCGCCTGAATATCCCTACAATTTTCGTAGCCGGCGGCCCCATGGAAGCGGGAACATACGGAGAGCGCAAACTGGACCTGATAGACGCTATGGTTATGGCGGCTGACAGCAGTATCTCTGACAAAGAGATAATGGAGATTGAGAAGGCAGCCTGCCCCACCTGCGGCTCCTGCTCGGGCATGTTCACTGCCAATTCCATGAACTGTCTCACTGAGGCATTGGGCTTTTCTTCCCCCGGCAGCGGTACGATAGTAGCAACGCATAAAAAACGGCTGTCGCTGTTTGAGAAAGCGGCGGCACGCATTGTGGAGCTTGCCCGCATGTACTATGACAAAGGTGATACATCTATTCTGCCTCTTTCGATCGCCACTAAAAGCGCCTTCATGAACGCTATGGCGTTGGACATTGCCATGGGCGGTTCAACAAATACCGTACTTCACTTGCTTGCTGTAGCCAAAGAGGCGGGTGTGGACTTCACCATGAAAGATATAGATGCGCTTTCACGCAAGATACCATGTCTCTGCAAAGTAGCACCCAGCTCAGCCTACCATGTCGAAGATGTCAACAGAGCGGGCGGCATACTCTCCATCATGGGCGAACTTGACCGCGGCGGTCTGCTCGATACCTCTGTGCACAGAGTGGACACGCCCACCCTGGCTGATGCCATTGATAAATACGATGTACGGCGCAAGACGGCAAGTACAGACGCTCTCGATAATGCCCTCTGCGCACCCGGGGCTTCCGGTCGCAACCTGGTGCTTGCCTCGCAGAACAAGAAATACAATGCTCCTGACCTCGACCGTATAAACGGGTGCATACGCGATCTGGAACACTGCTATGACAGGGAAGGCGGCCTTGCGGTACTCTTCGGTAATATAGCCTCCAGTGGCGGCATCGTGAAAACAGCCGGTGTAGACCCGTCCATCTATACATTCAAAGGCCCGGCAAAAGTATTTTTCTCTCAGGAAGCGGCTGCGGACGGCATACTTGACAAGAAGGTAAAAGCGGGAGATGTGGTTGTTATACGCTACGAGGGGCCCAAAGGCGGCCCCGGTATGCAGGAGATGCTCTACCCTACCTCATACCTGCGTTCGGTCCATCTGGAAAAGGCGTGCGCGCTGCTTACGGACGGCAGGTTTTCGGGCGGCACATCCGGCCTCTCCGTTGGCCATGTCTCGCCGGAAGCAGCGGCGAGAGGCGAAATAGCGCTTATCGAGGACGGTGATATAATCGAGATAGATATTCCCAACCGCAAGATAAACGTTCTTGTCTCAGATAATGAGCTTAAAGCACGGCATGAGAAAGAAAAGGCTAAAGGCAAGGACGCATTCAAACCGGTGGGGCGCGATAGAAAGATATCGAAAGCCTTGAAGGCATATGCCATCTTCGCCAGTTCGGCGGATAAGGGCGCGGTACGAGAGCTGCCGGCTGATATCGGCTGACATCTTATGAAGATAACCGGCTAAAGGCTTGCTGCATAGCCGGCAATTGTCCGGCGAGCATCCTGAAGTATCGGCCTTCCGTGGCCGAAACATATCACTTGAAAGTCCAGGGCAGCCAGCTTCTTGATGGACTTGATCTCCTCAGCCATGTTCACAGTATAGGTGCGCGCGGGCAGGTCCAGTTTAAATCGATGGGCAATCACATCTCCTACAATGAGCAGACCTCTCTCAGGAAAATGGAGTGAGATGCTGCCCGGCGTATGTCCGGGTGTGTGTACTATTTCCCCACCTCCCAACACGTCCAGTATATCCCCTCCCTCAACGCAGCGGTCCACCGCACAGGGCTCCAGCCGTATAAGCGGCTCAAGAAGCCTTCCTAAAATTAGAGCGCCCCGTGTAAGCGGCTGCGCCAGCCTGCCGTCGATATAGGGGGCATCCTTTATATGAGCTGTAACTTCAGCGCCGCTGAGGCGTTTTAGCTGTGCCAAATTTCCGGTGTGGTCCGGGTGGTGATGGGTGATGATGATGTTCCTGATATCGGAGGGAGCAAAACCAAGCTGCACTGCGGCCTTCACTATATCCCCCGTCCTGCCGGCAAAGCCGGTATCCACCAGCGTAATGCCGTTATCGACAAGCAAATAGACATTAGCACCCAGCACCCCGCTGCCAAAGCCGCCTATGAGATAGACTCCCTCACTTATATGATCAAGACGCATTGATCACTCCCCGTGTGCATTGTTGCAAGGAACACATTTTGCCAACAATTGAAGAGTGACTCGTATTTTAACGGCCTGTTACATCCACTTTGCCGGTGGTACCGCAATGGCGGCATCTCTCTCTCAATATCGGATGATTCTCGCAATAAGGGCAGTTGATTATCATCCTGCCTTCCGGATGTGTGTCAAACCCTTTAAGCTTCGAATCCAGCTCTTTATCTGAGAAAAGCTTTGAACCTCCCACATTCGTAAGCAACTCACAGCCGATGGTACGGCAAATTTCCGCTTCCGGGATGTTATCGATATTCGTCCAATACCCTCCCTTGGCGAATATATCAGGCTTCACCGCCTCCAGAGTCTTGCATACGGTCTGGTCGTCATCTATGGCGGCAATAACTTCATCCACGCCTTTAATGCTCTCTATGATCTCTTTTCTTTCCTCAAACGGTCTGAAAATAAACCCTTTTTTTCTGAGTAAAAAAGCATCGCTATTGAGGATTACAACCAGCCGGTCGCCCAGTTTGGCTGCCTCCCGTATATAGCGGATATGTCCCGCATGCAGCGGATCGAAAGCCCCGCTTACAGCAACAGTAATTGATTTCTTCTTCGTATCCATCACACTTATCACCTCATCTATCAATAATAATCCAATGGATACGCTCAAGCAAGACCTTCAGGGTAAATAGCGCAGAGATTTTTTATTGATTGACTGCGGCAGCAAACGCAAAAAATCTGATGCAACCCGTATTTATACCTGTACAGCGCCCTTCCTCACCCCACCGGATTCATGACACGACCAACAAAGAGAATAGCGCCCGTATTTATATCGCGAATAAAAAAGATGAAAGGTCTTTCTATGCTTACCTGTACCGGCTCAGCAGGTATCGATGTCTCCTGCATGACAACTGCAGTGGCTGCCGCCGCCTCCGTACCTGTCTCATCCACCATAACGAAAGCCTTGTGCATCACTTCAGCTATGAAAAGATCCTTGTTGCCGGTCATTCCTGAAAAATCCGCAGTTTCGGAAAAAGCAGACGGCATTCCCATCTTAATGAGCGTATCCTTCAGGCTGTACTCTGACTCGAACTCAAATTGAGGCATCGAAAGAGCAAGACTGGTATTTTCCAGGCTTTTGATTATATCGTCAACCTGCTTTCCCTGCAGCCCTTCCTCGAAACCACGGAAATTCCCGCTGTCCGGCAGCAGGATAACCATGGAAAGTTCACGTCCGTCATACGGCAGCTCGATTGCTTGATAACCCTCCCCCAACGCATAACCGAAAGATTCCGTCTGACTCATCATCGGTAGGCTGACCTCGCCGCCGTCAAGCAAATGGAAAGGCCCGTCCGCTGTCATATCCTCACTGAAAGGATACTGCCAGGCGGCATTGAAGTAGATGGCATTGGTGAGCACCAGGCGGGTAAGCGCATCTATCATGCCCTGCGGAATCAGGTCTTCGATGCGGCCCTCTGTCTGGTCGCTGACCCAGTCATTGATTGTGATACGCGACTTCTCCGGCAGATCGGAAGAGCGT
>CAZFIM010000106.1:0-5909 GCA_964519615.1 uncultured Dehalococcoidales bacterium
TCACCATCCAGCTCGACCCCACCGATGTAGACTTGAGAGGCGGGCTCACCGCTACGGCAAAGATTATCGTAGAACCTCAGGCGGCACAATCCGGCGGGATGTGAAGGTGCAAACAGATAGTATATACTTCCCGGAGAACAGGTTATGAAAGATTCAGTTAGCGAGCAAGCAGCAGAAACAGGGAGCGAATGCATGACATATGACAATCCCCGTGCACATGAGACAGCCGGTGCGGAAGAAGACGTCCGTCCCAGCATACACATAGATCACGCATCCAAAGTCTACACTATGGGAGAGGTGCAGGTCCACGCCCTCAGCGATGTCAGCTTCGATGTCATGCCGGGCGAGTTTATCGTATTTTTAGGCCCCAGCGGCTCAGGCAAGACCACGCTGCTCAACCTGATCGGCGGCCTCGATACCCCTTCCAGCGGCCATATCGAGGTCAACGGCATCAGCATCGAAGGCCTCAATACGCGCCAGCTCACCGGCTTCCGCCGCAACCAGATAGGCTTTATCTTTCAGTTCTTCAACCTCATACCCACGCTCACCGCACGCGAGAACGTGGAGTTCGCCGCCGAGCTTGTGGACCACAGCGGCGCCGCTGTTGAGCTGCTGGAGCAGGTGGGGCTGGGAGAGCGCATGAACCATTTCCCCAGCGAGCTCTCAGGGGGCGAGAACCAGAGGGTGGCTATAGCAAGGGCGCTGGCCACCAACCCGCCCATTGTTCTCTGCGATGAGCCCACCGGCAGCCTCGACTTCGAGACCGGCAAGCGCATCTTCAGGCTGCTGAGAAACCTTAACGATACTATGAAGAAGACCATCATCGTAGTAACTCATAATGTGCCCATCGGCGATATCGCGCACCGCATCATCCGCCTGCGGGACGGCAAAGTGGTGGAGATAACCAGAAATCCTCACCCGATGGACCCGGAGGACCTGCAGTGGTAAGGATCACCAAACTGCAGTATAAGCTGCTGCGGGACCTCAAAGCGGCCAAGTTCCAGTTCGGGGCGGTGATAATCATTATCATGCTGGGTGTAGCCATGTTCATGGGCACCTATTCGGCCTATCTCAATCTGGATATGTCCTATAACGAATCCTATGAGCGGCTCAGTATGGCTGATTACTGGCTTACGGTGGATTATATCGAGGAGAGAGCAGCAGCAGAGATAGGTGCAATACCCGGAGTTACGGCACAGGGGCGCATTGTCGCGGATATACAGATAGATATGCTCAAGGAAACGGGCGAACGCATAGCGGGCAGGGTTATCTCGCTGCCGCCCGATGCGCGGCCGGATCTGATAGACCTGCAGATAAACAGCGGCAGCTACTTCTCCGCTATTTCAGGAAGGGAAATACTGGTGGAGAAGCATTTTGCCGATTATCACCAGCTTGGGCCGGGCGACTGGCTCACTTTAAGCCGCAACGGCGGCAAGGCGCGCTACCAGGTGGCCGGCGTAGTGACCAGCCCTGAATATATCTGGGTGGCCAAAAGCGCGCAGGAACCCATGCCCACCCCCCGCACCTTCGGCGTGCTCTATATGACACTTCCCACCGCGGAAAAGCTGTTTGAAATGGACGGCATCATCAATGAGATAAACTTCTCGGTTGAGCCCGGCACAGACAGAGAGGCGGTTGTCGCCGAGGTCAAAAACATCCTGCGCCGGCACAATATCAACCGCGTCACCATGAAGGACGACCCGGTATCCATCAGTACCCGCAAGATAGACATCGTCAGGGGAGTGCGCACCGCCTACCTGGTGGAGCTGGACGATCAGATAGGGAATAAGCTGCTCACTCAGGACTTAAAGGGCTTTCAGCAGCTGGCTTACCTCTTCCCCCTGCTTTTCATCTCCATGGCCTGTTTGACCATCTATGTGCTTCTGGGCCGCCTGGTGGAATCTCAGCGGGTACAGATAGGCCTTATGCGCGGGCTGGGATTCTCCAGGCCGGCTGTCCTCTGGCATTATCTGGGCTTTGCCCTGTTCGTAGGGCTGGCGGGCTCGCTGCTGGGGCTGATACTGGGGGAGTTTATGGGGCGGGGTCTGACGGGGCTGTATGCCACTCAGCTCAACCTTCCTTTCATCTCCGTTAAAACGCGCTGGGATATAGTGCTGATAAGCATAATAATCGGCACGGTGATACCGATGCTGGCGGGGTTCCTGCCGGCGTGGTCCACCATGAAGCTGCAGCCGGCCGTGGCCATGAGGCCCGCTCCGCCTTCCGCAGGGCACCGGACATTAATAGAGATAATCCTCCCCTTCCTCAAGCATCTGCCCTACATCGTAAAACTGCCTCTGCGCAATATCTTCCGCAATACCCGCCGCAGCCTGTTCATGGCTCTGGGAATCGCCTCGGCGGTGATTATGGTCATCGTCTCCATGTCATTTGTGGACGCCATGCAGAGCCTGCTGGATACGCAATTCTCTTACATACAGCGCTACGACGCGCTTGTCCATTTTCAGGGCAATGGAGCATCCTCCACGGCCACCTATGCCGCGAACCTGGAGGGGGTGGAAAAAGCGGAGCCGTTGCTTGAAGCCGCGTACCGCGTGCGCTTCGGCGGTGAATCGCTGGACTCCAGCATCATGGGGCTGCCGCCGGACTCCAGCCTCTACCGGCTGCTCTCCACCGACGGCGAGCCTATCAACGTAAACGAGAACGGCATACTGCTGCCCTCGGGATTCGAGAAAAGGCTGGGGGCGAAGGTGGGTGATACGATCATTCTGGAGCCGCTGGTGGGCACTGTGGGACAGACGGAAAAAAGACTGGACGGATATGTGAATATTTACTTCGGCGGGAGCGCCTATATGCCGATCAGAGAAGTACAGAAGATAACGAGGCAGTACGGTGAGATAAGCGGCATCATGGTCCAGTTTGAAGGGGAGCCTTCGTCGACTCTGCTGGACAAGCTTTATAATATACCGAAGGCAGCGTCTATAGAGTTCCGCTCCGATTTTCAGAAACTGCTGGACGAACAGATGTCATTCTTCTGGGTGTTTATCGGCGTGATGCTGGCCATGGGCACAGCGCTGGGGGCTGCCATCATCTTCAACAGCGTTACCGTCAACGTGCTGCAGCGGCTGCGTGAGATCGCGCTGATGAGGGCAGTGGGGTTGAAGGCGGGAATGCTCAACGCCATGTTCACCATCGAGAATCTGGCCATCGGGGCGGTGGGGGTGCTGATGGGCATCCCCGGGGGGCGGTTTATCGCTGAATACTATATGAGCGCGATGGGGTCGGGCTCGGAGGAAACGGCAAGCATGCCGCTGGTCATCTTCCCCCGCACCTATATCATCGCCGCCTGCTTTGCACTGGTTATCCTCATCGTCTCGCAGCTCCCCGCCCTGCGTCAGGTCAACCGCCTCTCCCTCTCCACGGCCATCAAGGACTGGTACGAGTAGGGGGGTATTTTTCATAAAACGGCAGGTAGATTGAAATGGCACAGAAAACATTTATTAAGGCAATAGTGACCTTACCTCAATTATCCCTAACAATGGAGGTAAAGATAATAGCAATGAAAATCAAAAAACAAAACAGATTGAAAATTGTATAAATATTTTGTTATCATCATCTCCCTTCATCGCTCCTCCTACACCCGCAATAACAATTCCTATCCAAGATAATATGTACGGTACAAGGAGAAAAAATGGGAAAGCTCCAGATACAAACCAAATGATAAATATCGATGCAACGTATGTAATTGGTAAAAACAGCAAACCAAGAAATATTGTCCATATTCCAAAAGTTGAAAATAGAACGTATAATTCCCATATCACCATCACTAAACCACAACCTATCCAGAGAATTATTCCAATTACTTGAAGAAAAGCCCCAAAAACAGTTCTGGCTTTAGATATTAATGCCATTCAAATCTCCTTTATTAAAAGGTGGAATTAATATAGAATGGTACTTATAAGATTATATTGCACGATAATTCTTACTAAAATACTAATTGTGCTATTTTTCAAAAACATATTATTAAAAGACGCTAAAGAACAAACCGAAGGGAATACTTAATATATAAGATGGTGATTTAAAATGTTTACCCCCTCCAGTTGGGTTTATAAAATAATTATGGAAAGCATACTCTGCAGCGATGGTAACCGCGACTCTTTGCCTCTGATTCCGAAGAAAAATAAACTCGATTATGCTTTGAGATTTTTCGTGCCCATTCACATGATGGTCTATGATAAATATTTCTTATGCGACTCCCAACAACTTGCGTTGCTCTACTCGTAACTGGACCACGTGAATACGTAGGCAAAGTAGGCGGATAACTAACCGGCTTTTTTGGTCCTTGAGGTGTTGGTGGATATTTAGTAGTTCGGGGGAATGAATAAGTAGTTTTCTTTTGTGAAACGATCTTTTCAATTTTCGCTTTATTATAAGCTATTATTAGCACAGTAAAGAAATAACAACATGTATGGAACCAAAACCATCCTTGATTTCCTGCGGCTACAATAATTGCCATTATATACCAAGGTATAAAAAGAAATAGAAGCCACAAAAATACTTTTCCTAAGAAGACTTTGAACGAAAATACCGACTGAACCGTTGTAGTATAGGTTGGTGATGTTTTAGGTAGCGTTGGTACATGGGTTGGTATTGGTTTAGTGAGAGGATTATCAACAACAGAAGGTTCCGCACGTTTTATTTCTTCAACCTTATACGCTTCTCGAGTTTTTATGATGGGTGGTGGAGCCGTTGTTGAGATCATCCATGCGGGTAAACGAGGCTTGGGTGTTACTGTAACTAAATCCGCTAAACTCGGCACATTATTAATAGAATTCTTGCAACTATTATAGAGTATCGCTGCATATTTACCTATTTCATTATTTAGACCATTGAGAGATCTAAAAAGAACTGAATTTTGAGGAGTTCTAAAATCTCTTTGTTTAAATAATAGACCTTCATCGTGAAAATTTCTCCACAGGTTAGGCTGATAAGCTGCAACCAGTAATGATGTATAGATCACTAGCGCCGAAAAGTTATCAAGATTAAGATTAAAATCATTTTCAGTTCGGTTTGGATGCTGATAGTTAATATGTCCTAATTCGCACGCTTTAAAATTTAACATGTTCGGCACATACATGCCATCAAAATCGATAAGCTTAAGTTGCGAATCAGTTTGAACAATTATATTCCCATGCTGCAAATCGCCATGAGCAATACTTGAGTCTTTTAATGTCTTAATAACCCTGACCCATTCCGATGCTAAAGTGATTAATGCCTCTCCATTGCCTAACATTTTCTCAATATAGGAATCTAAAGTATAGCCATCAATATAATCCATAATCAGAACAGGATATTTCTTTCCGCCAACAATTACACCGAGAGGATCATATTCAAACTGAGCAAGGTATTGAAGGCCATCTATACTTGTGTTTTTATATTTTTCCAAGTGTGAATCTATTAAATCATATCTTTTAGCTCTGTCACCTAATTCCTTAGTAAAACACCTGATAGCATGTGTCTGATTATTTACCTGCAATTTAAAAACTACTGCAAACTGACCAGCATTTGCATAGGGCATGCCAAGTTTATCAATGGCGATAATGCCTGATTTAAATTCGGGGTCTGAAAAACATATTTTGGGGTTCTGAACCGCTTCGCAAAATTGTGTAATAGAAGGCCACATGAAAGATAATTCACCCCTCCAGATATATACAAACAATTGCTATATCGTCATTCCTCAGCGTCTTTTGAGTTCTTTCAGATTTTATAAGGGCTTCAATTGATTTCTTGTCATTGTTTTTTACAAAACCTAAGAATTGTTTGCAAATTATTTGGTCGTCGGTTACAGCTTTTAAATACCAGTTGGATATAGCATCAGTCATCATTAATAAGACGTTGGAGTGAACCCCTGAAACTGGTCAGATCAAGTTAGAAAGGTTGGCGGGATCCGA
>CAZFIM010000107.1:0-5773 GCA_964519615.1 uncultured Dehalococcoidales bacterium
GTCGTCGGGAATTGCCTGTTGTTGGGCCTCAAATTCTTCTCTTTTCATCGTTATTCCTGATTATATTTTTCAGCAATGGTTTTCGGGCTTTCGTCTATGCCATTAAGCACGGCAGCGACAGCAAATGAGCCTACAAACAGGCACACGCCAACCGTTGCAAGGGAATCGTCATTCATTTTTACTACCGCTGCGATACACATAAGCACAATGCCTGAGACAAAGGCTATGACAATCGGCCAGCGGAAACGGCGGAGAAGGGATGTTTTCATTTATACCAGTAGCTTATGTGTAGCGAACCATCATCCATTATCTGCATCTCAACGGCCGCAATCTGTCCAGTCCTCGGATCAAGCCGTGACACATCTACCTTACCGTCCTTGCGGGCTACAACAGTAATCTTTGTATCCGGTTGCACGGCCTCATATTCCTTGCGGATAGCGGCGGCGATCTCCTGCCGAGCCGTTGACGATACATTCGGGCTTTCCGTATCAACCGACAGAGCTATTGCGGCGGCCGTCTCTTCCCGGTGTTGTTTGAGCAGTCCCTTTACAGCAAGTTTGCTGCGGAACTTCATCTCAGCCCTGTCACGGTCGGCCTCCTGTTCTACAGGCTGCACCTCTGAAACAGCCGGGAGCCGGTAATCTTTCAATGGCTTGCCGGAGATAGCCCAGGTGCGGATCTTCTCCATGAAGGGATCAGTTACCTTTTCAGGATGCTTGCGCATGTCACTCATGTAGCTGGCGGGTACGGCGAAGATTTCAGCCACCTCTTTGTTCATCAGATTCTCTGCCTTCATTGCCTCAAGCAACTTATCGGCGTACTTTTCATAAAGTTCTTTGTTCATTGTATTAGGCTTTAAAGATTATTTTCAATACCCACAGGAATCCTATCCATGCACCTATCGTGCCCAGGATAAAGATTGTCGCCAGCATTATCCACATGACGTTCTTGCGCCTCGGGAACGGCTCCGCCTGTCTCTTCTCGTAGAGTGTGCGGATCTCGGTGTCGGTTAAAGTTTGCATTTAATTATTTTTGTTAAGTCAGTATTAAAGTTCAGGCTGAACTCCGGCCAGCCGTACCACTCGAACATCAGCCACTTGAAGATGTCAACCTGGCGGGAGGTTATCGGTGTCCATACGTCTGTTTTCATTTCGTCCCGTACCCACTCTTTTGCTTTCGGCACCTCGCTCAAAACGGCGGTGTCTGGTCGTCCTGTGTCCATGCTGGTTCGCCATAACTTAATACCTGTTGTTCAATATTTTTTACAAGCCAATTGGTATTATCCCAATTAGTATCCTTTTGAAATCGCCCATTCACATAATTGTATTTGAGCTCAGAAATACCCTGCTTCCCCAAGTATTTGAACTTTATCTTCTGCCAATGAATTTCCACCTCATTTAGAAGTATGTTTTTTGCATCCGCTTTCCGATGTACGGTAAATCCATAATCAGCCTTGTTGTAGAAGTTTGAGCTTCCGTTGATATCATACAGCGACGGCACCTTTAGCTTCCCGGCGTTATCCCGGTCCATCTTACGGGGGTGTGCCACAAGAATAACCAACACATCATTCAGCCTGGCAAATGACGTCAACTTATCAAGGAACCGGCTGATGTATTGTGTTTCCGAATCCTTGTATTGATGCTCCAATCTGTTGTACGGGTCAATAACCAATACCTTTATTCCCTTGCTTTTTACAAGAACCTTTGCGGCGGTCAACACACTATCAACCGTAAAGTCATCTTCATTCAGGATGTAGAAGAAATTATTATTGATATACTCAAATGCCATTTCATAATCCAAATCTGTTGATGCTGCCCTGCTAAACCGCTTGCCGATAATCTTTTCAAACAGTTTTGAATAATGATACTTTAATGGATAGTTTTCAGGCGTGAAATATGCGGCCTTCCAACCGTGGCAAATACTCATTTTCACCACGAGATGATCTATAAATTCCGACTTGCCCGATGACGGAATTCCGGTTACAATAGCCAGTCGTCCGGTTTCCCATGTTACATACTCATCAAAGGATTCTTCCAGTGCTTTACCGGGAGGCACACCTTTTTCAAACAGCGACTGAATATCGATACTTATATGTTCGGCATGAATGATTCCCTTAACGGGAACGTATCTCGCATCTTTAATCAGGGTAGGGAATTCAACACCTCCATACTTTATGAGATACTCATTTGCATCCTTACAATCCTTGAATCCTACCAGCAGGCATCTCTCCGGCCCTAACCTCCGGGTAAGCTCATCCCTAAGTTTAACACCCTCGGTATCCTGATCAACAGCAATAAACGCCCTCTTTACGTTTTCAAAAAGACTGTAATAAGTGTCAAGGTATTCGAGCTTAACATTTGCTCCATTAGGGACGGAGATCACATTATCAAATCCACACTCAATGAAACTGAGCGCATCCATTTCGCCTTCAACAATGATAATATCATCAAAATTTAACAGCGCATCCTGGTTGTAAAATATCAGTTCAGCACCGGAGAACATCTTGAATGATTTATTGCGACCCCTATATTTGATGTTATACAACTTATCCTGAAAGAAATATGGAAAGCACACGGCCTCACATGATTCATTCAGTCCCGGCATGAATTCCGTGGCTGTATAAATTTTCATCTTAACCAGTGTCTTCTGCGAAATCATCCTTCCGGTAAACCACCTCACCGCCGTATCGGACAGGTCGGTTATGTTCTTCCACTCGGGAGCTATGTACTGTTTCCCCTCCGCTGGTTTATAGACATAGAATGATGCTGTGCAGTTATGGCAGTAACCAACGTTAGTGCTATTGTTCCACGCCATGCACTTATCCGCTTTCTTCTTTCGTAGATGAGAACACTCAGGACAGATACTCCGTTCCTCGTCACCCTTTCCCGTTGGAGTAAACTCATATAATGCCCCGGTGACTGTTGATTTAATTTTCATATCGCTAATTGTTTTTCCACGGTCTTATTTTGATATTTACACTCAAGCACCTTGATAAAATTTTCAGGACGCATCAACCATTCAAAGTCAGCCTTCCATGTTCGGTCATTTTTGCCGTTTAAAAAATCACTCTCTCCGGCAAGCCTTAATACCTCGGTTATCTTTGACAAACCAAATTCAGCAAACCGAGCATTGATATGTCCTTTTCTGGTTTTATTCAAAACCAAAACCTTTTGCATTTTCGGACACAATTCGTGATATAGCCCTACTATATTTTCATAATCAATTTCATTTTCATTATCATCTTCACGTAGGTTTTCTGTAGGTTTATTATTAGGTTTATTATTAGGTTTACTATTAGGTTTTTGAGGTCTTCCCCCTTTTTTGCCGTTAAAGTACCGTGTATCAAGGAAGTGACGTCTTTTTTCTATCTCTTCCTCCATACGTTCATTGTAATAATTGCCGTCGGAATCCTTAATAAACTTCTTAACCACCGGAGAAGCTAATGAAAAGCATATGCTAACCATATGGTTTTCGGGTATGTGTCCGTTTTGATGCTGTTCGCATAATAACCGGATATATTGCCCTCGCTGTTCGTCGGTAAAAAATGCCGTGCCAGTAAGAAAATCGGAGGTATAGAATAATATTGCGGGGTCCTTCATAATTTAAAAGATAAAAAGTTCAACAACTGCTCCTTTGATATCTCCTTATTGTCAAGAAATATTTTGCCATCTTCAGGTGATGTATTTTCAAATACAAGTAAATGAAATCCTCTGTATTTTTTATCCGCACGACATACATTATGAATAATGCTAAAGAGCTTTTTTTGCCAATATTTTATTGCCGTATTATAACGCTTTTCTTCAATAAACATCCATTCGCCAGTCTTATAATTTGTCCAACAATAATCAATATTAGATGCCAAAAAACCCAAAGAACTATCAATCTGTGGCTGTACTCTTAGCCAAATACCAAATTCTGTACTATGACTATCATTCCTTTGTCTTGTCATAAATATTGAATTTAGCTATATTATACGTTTCCTCATCTATTTCAGCAGCTATAATCCGCCGTCCCATTTTCCGTGCAGCGATAACTGTTGTGCCTGATCCGGCAAATGGTTCTACAATTAAGTCATCGACATGAGTAAACATATCTATAAGATATGATACACCGGAAACTGACTGTTGCCAGTCATGCCCAGACTTCTCTCTTTGTTCAGAAATAAAGTAATCCTGTATAGTATTAGAAATCTTACTCCGGCCATTCTGAAATATCAGAACTGGTTTCCATCTGCATATTAAATTAACAGCATTAACGATTTGTGTCTGGCCTTCATGGTACACACAAAACGTCCAATAATAATCCAGGTTTTTGCTCATTCTGTTAATCACTTCAGGTAGATTATACTGACCTGAATAAGCAATACAAAACCCGTTAGGTTTCAATACACGTGCTGCAAAACGGCTTAACTTTGACCAACATTCTATAAACTCTTTTGGATAAGGAGGGTCTGTTATTATGCAGTCAATACTGCCATCAGGAATATCAGAAAGCACTTCTTCAAAATCGCCTAATTTAAAAATAATGTCAGTATTTATATCTTTGCCAACAGTAGCGGCCAATTCCCTTTCAGCCTTTATCTCTTCTTTCTTTTCGTCTTTTCTAACTTCCTTTAGGCTCTTTTCCCCACTCCAAATTGACTGAGCAAGTTCTGGTTTTGTCTTTGATAACTCTTCAAAGTCCTTAGCTTTTTGAGCATAACGTTTTACTGTTGGTGCAGAAATCTTATATTCATCGGCGAGGCGATCGGCGGTTTGCTTCGTATCATTTTGATCTGTGGCACTTTTTGTATATTGATTACCCCTTTCTGTTATTCCTTTCTTTTCTCTATTATACCTCCTACCAATACTTATTTGCCATTGGTCTTCTGTAAGGTTGCGCCTGCCCAACTGGTTCGCATCCATCCAATCCTTAACGGCCTCAATGTCCTCAAATTCATATTCCTCAACTTCATAAGGAATGTTATGTTTTTGTGCTATAAGATAGCGATTGTGTCCATCAACAATGTAGCCCCTCCATGCTATAATTTTATCTCTTATTCCTTCGGCAAGTATATTCTCTTCAAGTTGATTGAACTCTTCACGGCGCAAAGGCCAAATGTGTTTTTGTAAATCGGGATGAATCTTTAATTCCATTGGCTTATAAGTTTAAAGCCCTTTCAATGCGAAGGCTATCCCGTGGTGCACGGCATCGCATTTACTCGAGCTGTTAGTATTTATTAAGATGTCTTTGTCTGGGTAATAAAACCTAACTCGCAGATCACCATTCTCCTTTGCCCATTGCTTAATCTCATCGGGGGTTATGCAAAACCACTCTCCGTTAATATTTTTATCCTTAAAACATTCGTGTAGAAACGCCTCAAGTCTTGTTATTTCGTGTGTTTTTATAAAATATCGTATTGCTACAGGGAAGGGGAGTTTTACATCAAATACTTTTTTTCTGTTGTCCAAATTTCTCGTTTTTCCTATCTTCCATCCAAACTCGGATTCCATAAAATAAACATATCCAGGATCAGCGTTAAATTCATTCCTAAGTCCCTTATCATCAATCGTAGATGTGTTTTGATAAAAGTGCTCCATGCTTATTTTAAAGTCTCCCTTATTGTAAAAAATGAGCTTAATTTTAAATGACTTGAAGCAAAAATTAAGAGCCATTGATTCCTCCCTTTTTCTGGTCCAGTAATACTCTTTTATTTTGCGCTCATTCTGTAATAACCACCCCTCTATTCTCACCCTTAATTCTATTAATTCGTCCATAACTGGGGCGCCGTAAT
>CAZFIM010000108.1:0-2170 GCA_964519615.1 uncultured Dehalococcoidales bacterium
TAGGCTATGCCGTCTCTCAGGAAAGAGACGGAAAGAAAGTATATACCATTACTGATGCCGGGCTGAAATTTTTATCAGAGCGCCGCGATACCGCCGATGAAGTGAGACGCCATATGCGCTATCACTGGAATCCTGATAACTCTTTTGCCGTCGGTGATCTGATGGGCGAAATAGCAAAGCTCAGACGCTCCATAGTCCCCCGGCTGCGCAAAGCTAACCCGGATAAACTTAAAAAGATCGGGCAGGTGATCGCACTGGCCCGCAAAGAAATAGAAACAATACTCGATGAAGATAAATAGTTGGGCAGTGAATAATGACTGAAAGTGAAACGATCATAATAGAATTCGATGCTGACAGCGGCGACTATTTTTCCGTCTGGAATCCGCCCGCGGCTCTGGGCGCTGGAAAAACACCGGTAGAAGCCCTCGATGACATGCGCGCAGCAGTGCATCTTTGTGTGGATACGCTGCTGGATCAGAAAATGAAAGATTTACAAAAAGAATAAGGGGGATAAATAATGGCTTTTTTCAATTCTTGCTGCCATTCCGGGTTTCTTCTTAAGCGCGCTCTTTTTTATGCTGCTCCGGGGTGTTATTGCACCTAAGCTCGGCATGGTTGATATCAACTACCCTACCGCTATGCTAATTACTATAACGTTGTGGCTTGCAGTCGCTCCTCTGGCAGCAGTAAGAAGAAGGCGGCTGCGGTAAACTGCCGCTTGATTCATTCTCCTTCCTTGCAAAGTCAAAGCCACTAAAATATATAGCAGGAAAGAAAGTCACGTAATGATAGAATACGAATACAACCCCGTGGACTCCGAGCATCCAGGTTTGCTTATAAAGCCAGTAAACACTATAAATCAGTGTTACGATTTATTTCACAGTATATTAAATGAAAATTCGGGCAGATGTATCTAACTTAGTAGTTTTTAAAACAAACAATATAGAAGAAAGTTCAATATTAATTTATATACACTACCCCTTTTTTATAACGAAATTCAGGTAAATATAGTTTATGTGAGGAAAAAAGTACTTGACATGCACCTTCATTCATATATAATAAAGTTAATGCCATAATAATTTTTTCCAAAAGTGGTGAGTATTTTGTTGGGAGGGTGTTCACTAGTCACGTCATTTTCTAAAACAAATTTGAAATAGTTGCATTATCATTATTAGGGGGAGGCAGAGAAGCATTACCGTAGATGGTTGCGATGGTAATGAAGAGCCAATAGCAAAACCGGCCCGAAGGGTCGGTTTTATTATTTTAACGACATTTTGCAGTAGTTAAAAACACATATTGAGTTTTTACAGGAGCAAGATAATTAGCAATTCGGATTTAAGGAGGATAAAAAATAGGCGGTAGCTGCAACTACCGCCCCGGCAATGTGTCCCGAAGTTATAGCTGTCGTGTGTAATATTACATCGCCACTTCAATTATTTCTCAAACTATTCATATTGTCAACACTCTCCCCATTCAACATCCCCGGCTGACGGACACATCCTTGCTGACAGGTCTTGCAGAGCATAACACAGCGCTTTGAGAAGGATATCGGTCCGTGCACAAATGCTCCATCTACAGAAGGCGAACATGTGTTGGATATAGAGAGGGAAGAATGAGGTTTAGCCGCAGGCGGATGAAAAACACGGTGATGGAGGAGATATACTTTGCCTCGATTTACTATTGCGGGCAATCGGACGGCTTAATGGTAAAAAAAGCAGGAGAGAAGCTGGAGAGGATGAAAAAAACAAAACACGGTACACGCCCCGATGCAAGTAATCCTGCCGATAACAGGTTAATATGAAATATCAACTTAAAGGGAAAAACCATTTGCAGTCAGGTCGAAACTACATAAAGCGGGTAGAACCAGTAATGATGCGGAGGTGTGGAAGAGAGCAATACATAATTGCGGTGTGGGGAAAAAGCAATGTCTGCGGTCGATAGGCAAAGAGAATAAAGTGGCAACAAAGAGGGTGTAGTATGAAAAACAGATTAATTACCTCTGCTGTACTGAAAGTATTACTGATTTTGATAGTTATGTCGCTGTGCGCTGTCCCCATAGTGAGAGCCACATCTGTATACGCCGATGATACCGCCTCTTCAGGTGGTTCTGAAGCCTCTTCAGATACCGGAACAGACGGCGAGGGCTCAGGCGGTGACGAGGGCTCAGGCG
>CAZFIM010000108.1:2270-5236 GCA_964519615.1 uncultured Dehalococcoidales bacterium
GTGACGAGGGCTCAGGCGGCGACGAGGGCTCAGGCGGCGACGAGGGCTCAGGCGGCGATGAGGGCTCAGGCGGTGATGAGGGCTCAGGCGGTGACGAGGGCTCAGGCGGCGACGAGGGCTCAGGCGGCGACGAGGGCTCAGGCGGTGACGAGGGCTCAGGCGGCGACGAGGGCTCAGGCGGTGACGAGAACGGTGATAACGGCTCGGATGACGAGGAAGCCGGTAATAACGATGAGGAGGATAGCGGCGAAGAGAACGGCCAGGAAGAGGAGGAGGACGCTAACGAAGAAGATAATGAGGAGGAGGAAAACACCGTTACATCGACCGCTCCTGCAACTCCCGCTACAATCGCTACCGATAAAGATGACTACGGCCCCAATGAGACCGTCTCAATTACCGGCGGAGGGTTCACACCCAATACAGAGGTAACGGTCAGCGTGACTGAGCCTAACGGCAATGTTACGCAGTGGAGCACAACAGCCGATGAAAACGGCAATATCAATACCAGTTATCAGCTCCAGAACGGGACCATGGATACCTATAGCGTAAGTGCGACAGACGGCTCCCAGAACGCCGAGACATCCTTTACAGACTCCTGGTGGGATATAGGCCCCATCTCAGCTGATCCCTTCTGGATATCTCAACAACTAAACGCCAATAACGAGCTGCTGTTATCGCTACCCCTGACATACCTCGGTACAGGCAAAGGAACTGCCAGTCGCATTTATGAAGTATATTCGAACCCCGATAGAAACTTCTATGTTATTACCAGTCCTTATTTTAGTACGGTTAATCTTCCATCTCCCGGACAATTCTCAGTCAACGACATAACATCTTATGATGGCGCCTACAGCATCTTTGGCATTGATATTGTTGATTTTATCGAGATGGCTACTAACGAAACAAAATCATTTGAATTCGTCATAGGTGCGACAGAAAACACCACTTATGAAGGGCTCGTTGATGTACTTGCGGTCTTTGAATCCTCAATGCCATCCGAAGGAGACTGTAAATGTCATTGTTTCTACACAATGCCTGGTCTATTCGGCATCGACAGCACTTCTCCCTCTATGAGCAAAACGATAAACTACGGGACCGGAGTTGCCTACATCACCCTCTCTGCGCAGGACGTACAACCCGATCCGGAAAACCCCATTCCAATCTCTGAAATAGACCACATCGATTTCAGAATCAACGGCGATACCTGGTATACGGTCAATTCAGATACTGCCAGCTTTAATGTGACGCCAAACCAACCGGGCAACTATTACCTGGAACATATCGCCTATGATAAAGCCGGCAATCAGTATGTTCTCAATGCTCAATGGGTGACCTTCCCGTATACAATGTACCAGTCCCAATCAGTTGATAGCGAGGTCCTCTTCTTAACCGTTTTCATGGAGGGCAGGAGGTATAAATACAGAGTATCCTTTGACGGCCGTCTGATGGAGCCGGCAACAGCGAAAAGCTATGATGGAATGGTAACCCTGGAGATACCGATGTTCTGCAAGGTGCTCAATGCTGACGGTACCCCTACATATACAAATGATGACCCGGATCTTATAGCGATCGAATGTGCAGACCTCACATGTCCCGGCGCACCTGTCCCTCCGGCAGGTTACTCGGTAGTGAACGCTTACCAGTTCACGCCGGCGGGCACAAGCTTCAGCATAGATACGAATATGGTTATTGAATATGACCCTGAAAAATTGCCGGCAGGAAGTGCGCCCACCATAGCCTTTTTCAACGACCAGACCGGCCAATGGGACTTCATGGAGACCGCGGGTTACGTAGCAGCAAGCGGAGAGGAAGTAGCAAATACTCTGGTTACCAGAACCAACCATTTCACCTATTTTGCCGTCCTGGCTGAAACGAACGAAGCTGCGGAAGCTTCCTCGGTAAGACCGAACGGCTCATATCCGGATTATTCGGCAAGTCTCCCTCAACCTACCGATATTATTCCGCAAGGAGGTGATGCATAAAAATAGAAAACAAAAGAATTATAGTCCTACTACGAGTTACTCTTACCACGATGCCTGAGGTCGACAGGTATGTGGCAGAAAAAATTAACAATAAACTATAAAAGAGGAGAGTATGAAAAGGATAACAGGATTAAGTTTACTTTCCATTATAGCAATCGTATTCGGGGTTCTGGTAGCGGCTGCCCCGGCCTATGCATGGGGTGGTACAGGGGATGTGATAACTGTTGAGGATGGAGTGTATTACGCTACGTCAGGCTATCATGGCGGAGATCGCTACATAAAGGAAACCGGCAATGTGGAAAATGTCGAGCATGGAACGCCGGGAGCACAAGCAGAAGTGTACATTGACGTAAATGTCTGGAACCAGGCTGATGTAATCGCGAGAGCCGGGGCACTTGCTCTTGGTAGTTTTTCACACGCCATAGCCACTGCTGATGCAGATGCGGCTGGGCCCTGGAGCGATGCTATATCCAACGCCGGTGCGCTTGCCATGATGGGCGGCGACGCCAGCGCTGCGGCTTATTCCAATGCCTTCTGGAGCGGTGACGCTATGGCCAATGCCGGCGCCGTTTCCGTTGGGCCCTGGAGCGATGTCAATGCGCTTGCCGTTGCCAATGCTGTGGGGTTCAGAAGTGACGCCATCGCCAATGCAGGTGCAATCGGTGTAGGTGGTGATGCCTTCTCAATGGCCAACGCTGATGCTTTCTGGGGCGGCGATGCAATGGCCAATGCTGGCTCTATCGCCTTCGGACCGTGGAGCGATGCCGCTGCCATTGCCGATGCAACGGCTGTCGGACGCGGAAGTGACGCAATGGCCAATGCCGGCGCGCTTGGTTTAATGAACGGTGACGCCTTCGCTATGGCCAACGCTGATGCTTTCTGGGGCGGTGACGCAATGGCCAATGCCGGCGCCGTTTCCGTTGGGCCATGGAGCGATGCCGCTGCCATTGCCGATGCAACGGCTGTCGGACGCGGAAGTGACGC
>CAZFIM010000109.1:0-5144 GCA_964519615.1 uncultured Dehalococcoidales bacterium
TAATATCGGCTTTACTTTCCGGGGCTGTAATTAAAACTACAATGTTAACAGACAAATTTGACTACAATGCCTTCAAAACCCATCACGGCAATTCCGCTATTCCGTTGTTTATGATTGAAGAGAGCGGCAAAATAAATGTACTCACAATAGATAATCAGCTGAAACCTAAAGCAGGACAAAAACTCATAAGTATAGTAGATAAACAAGAATAATAAGACGCTTGCTATTGTATAATTGCGCTATTTCGCTTTATTAGATATTTACAGTCCGCTACCGTCCATATATTGGAAAGACACAGTCGTAAAAAGATGCCGGCTTATCTACCGTATATTGTTGTTAGCTGTTTCAATTTGAAGGTTATGCTGTCTGTTATCATCTCCGAGGTATACCTCCAACACCAGTTCCCCTCAGTAGTACCGGGAGTATTCATCCTTGCTTTACTTCCTAATCCCAATATATCCTGTAATGGTACTATAGCAATATCTGCAACGGAAGCTAGAGCAAGCCGAATAAAATCCCAGTTGATATTATTGCCATCCGTTCCGGTATACAGCAAAACATTATTACGCTCCTGCAGCCAATCACTCTTTGTTTGTGTTGCCGTCACATTATTGAAATTATTGAACCATCCAATTACGGAATCATTGTCATGCGTGCCCGTATATACCACACAATTTTTTTCATAGTTATGCGGTTTATACTCATTAGATTCCGTGTCATTTCTGAAAGCAAACTGCAGTACTTTCATTCCGGGATATCCCAGTCGCTCTCTTAATCTTTTAACTTCCGCAGTAATAACACCAAGGTCCTCAGCAATAACAGACAATTTCCCCAGCTCTTTCTCTACCGCTGAAAACAAAGCTATTCCCGGACCTTTTACCCAGCGTCCATCTATCGCTGTCGAACAATCAGCCGGTATTTCCCAATACTTTTCAAACCCTCGAAAATGGTCTATTCGCATTATGTCTACTATTTCACGTACTGCTCTAAAACGCTCTATCCACCATACATATCCGCTTTGAGCAATCACTTTCCATCGATATAACGGGTTACCCCACCTCTGCCCGGTTTTAGAAAAATAGTCAGGAGGGACTCCTGCGACTACTGTTGGCTGACAGGTGTAATCCAGATAAAACATATCCGGATATGCCCAAACGGATGCGCTGTCAAGAGCAACAAATATGGGAACATCACCTATTATCTTTATGCTATGGTCATAGCAGTATTTCTTCAGCATGCTCCATTGCTTGAAAAACTGGTATTGCGTATATTTATGGTAGAGTATTTCCCTGGAATGCTGGTCGCTCCATCTAAGGATTTCATCATACTGATTCTCCCTCAAACCTTTATCCCATGCGTACCAGGGTGCACCATTGTTATTATTCTTCAAGGCCATAAACAGTGAATACGTATTAAGCCATTTATTTCTCTGCTCACAAAAAGCATCGAATTGTCTTCTATATTCAGAACTGCTTTCATTCTCAAATACGAGAAAGGCCTTGCGCAATAGCGGAATTTTATATCTGGCAACGGCATCATAGTCAATACTTTCCGCAGGTAGAAAAGGAAATCCTTTAACGTCAGCGGCCGATAGGAATCCCTCTTCACGAAGCATATCAGGACTGATTAGCAAAGGATTTCCTGCATATACTGAAAAGCATTGGTAGGGTGAATTTCCGTATCCTGCAGGATGCAGTGGCAACACCTGCCACAGCTTTTGCCCGGTCTCGAAAAGAAAATCAATGAATTCATATGCTTGCTTGCCCAAATCACCAATTCCGTACCGTCCGGGTAAAGAAGTGGGGTGGAGCAATACACCGCTTTTTCGAATATTCATCGCCTATACACTCCGGCAATCTACTTCTCATAATGAGCTACAAATTATATTTAATAAAAACTATTTCTGCTGGCTTTAACATAATCATTCCGTCAGGATTAGAGAAATTTGATACGGAGAATTTTTCATCTTCAATTCTATAAATATATGATTGACCATTTGCGCTATCAGCAATATTTAGTGAAACTGGCGTCCGCTTTTCCGCTTTTTTATTCACAGCTATAAGCATCCCTATCCCCGGAGCACATTCGCTTGTTCTTTTTAATACAATGGAATCAGAATTCTGTGTTATAAGTTTTATCGTACCTTCACCCTGTAATATTTTTTCTTCTTGTTTTAAGTCATTCACACTACATATGAACGCCCGAAGATCAAAGTGGGAATTCTCCCAATCTGCCTCAGACGTACGTACGACATCCAGTTTTTTACGAAAACCGTATTCATATCCTATGGGCATCATTACGCCAGCAGAAAATGCCGCGGCAAATATATAGCGCTGCCGCTGTATATCGATATTCCCATCAGTATCCTCAGCCAGACGAGTAGTATCATGCGTCTCAGGAAAAGATATTGAAGGCGCTATTCTACCGAACAGCGCATGCTGTTCAAGGCACCAGGGCTGCTCAAAATCCCACCATTTGGAACTATTAAAAAAATAGTGAAATCCTGCATCTTTTAATGCCAGAGCTTCTTCTTTCGCACATCCCAGCGTTTCCGCAAAAAATACTATACCATCCTCCAGTTCCAAAGCTTCGCTTATCAGATAGCGCCATAAATCGGAAGGTACTTTATATGCAGCGTCACACCTGAAGCCTTTAAACCCCATGCCTATATAATAACGCAGCAGTTCTGCCCAATATGACCAGAGCCCACTTTTATCAGCGGAATGCTCATTATCTACCTCCGCCAGATCGCCCCAAACTGTTATTCCATCGATATTATCCGGATCACGAGCAAAAGGACTTATAATATCCCCTTTTTCATCATGAAGGTACCACTCAGGATGTTTATGAACCAGTATTGAGTCCCGGGCAGTATGATTAATACTCAGATCCATAATAGGCCAGAGCCCGACATTGGTAATATCAACCAGTGCCTGCCGTAATTCTTTCATTCCGCCATCGGAAGACCTCTCCTTAAGAAAGACCGGGTTTAAAGAATAATAGTCTTTTACTGCATACAGACTGCCTGAAAACCCGGGATAGTGAACAGGATTGATATATACCCAGTTGAATCCCATCTCTTGTGCATTTATTACATGCTCAATCCATCGGTGCATTGTCCCGGCAAGGCGTGGAAATAAGTTATATATAATGGGAACACATTTTCTATCTGCCATTATTGACCATCCGTATATAATTCCGGATGCCTATTGAATTTACCAATTATCCTGTCTTTGATTAACCATACTATCAATCAGTGTTCTTTTTATATTGTATATTCTACCGGAAATAATTCACATTAATAGTACTTTAATAACTTTTTCTTTCCTGATACATTTAACCTGCTTGTGTTCTCTTCACCTATTTCTATCATTATCTTATTCCTGGGAACACTGCTAAGAAGTCTACACAAATTATTACACAAAACATTAATCAAGATGATGCACAAGGAGATTAATCTTTTACACATATTGCCATCTGTTATCTGCTCTCTAGAACAGATAAAATAATATAGGACTTTCCGGGGAAGAGGTATTTAGTGCTTTGGCTAAAGTTGAATAATCGGACTACAGACAACAATTATATCAATAATGCGCTCTTTGCTTCTTACTTACGTAAGGAGGTTACGCAATGAAAAAAGGTGCTTTCACCTTTATATTACACAGCCATTTGCCCTACTGCCGCAAGGCAGGCAATTGGCCGCATGGGGAAGAATGGCTTCATGAAGCAATATCAGAAAGTTACATTCCTCTGCTTGCTACGCTATATGATCTGGCTGAAAGAGGTTATCAGTTCAAACTTACAATAGGGATTACACCAGTACTGGTGGAGCAGCTTGCAGATAAACACATTATTGATCACTTCTGCCTTTTTGTTAAAGATAAAATAAATAGAGCCGAAATTGATATCAAACGTTTTAGCGGTAACAATCAGCCGCATTTAAGTTATCTGGCATGTTTTTATAAAACCTATTATGAGACTATTCTATCGAGTTTAGATAGGCTATTCCATAAAAATCTTGTAGGTGCATTCAAATATCTGCAAGACAATGGTTATATAGAAATCCTCACCAGCGCCGCCACTCATGGCTATCTTCCTCTTCTAGAACGCGATAGTTCAATATACGGTCAGATAAAAACAGGTATTGACTCCTATGTGCGTCACTTCGGTAAAAAACCTAAAGCAATCTGGCTTCCGGAATGCGCTTATCGGCCCGCATATTATCGCTCATATAAAGGCCGCAATTATATAAAACCTGGACTTGAACGTTTTTTGGCAGAGCTCGATATTCAGCTCTTCTTCAGTGAAACACATACTATCGAAGGAGGAGAACCTGTCGGTAAAACTACTGGAAGTATAATCGGCCCATATGGAAATATTCCCAAAAGATATGTTGTCTCTATCGTGGGATATCAGGAACCTACAATGAGAACCACTTTTTTGCCGTATTGGGTCCAGTCAACAGACGTGGCTGTTTTGGGAAGAAACAATCGTACGGGTATGCAGGTATGGTCTGCTGATTGGGGTTACCCGGGCGACTTCGACTACCGGGAATTTCATAAGAAAGACGGCCAATCAGGACTGCAATACTGGCGTGTTACCGGAGCTAAACTTGATTTAGCGTTTAAAGACCTTTATCATCCGGACTGGGCAGTCAATAAAGTCAATGAGCACAGCAGCCACTATGCGAGGCTGGTAGATACGATCATCTCAGAATTCGCTGATCAACATCATAGATACGGAATAGTCGCGGCCGCTTATGATACAGAGCTTTTTGGACACTGGTGGTTCGAAGGCGTTGCCTGGCTGGGAGAAGTATTAAAAAAGCTGTCAAAAAGTGAAGTGGTAGATCTCACTACTGCTACTGAATATATTCACAATAATCCTCCTGAAGATGTGCTTGCACTGCGTGAAGGCTCATGGGGACAGGCAGGGAATCATTTTACATGGATGAATTCCGATACGGAATGGATGTGGCCTGTGATTCATGAAGCGGAATGTCAAATGGAAGAATTGGTTAAGCGTTATCCTGATGCCACACAGGATAGAGCAGCTATTCTCAACCAGGCAGCTCGGGAATTACTCCTCTTGCAATCAAGCGACTGGCCATTCCTGATTACCACCGGTCAAGCGGGCGCATATGC
>CAZFIM010000110.1:0-5055 GCA_964519615.1 uncultured Dehalococcoidales bacterium
CACTCACGGATCAGCGAGATAAATCTGCATAATGGAATCCCGGTTTACCTTGTTGCGAATGTGGATTATTTCAACAGGGATAATGTCTACGGGGAACATGATGATCTGGACAGGTTCCTTTTATTCTCGCTTGCGAGTATGGAAGTTCCAAAAATAACGAGATGGCAGCCGGATGTATTTCACTGCCATGATTGGCATACAGGGATTATCCCGGCATTGTTAAAAACCAGCCGCATGCGAGGGGAATTTGAAGAACCGGTTGCATCTATTTTTACCATTCATAATCTCGGTTATCAAGGCTGGTTTGATGAGTGGTATGCACAACATTCGGCTCTGCTGAATTACCTGCCTCCACCCGATATGTATTTTTACAGAAATTCTTTTAGTATGACGGGGATAGGGATACACAACGCCGATGTCCTGTCAACTGTTAGTCCTACTTATGCGAAAGAAATTCTCACTTCTGAATACGGCGTGGGACTTGAGGGATTAATAGATACCAGAAAAGATTGTCTTTACGGGATTCTAAACGGAATTGACTATAATGAATTTAATCCTGCTGCTGATATCCGTATTGCACAGCCGTATGATGATGAATCGATAGAGAAAAAAGCAGCAAATAAAAATGCCTTACTTAATGAGTTTGGTTTGAGCGGCAATCCAGATATACCTGTATTCGGACTTGCTGTACGTCTGGTCTATCAAAAAGGAATCGATATTCTTGTTGAAGCAATGAAAGCTCTATTAGCTGAAGAGGAGATACGTTTCGTTGTTCAAGGGACAGGAGAGACACAATATGAGCAGGCTATGTATGATTTAAAACAGGCATATCCGGAAAAAGTAGCAATATCAATTATACAGGATTTCAACCTTGCTCAAAGAATATATGCCGGTTGCGATATTTATCTGGCTCCGTCAAGATATGAACCTTGCGGTCTGTCTCATCTTATTGCTATGAGATATGGGGCTGTACCGGTGGTAAGGTTAACCGGGGGGCTGGCAGATACTGTAACGGACTGTTCCCCTGACCTGACAACGGGTTTGGGCTTTATTTTTAACAGCTACAGCAGCGGTGATCTCCTTGAAACATTAAAACGTACGCTTTTCGCATATCGCAATCACCGGGCGTGGGGAGCGCTGATAAAACGGGTTATGCAAACAGATCATTCATGGGGCAATTCCATGGACGGGTATGATGAGTTGTATACAAAGGCCATGTTGAAAAGTCGTCAGTAATGCTCTGGTTTGTTGTCATGTGCGGTACCAATTTACTATCATGTGGTGCTGTTTGACATGTATTCTACAACAGAAAAATCTACTGTTTCTCCTTTGAGTTCGTTTCCACTTCTGCCAGCATCCTTGCCAATTTCTCATCGCTGCCCGATATAATTATGTTGTCATTGGTCTTGATAACTTCACGTTGTCCCGGATTAACAATCACCTCTTTTTCCCGCTGCAATAGAAGGGTGGCGATATCCCATTTGCCACCTTGTCCGAATCCTATTTCAGCAAGGCTTTTATCGACCATACCGGGTAATGCCCGTAACTTGGCGATTCCATAGCCGGGCACAATAGTCATATAATCGGAGATATCTACAAGAGATACACGATGAGCTATGCGGATTCCCATCTCATGTTCCGGATATACAACGCTGTCAGCCCCTATTTTTTCCAGAATTGTTCCATGGAGGTTATCGTTTGCTCTGGCGATAACGCGTTTAATGCCGAGTTTCTTGAGTAAAATAGTAGCCAGAACGCTGCTTTCTATCTCGGAACCAATAGCCACAATAGCAATTTCGAAATTATTAATACCCAATTCTTTTAGAACAGATTCATCAGTGGCATCTGCCTGGACTGCATGTGTAACCTGAGGCGCAATCTTTTGCACGATATCTTCATCTTTTTCTATAGCCAGCACATCATGGCCGACAAACGATAAAGTACTGGCCAGACTTATGCCGAATCGTCCAAGCCCGATAACAACAATTTGCCTTTTCATAGTATTTTCTCCTTGTATCAACCGATTCTAATTGATTCTTCAGGGTATTGATATGTTGCAGGTTTCTGTGTTTGCGTAAGAGCAAGAGCAAGAGCCAGAGGCCCCAGCCTGCCCGTAAACATTGTAAGAATAATCATGATATGCCCTATTAGCGAAAGCCCTGGAGTAATACCGGTTGTCAGTCCCACTGTCCCAAAAGCAGAAACAGTTTCAAAGAAGAGGCTAAGAAAATCATATTTCTCTGTAATGGTGAGAATAAACAATACCAGACCTATTAGTCCTATGGATATCATAATTATAGCAAGTGCTCTGTATACCTGCTGAACATGAAATTCTCTGCCGAAAATACCTGCATGCTCTTTTCCTCTAAGCTGGCTCCAAATTGTGGCGACAAGCAAACCCAGTGTGTTGACTTTAATACCGCCTGCAGTGGAACCTGACGCTCCACCTATAAACATGAGAAATATAAGAAAAAGGAGAGCATAATCAGTGAGACTGGCTAAATTAAAAGTGCTAAATCCTGCAGTTCTGGCAGTTACAGAGAGAAAAAAGGCATTAAGTAATTTGTCATTTAATACCATTGAGCCCAGGGTACCGGGATCATAAAATTCAGTGAAAAGGATAATCAGCATGCCAAGAGCCAATAGCGAAACCGTAGTTGTCAATATCAACTTGCTGTCTAAAGATAATCTTATCCACCGCCTATTTTGAATTACATCGTCTATCAATACGAAGCTTATCCCTCCCAGTATTATCAAGGCTGCAATTACCAGGATAACCAGCGGTGCGTTGTAGAAATCAGATAAACTGCTGTAATTCCCGAAAAGATCGAACCCCGCATTATTGAAAGCGGAAATAGAATGAAATATTGAGGTCCAGATCGCTTTACCGGCAGGATATACTCCTGAGAAGTAAATGTAGAGTAATAGTACTCCAATAACTTCGACGATAATGGTATACAATGCCATTCTTCTTACAATTCTGATCACACCGCCCAGCCTCGTCAACCCCATTGATTCCTTGATGAGCAGTCTTTCTCTTAAGCCGATTTTTCGCCTGAAAGCCTGAAGGAATAAAGTAGCGCTGGTCATGAAACCGAATCCGCCCAGTTGGATGAGGATGAGAATAACAGCTTGTCCGAATTTACTCCAGTAATCAGCGGTATCAACCACCACCAGTCCGGTAACACATACGGCCGAAGTCGCCGTGAAGAGGGCGTCAATCGGGAAAGTAATCTGCCCTGTTTTATTTGATATAGGTAGGATAAGCAAAAATGTTCCCAGTAGTATTAACCCGATAAAACCATATACCAGTAGAAGTGAGGAGAGAGGCCCTGTTTTTGGTCGTGGCATCCCGGGGATAAGCATATGCCATGTTTTTGGACCGTATCCGGGCGGCCGATATATCTTATCGCCAGGTTTGCGCATAGTTATTTCTCTTTTGATGGCACTGTGGTTTTCATTAGTAATAATGGAATTACTATCGCTGCTGCTGGAACTCCCGTTTGGTACAAATTATAATAGGTTTGGTTTCTAATGTGTACTCTACAGTCACATTTATTATATTGGAATTATTTCACTTTACGATTGTTCGTCATTGCTTTAAGATGATTTTGCCAGATGATACAATTGTTGATAGTAATAAATTAGCGAGGGAATAATGCATGATCTACTGGGCACAGCTGCTTCACTTTTATCAACCGCCTACCCAATCTCCATCAATGCTAAAAAAAATTTGCAGTGAGTCATATCGTCCTCTTCTTAAAGTCTTTACTGATTTTCAGTATGCCAGGGCGACTCTCAATTTCAATGGCGTTCTCACTGAAATGCTCTCTGATTGCGGGCATACAGATATTATAGATGGTTACCGTCTTCTGGCTGAAAAGGGCCAAATCGAGTTTACAGGTAGTGCGGTGTACCATGCTATTCTTCCTTTACTGCCGCTTAAAGAAGTTGAACGCCAGATACGGCTTAACACCAGTATGAACCGTAAATTGTTCGGGAATATCTATCAGCCTAAAGGTTTTTTCCCTCCCGAAATGTGCTATAGCAGGGATATTGTTCCTCAGATAGCTGACGCAGGATATAAATGGATAATTCTGAGCGGCATCGCATGCAATGCGGAATGGCCTATGGATTTTATTTATAGGCTTGATAATGATAGTGATCAGCTCTGCGTGTTCTTCAGGGATGATGTATTGAGCAACCAGATTAGTTTTCAAAATATTGATGCCAGAGGTTTTATAACCCATCTGGCGCAGTGGAAAGGTAAAAAAGAAAATATTTATGTTGTAACAGCTATGGACGCTGAAACCTTCGGTCATCATATCCAGGGGTGGGAAAAGGTTTTTCTTGCGGAGGTTTATGATGAACTTGAATCCCTGATTAAGACCTCCAATGAGATACATCAAAAAAGAGTACTGGCTGATACACATGAAAATCTGTTGAAGACGGAAGATATTCAAAATCAGATAAAAATGGTCACTATAAGTGAACTCATCGAGCTTTTTAATAACGAAAGACCTGTTGAACCGCGCGCTTCATCATGGAGTACAACTACTGAGGACCTGCAAGCAGTTAATCCCTATCCTCTCTGGTTTGATAAGAATAATGAAATACACAAGCTTCAATGGGAGCATTTACGGATCTGTATTAAGTTGGTATATGCATCGCTAAAATATGCCGATAATGCCGAAAGCAAGCATTATGCAGCCATTGCACGTAAATTGCTTGATAAGGCTGAACATAGCTGTCAAATGTGGTGGGCCAGTCAAAAGCCGATGTGGGATATCAACATGATCTATATGGGATTGCTTGACCAGCTTAGAACCGTAGTAAATGCGTATAGAGCAATCAATAAAAGCAATGCTGATGAGGCTATTAAACGCGAGAACTATTACCTTACCGTGATAGCGGCTGATATTCGGGATAAGCTTAACGAACTTCTTTTTGTTCAGTGATCTGTTTTCTGCTTATTCTGGCTTTAGCCGACACATAGAGTATTCTATATGTAACGTCCTAAATTCTTGCGCATAGTACTTTAAGAACAGAGTTTGG
>CAZFIM010000111.1:0-2328 GCA_964519615.1 uncultured Dehalococcoidales bacterium
GTCGTATCTTTCGCCAGACGGCTGCTGATCTATTACTATTTTTCGGACTTCTGCGTGTGGTCATGGTGTATTATCGGCCTAAACGGCAACCTCCTCTATCTTAACCGCATCAATATCCATAATGCCGAGCCCCATAGCTGCGCCGGCGCGAATAGCGGGAATATCAGCACCGCTAAGCCCGAAAAGTGTGGCGGCATAGGAGTCCGCTGCAACAATATCGGTACCGGCTATAACGGTATTAAGAATCTTTACATCATCTAGGTCTCCTCCTGTCGGGCCGTGGTTCGTGAGAATACGTACGGCATCGATGACCGTGAGTTCAGGGCGAAGCAGGCTAGTCAGATCTGCAATGCGCTGGCCGAGGTTGAAATGGAACTGATTGCGTTTTTCTATGACACCCATAAGGTTCTTCATACCAAGTGTAAGCCTGCCCAGACTATGATGCTTGGCAACGGGTACATTAATAAGTACATCGGCATCAAGTACGTCGCTGTACACGGGCCAGCTCTTGATATCCAGACCTTCAGGAATATCAACCATCCTGAATTTAAGGGGGCTCATGACCTCCATCACACCCCCCACTGCCTGTACCGCCTCCCCGATACCGCTGCGCTCATAGGCCTGTTCGGCGGTTCCGCCGAAAGGCAAGTCCATCACTCTCACCCTCTTTGCGCCTGCTTCCAGACTGAGGCGCACCAGCGCAGCCACAACTTCAGGATTTGTAGTTGCCGCATATTCAAAGGAATGATAAGCGACGCAAATATTGGGTTTGACGATTACATCGTCACCCGTCCGAACAAAACGCCCGATCCCTCCCAGAGGTTTCAGAGCGGCCTCCACCAGCCCGGCCGTATTCTGGCCGCGGGCAACCACAATATGGCTATCAGCAAGAAGGGAAGCATCGTCCGGCAAAGACAGCGGTGCAGAGCCGGGCTGCTTTTGAGTGTTAAACCTTTCTGAATCAGGCCGGACACAAGAGAGAAGAGAGAAAATACCGCCGGCGGCGGCCGCTCCCATACCTAAAGCTGTCAGACGGCGGATAAACTGGCGTCGCGACAGTGATATATCGTAAAGCGGCTTCCCGTACTGTGATTTGCCGTTATATCTGGTATTCCCCATGCTTATACTGTTTCCCTTAGCTTATAAAGACCAACAACAAGATATATACCCTTTGTCATGGCTACTACTATACTTGTAACATATTAAGACGTATAAGAAAAATTGAGGGTAACTCTCGGCCGCTTTCCAGTTCCGTATCATATGCAAACAAGTACTTATATTACTTTCTTTTAAAATCTTTGGTAAAGTCCATAGTGTACTCAGGCGAGCTCTTTCTCCTTGTTATCTGCCAGCGTTTGATAAACTGCAGCCCCAGCAGACTGTAGGGGAAGAGAATCATGAGCAGGTCTTTGCCGCAGATAAGGAGCACCAGCGAGAGAAGTACAATGATTATCACAGTACCCAGAGTAGATTTACGAATGAAATAAAATATAAGGCCGCCGGTAGCCCCGGCGATCAGGAAGGGGTCTATGGCCAGAGAGGCGAGTACACCGTAGATTACCGTGGCTCCCAGCCCCCCCTTGAAGCGGATATACACGGACCAGCAATGACCGGCGACAGCGGCAAAGCCTGCCGCCAGTATCACTACCTGCCAGTCTGAAATAAGCCAGGCTATAAAAACAGCGAGTGCACCCTTGCCAACATCCAGGATAACCGCCACAAGAAAATAGTTTAATCCCAGCAGCCTGTAGACGGCTGTGGCGCTGACGTGGCCGTCTCCTTCCAAGCGCAAATCTGTTTTTCCCGCCAATCTGCCCAGAATAAAGGAAAAGGGGACCGCTCCCAGCAAATATGCAGCGGGAACAGCAAGCAGATCATAAATCGTCACATCGTTCATACTATAGCCCATTCATCTCTAACAGTCGCCCAGCCGGTTTCCGAACCATTATAAAACAACGAATACTGCAAGGGAGGGGAAGCGTGGCGTTCTTGTAATATCTATAATGTAATAGGGCAATTGGCGGTTAAGGCGGTTTAAGACGCCTGTTATAGCTTTACCGTCATGGCAAAATACTGTCTTGCATGAGCTTTATTCAAAGCACAGCATGCAAAACCCAATAAAGCCGGAAATAGCGCAGCTATTCGGGTAACCGGTTTTATCTACAAGGTTATCTACCGCATTAAGCAGTAAAAAAGAAGGGGGAGATAACCGTCTTCCCGCTCCCGTGACAATAAAACGGCAACAGAACAACGAGCAACGATTTATTCCCAATGCTCAGACCGGTAACAAAGATAAAGCTCAATTATCAATGCATGAGCGTGGGCAGG
>CAZFIM010000111.1:2338-5026 GCA_964519615.1 uncultured Dehalococcoidales bacterium
AAAGGCTTATAGCAGGTATCGCCGCCAGCATCGCTATATGTACAATATCAGCGATAAGAAAGGTCCCGATCCCTTTAAATATAGTATTCATAGGCACGTCCTTGGCAATGCCGGCAATAACATATACGTTCAAGCCTACCGGCGGGGTGATCAAGCCTATTTCTGTCACTCTTGTCACCAATATGCCGAATAGAATGGGGTCAAAGCCAAGTGCATTGATAAGAGGAAAGAAGATGGGAGTAATCAGCAAAACGATAGCCATGGAATCCATGATGCATCCAAGGGCCAGGTAAATAAATAGGACCAAAACCAGAATGGCAGTATCGCTGATAGGCAGAGCCGCAATCATGGTGGCAAGCTCAAAGGGTAACCGGCTTTTTGCCAGGAAATAACCCAGTATCATGGCGCCCAAAATAACGGTAAAAATCATAGCGGTCGTTTTTCCCGTTACACTGAGGCTTTCCGTCAGTGATCTCCATGACAGGCGCCTTCTGATAAGTGCAAACACAAACGCCCCGAAAGCTCCCACACCGGCTGCTTCCGTGGGGCTGAATATCCCGCCGTAGATGCCGCCAATTACCAGAATAAAGAGAAAAGCGACAACCCATGTTTCTTTTAGCGATACGATTTTTTCCCTGAAAGTGGTTTGAGGTCCTCGCGGCCCCGCCAGTGGATTCTTGGTACAGATAATAAAGATGACAATCATATAGAGGATCGCCTGCAATATGCCGGGGAGAAATCCGGCAAGAAAGAGCTTGCCTATGGACTGTTCGGTAATGACACCGTATACGATCATAATAACGCTGGGAGGAATAAGGATTCCGATAGTACCTCCGGCGGCAACACAACCCGTTGCCAGTGAATCATCGTATTTATATCTTTTCATCTCCGGCAGAGCAACGGTGCCCATGGTTGCCGCAGTTGCCATACTGGAGCCGCTGATGGCGGCAAAACCCGCACAGGCACCGACTGTGGCCATAGCCAGACCGCCCGGCAGATGCCCGAGCCAATTATGCACCGTATCGTAAAGAGCTTTGCTCAAGCCCGAGAAAAAACAGAGCTCGCCCATGAGTACAAACAGGGGGATAACGCTCAGATCATATGAGGAAAACGTCCGAAAAGGGACAAGCTTAATCATAGAAACTGCAGCATCGAAGTTAGTCAAATACCAGAATCCCACAAACCCTACCAGCGCCATGCCAAACCCTATGGGGATGCGCAGCATAAGTACAATGAAAAGTATACCTATCCCGATAAGTCCAATTGTAACCGGCTCCATTAGTACGTCACCTCAAGCATAGTATCCTGTTCCTGTTGATAACCTACAAAGTGTGCAATTTTCTTGATAAACTCAGCAAAGAGTACCAGGGCAAGCAATAAAAGACCGAGCGCCACAGCGAATACGAAGGGATATTGAGGAATAGGCAATACCGATGACGTTATCATTGTGCCATGCTGTGTAAGCGTTTGCAGCCAGCTCCAATAGGCCATAATAGCTATCAATATACAACTGATAAGGGTAGTGATGATACCTATGATATCCTGAACGCGGTTCGGTAGATGCCTCATTACAAAATCAACACTTACATGACCTTTGTGTATTGAACAGTAAGCAAGGCCAAATGAAACCAGGATAGCCATCATATATTCCGTCATATCGAATGTTCCCAGAATAGGATGCCTGAACAAGCGTAGAATAACATCCGCTGCTGTCAGCAGCATCATAATCATCAATACGACGTTGCCAATCCTGTGCAATATTACACTGGCAGTTTCCAATCCGCGGTTTACCGATCTGGCTATCCTGGTTATCATATTATTACCCGTTACTATTTATTTTTTTATTTCGCTTGAGCAATGAGCTCTTTGATTCTGTCCAGTATCTGCTGGGCTTCCGGATGGCCGGCATCGCTCATCTTCTTTACCCATGCATCCTGTATAGGCTTGCTCAACTCGGAAAGCTTTTGTACCTCTGCATCCGGCAGAGTGAATTGGGTCACATCATGGCCGCCGGCCTTGATTGCTTCATTAAGCGCGCTCAGCGGCGCATCGCCCCACCCTTTGCTCAGCATCTTGGCATTTTCTACGGTGCAAACACCGGTGATTGCCTGCTGAATATCGGCGGGCAGGCTATTCCATGTGTCATGGTTCATAGAATAGGTGAAGAAGTAAAACCCGAACGGGCCGAAGGTCTGATATTTGGTTACTTCATACAGTTTGAATGACAGATTCGCCTCATGTCCGGCGGTCATACCTTCAATCGTGCCTTTTTCAAGGTTAAGATAGGAATCGGGCATAGGGCACATCATAGGAGAAGCGCCGAGAGCTTTCAGCATTTCCGTAGGATTTGTACCTGACGTCCGCAGTTTCAAACCTTTAAAGTCATTTAATGCTTTTATCTGCTTTTTAGTGGTAATCATTGCCTGATATCCATCGCCCCACGGAGTAAGCACATGACAATCGGCAAACTCCGCCTGAACTGAAGGAAACTCCTGATAAATCTGATAGATTACAGCCCCAACAGTTTCGCAGTTAGGGAAAGGCAGACCGGGCAGACTAATGCTGTTGGCCAGTTCCGTCATCCCCGGCCAGTAGTTATGGAAACACCAGCCCATATCCACAACACCTGTTTTTACGGCTTCCCAGATATCGGGGCCTTTAACAAGCGTCTGACCCCAGTAAGGTTCA
>CAZFIM010000112.1:0-4894 GCA_964519615.1 uncultured Dehalococcoidales bacterium
ATGGTCCACCAGATAGTTATATACTTGTTTTGCAATGTCAGGCATATCATCCACCCTGTGAGATTATAAAAAATCCACTACAGTATTTCATATTCCTCTTCATTATCAGCTTCATATATTACCAGTTCACGTCCTTTAAGCGGAGCAGCGCATATCATACAAAAGTTGGCTGCGGGTGTATTCTCAGCCCCGCATTTTGCGCACCTTACCGGCTGCAACTGTTGAACGACCAGATAAGAGCTGCAGTTAGGACAGTATTTGGCATTCGCAGGAACAAGTTCGCCGCATACAGTACATTTACGCAGCTCTCCTCTATCCTGGGCGACCTTTACCGTAACCATATCGGCCAGATGTCCGCTCACCCGATAAAGCGATATCACGAGGATGGTGGTAGGATAAATGGCCAGCACCAGAAATACGAGAATATACAGCCACCAGTAATTGGCAATAATTGGCCTGAAAAAATCATCGAACATTAGATAAGCAACTATAATTATCCCCAACGTTACACCGGATGATATGATGCTTCCGGTTTCAGGCATAGCAGGCCAGGTATGCTTCATTGCCGGTGCAACATCACGGCTGAAATTGAGAAGAATCACTATCATGATAATGCCGACTATAACGGATATGATTGCCGCTATGGTTATGGGAAGCCCCGGTATAGATAATGCCTTTACCATAGGTATACTGGTGAGGATCCAGTTAATAACAGCTAATATGATAAGCCCGGTAATTAAACGAAAAAGAGGCCCGTAAATATTTCGTGTTAACGGCATGGGACCACCTCCATAGTATTAATTCGAATTATATTTATACCAATTTGGTATTGTCAATATAGCATAGTCTACCTCTCATTAGTAGCGACTTATTGTTTATGTGATACACGTTGACATATAATACAGCTATTCACCCCGGAAACATATTCATATTCATATTGCAGAAGGACGGTCAATTGGAAGATATTGTACGTATACGAAAAGAAATTGTGCAAAAACTGGAGGAACTTCAGCAGCGCATCGCTGACCTTAACAGATCTGAGTCAGAGCAGGAATCGGTACGGGATGCTTTGCGTATGTATGAGCGCATAGTATCTGTTTCTGAGGACAGGCTGGCCTTTATAGATAAAAATTACATATATTTAGCCGCCAATGAGAGTTATTTAAAAGCCCATAATCTTCCACGCGACAAAGTTATTGGACATACCGTTGCCGATGTTTTTGGGCTGGAAACCTTCTTCAGAAAAACAAAGGGATACCTCGATGCCTGTCTGGAAGGCAAACATGTACGTTATCAGACATGGTTGGACCTTCCGGGCATAGGAGTACGGTATCTCGATGTGATGTATTTCCCTTTTTTTGAATCTAATGGGTCTGTTACCGGGTTGGTCGTGAGTTCGAGGGATATCACCGAGCGAAAGCGGGAAGAAGACCTTCATATTGAAGAAGCGGCAACGCTTGCCAGAGCAGAAGAACTAAAACGATCCAGAAGGCGCATCGTCAATGCTCAGGAGTCGCTGCGGAAAGAGATTGCTCACCAACTGCACGGAGCGGTCCAGAATAGACTGATCGTGATATCACACAGGTTAACTCAAATGGAAACGTCCATCCAACAACCGGAAATTATTGCTGAACTACGTAATATCAATGAAAAATTGAAGGCCATTCTCGATGATGATATCCGTTCCATCAGCCACAGGCTTTATCCGTCTATTTTACGTCGCGGCCTGATTCCTGCGCTGCAGTCGCTGGCCGACCAGTTTGAGATGATTGTAAAGGTTGACTTGATTCTTGATAATACACTGATTGAAGCTGAGAAAGCGAATCGGAAGTATATACCGGAACTGGCAAGGTTGTCTGCGTATCGTATCGTGGAAGAAGCTCTCACCAACGTGGTTAAACATTCACATGCTACTTTAGTGATGATAAAACTTACCTCTTCTCAAAATCGGGAAATATCGTTAGTTATTGAAGATAACGGAAAAGGCTTCGATAAGGACGCTGTATCAGATGGAATGGGAATATCCACAATCAATGACTATGCGGAAGTGGCAGGAGGACAATGTATGATCGAAAGCATGCCTGACCATGGTACTGCGGTTATGGCTACCATTCCGCTTAACTCTCAAGCACATGACGAAGCTCTCCAAGAGAGAGACCAGCTTTCGGAATAAACGCAAGTGCTCCCTCATCTCGAGCCAGTTTCTCGCATATGCGCTCTCTATGCGCACTGACCAGGATCGCTTTCATTTCAGGATAGTGCTCCTGTATGAAGCGCGCTATCTCCAGACCATCAGGTTCAGGCATGTAAAGGTCTGCTATAACAAGATCGGGATTGAGCTTTTTTACAAGTGAGAGCGTCTCTTCGCCGGTGCATGCCTCTCCCACAACCTGAAAGTCATCACAACTGCTTAGTAGTGCGCGCAGCCAGGCACGAAATTCAATTTCATCGTCTGCAACAACTACCCTGTACATAAAAAAACTCGTGAAGGTACTATATATATCTTGTTTTATTCTAGCTTTTTAATGCTAGTTATACTATCATGCTAGTCTGATGTGGCATCATAGGACTAGCGGTTTTGCTGCGATTCATGCAAGTAGAGGAGAGTTGCTTTTACCCTGGCATGGATGTCAGGTTCATTGGAAAGGCTCAATTCCTGATAGATAATGTTAATATATGTTTCAACCGACTTCTCTGATAACGTCAGCTTTTCCGCGATCGAAGCGTTATTATAGCCCTGTGCGATAAGCTGCAATACTTCCTGCTGTCTTGGCGTTAATCTGGAAAGGGCGGAGCCTTCCCGCGGCCTGAGGTATTTAAGCATTTCCGGGTCAAGCACCAGCATCCCTGTTCTGCTGCCTTCGATTGCGCGGATAACTGTTGATAGATCAGGGGCTGTCTGCTTGAGCAAATATGCCCACCCTTTGCTGTCATCGAGAGGCAAACTGGTCACGTAACGTCTGTCTGCATGTACCGAGAGAATAACTATCCCTGTATCGGGCAGTTTTTCTTTGATCGCCGTGGCAGCCTCGATGCCGTCTATTTCTCCCGGCAGTTCTATGTCCATGAGAACTACATCAGGCTTCTTCTCCAGAGCAAGGCGAACACCGTTCTCTCCATCCTCTGCAACAGCCACAACCTCAAATCCCGGCTCAAGGGATAGCGTTCGTTTTAACATATCCCTGAATAGCGCTTCATCTTCAACTATAAGAAGTCTGGTGACACTCATACAATTACCGTTCTGCTGTTTTGCCTCACATTATTCTCTCAGATAACCTGACCATTGTCTATACGGATAGACCAATCTAATGCACATTTTGTTCATTATTTTTATAATGCGTGAATTAAGTAAGTCTCATTGCCGATGATACAGAATGATGGCTAAGAGGCTAAAGATTTTCAGAGAAGGTAAAATCTGAACAGATGGCGTCCCTGGAGGGATTCGAACCCACGACCCGCTGCTTAGAAGGCAGCCGCTCTATCCACTGAGCTACAGGGACATGACGTGAGTTTAGCAAAGCTAAAACGGAATATCAAGTTGAAACAGCGCTAAAGAACGTTCATAGAACACTATACATAATGTATCATCATCCTGCGTATGTGACTAATCCGTTTTCGAGGATACCTCTTTGGCGGCAGTTACTGCAGTTTTCTCTTTTGCGATATCGGAAGATTTCTCGCTTGTTGCAGCAGTTTCTGAATCTGTGGAAAGCTTCTCGCTTTTTGGGCTCTGCTGCGCCTCCGATTTTCTGGCATGATCGGTAACATAAAAACCAGATCCCTTAAATATAATAGGGACGGGCGTAAAAAGACGCCGGGCTCTTGTCTGGCATTGAGGGCAATCGCCCGCAGCATCGTCAGAAAAATTCTGCCGTAAATCGAATCTAAAGTTACATTTTGGACATTGATATTGATAGATTGGCATCTTGCCATTCCTCCTGAACAATAAAAAGGGAAATTATCTTACAAACTTCCCTGACAATACTCTTTTTAGCACTCATTTCTTCTGACTGCTAACTATTTATTTTATTGTAATGCGCCTTTATCGTCAAGTCTGTGACAATGGTTACACTACTGCTAAAAAATTCCGGTAGGGTAGGGCGATGTGATTGACATAATATATTGACTTCTAATCATAACGGTATCAGCTTCACACGATTTACAGTGCTATGGTATACTATCGATGTAGATGTGCATGTCGCCGGGGACTTGCTTCATTTTTTCAGAAGACCTACAATAATGCACTGGACTTTGGGTTCTAAAGACTCAAAAGTCGCACTCCGGTCAATCCGGGCTCGTAGCTCAGCGGCAGAGCGGTCGGCTCATAACCGATTGGTCGCAGGTTCGAACCCTGCCGAGCCCACCATTTTTAGTCTTGGCAAAGTACGTCTACCGGTTAACATGCGATTACATATGTAGCAATTTAGTATAGAAACAGTTGTCTCGATAACTGTCATCTTTCTCGTATAGGTTAGCCGTGGTTTAATTTATTTAATGTAGTATTTAATATTTTCAAATTTCGTGTATACATCAGTATTTGCCATAATAAGACCAAAAGCATGTCTTTACGTTCCTGCGATTTATAGATTTGCAACCTATGCTCCATAAGTAATACATCATTATAGTCGAATCCATACAATTTACACGTGCTTATATCCAGATTATGTAATTGCTCATAAATTAAACCGCATAATTCTTTCAGGTCGATTACTCCTAGAGTATCTTTATAAACCGAAAGGAACTTTTTTAATATTGCTTTTCGGCTATTTATATATACGAATTCAGAGTTAAGTACTATAAGAGGTGTGCCAGATTTTTCGCATAAGCTTTTCTTGGCATTTGAGGTGGACCCCATCCTTAGGACAGGATAGGGGAAATATTAAGGTTGGATCCT
>CAZFIM010000113.1:0-4804 GCA_964519615.1 uncultured Dehalococcoidales bacterium
AAATCTCGGCTGGAGAAGCATCTTCATCCTCTCCGTGTTAATGTCACTGATTTCGATAACTTTACTGCTCATCTGGATTAAAAGCGAGTGGGCAGAAGCGAGGGGAGAAAAATATGACTACGGGGGTGCGCTGCTTATCACTGTTGCGCTCTTTGCCCTGATTTACGGCTTCTCACTGCTTCCTGCGGCGGCGGGAATAGCCTTATTCATCGCAGGGATTGCTGCCGCTGCAGCGTTCGTGCAGTGGGAAAAGCGTGCGTCAAGCCCCATTATCACGCTGGATATACTCACTTCCAGCCGCTTCTTTTCTTTCTCTGCTCTCACACAGCTTATCTACTATATGTCCATTTTCCCGGTTACATTCACTCTCAGTCTTTACCTTCAATATATCAGAGGGTTCTCAGCTCAGAATGCCGGCTTCATCATACTGGCGCAGCCGCTGGTACAGGTTATATGCTCCCCCATTGCCGGCAGGCTTTCCCAGTATATTCAGCCGAGGCTGCTTGTTACGACGGGAATGGCATGCGCCATGACAGGCATCGCGCTGCTCTTCGGCCTCTGGCGGGATGCCGCTCTCCCTTTCATCATCGGCAGCCTCTGCCTTATCGGCCTTGGGCATGCCTTCTTTGCCTCCCCCAATACCAATGCTATGATGAGCTCCGTTAAAAGAAAGATTTACGGCGTGGCCTCTGCCGTGGAATCAAACTCCCGCTATGTGGGGCAGAACTTCGGCATGGGCTTCGTTGTGCTTCTCCTTGTCCACTTTCTGGGGACAGCGCCGATTACACCTGAAAATTACCCGGCCTTTATCATGAGCGTTGACGTGCTCTACAAAATCCTCATCGGTCTTACTATAACCGCTATGGTAATCTCGGTACTGCGAGGAAAGTTTATCCCTGCGGAGGGCAGCAAATAATCCGGCGGCCAGCTGCGGTGAACTCCGTCCGTATGCGGCTAACGTTTATGCCGCCGGAGGGGAAAAGCTGCCGCATGATTGTCTTCATTACCGCCGCAGGAGAGAAAGTGCTATAATACCGCTTTAAGTGTGAGCATACGTCCGGACAAAAGCGACAAGCGTATTGAACTTTTCTGTGCCGGTTCTTCGGAAAAAAAGCTGTGGTAGTGAAATTCCCAACCATTACCCGTGCCCGGATAGCGGGTTTTAAGGCTGATTGCGCCTGCTGCAAGATGTTCTTATATCCGCAAGAGGGAAGGAGTCTCTATCCGGGATGAGTGAAAAAAAATATATCCTCATAGTCGTCACCTTGACCTCATTCTCCAGCCCGCTTATGTTGAGCGGCCTCAACATCGCGCTTCCTTCCATAGCCGCGGACCTTTCCCTTTCCGCCATAGAGCTGAGCTGGATATCGCTGGCATTCTCTCTGTCAGCGGCGGTATTCGTTATGCCCTTCGGGAAGGTGGCGGATATCTGGGGAAGAAAGAAAGTGCTCATCATCGGCCTGATAATATCGACGCTTACGACATTTGCGCTCATCTTCGCCTTCTCTCCTCCATTTTTCATTTTACTGCGCGTGGCGCAGGGGATAGGCAACGCCATGATGTTCAGCACCAGCGTGGCGGTGCTCACCTCCGCCTATACGCCGCAGGAGCGCGGCCGGGGACTGGGAATCAACGTAGCGGCGGTCTATCTGGGGCTTTCACTGGGTCCCACGATAGGCGGCATCATTACACAGCATCTGGGCTGGCAGTATATCTTCGTGCTTTTCGTTATCATCCAGGTGCCGATACTGTGCATGCTCTTTTTCAAGATCAAGAGCGAGTGGGCGGAGGCCAGCGGCGATAAGTATGATTATACAGGGTCCATTCTCTTTTCCGTAATGCTCTTTGCCGTTCTCTACGGCTTTTCACTGGTTCCCTCCGCTCGCGGATACTGGATCATCGCAGCGGGCGCAGCGGTGCTGATCCTCTTCATTCTCTGGGAGAAAAGGGAAAAAAGCCCCATTCTCGATGTGCGTCTCTTTGCCAGAAGCCTCTATTTAAGCGCCTCGACCGCCACACATGCGGTATATTACTGTGCTATTTTTTCCATACCGCTGGCGCTGAGCCTCTACCTGCAGTACATCGGCGGGCTCAGCCCGCAGAATGCGGGCTTTGTGCTGCTGGTGCAGCCGCTGATTCAGGTCATCTTCTCCCCCTTTGCCGGCCGGCTTTCCAGCCGCATACAGCCGCGGGCGATCGTATCGGCGGGTATAGGCATAGTGCTGATAGGGCTTGTTATGCTTACGTTAAGCTATGGCAGCTCCGGCATCGGCATGACCATCGGCAGCCTTGCGCTCATGGGCTTCGGGCATGCCTTCTTCGCCTCACCCAATACCAACTCCATTATCAGCTTCATGGACAGGAAATACTACGGCGTGGCCTCGGCCATGGAGTCTACCAGCCGCAATATAGGCATAGCCTTCGGCACGGGCATCGTTATGCTCCTTTTTGCCCTCTACATGGGCTCGGCCCAGATTACGCCTGAGCACTATCCTGCCTTTATCGAAAGCGTAGGCGTGATGTATAAGGTCTTCACCGGCCTTTGCTTCTTAGCGCTGATCACCTCAGCCTTCCGCGGCAAGCTCAAGGTAAAGGCGCAGTAAGCGGGGGGGGGCTGACACTAAAGGCCGCACTAAACGCTCTGCACCAAAAAGCCGTTCTATAAGAGAGCGTGATCCTGCACGGAGCACGCAGCGAGGAGAACGGGTAAATGTGCGTACATGACAGCGGCGGCCCCGCATCCGCCGGACGAATCATAAAAATTCCGCGTATCCTCTGCAAACAGAAACCGGCAGAGATCCGGGCATTGATTACATTTTTCTCACCGCTTGCGTGGATACTCCTTTTTGCCGTATTTGCTGTTACGGCAAGGTTGATCTGGGGCTGAAGTATCCTTCCCGGGAGCCGCATCCGGCCGGCCATCCTCAGTGCAGACAAAAGCCGGTGAGAATAACAGGGGAGAATAATCGGCAATGGCATCACCGCTGACGGCGATATCGGCAATCTCTGCCCGGGCGCAGAAAATATATGTCCGCGTGCGGGGAGCAGCCGGAGCTCTGCGCGGCAAGGGCGCGGTGCTCAAATCCTTTGCCGCCGGCTTTCTTGCCGCCGCTGCTGTTACGGCAGTTATTTTTGCCCTCCCGCTCAAGACCATAGAGGTGGAAAGCAGAGAAAGCTACTATGTAACAGCGTTTGCGGAGGAGCCGTATACGATAACCGAGCCCTATACGGCAGAGGAAACGCGGGAGTATACGGAAGTGCTCGTTGACGATGTTTATGTGAGCAGCCCGGCAGGCATAGCTGTGCCGTTTACCATCGATAGGCCTGATGCCCTGCTGCGGGTGAAATTCGATAACCCCTTTACCGGCCTCTTTGCCGTAGTCAGGCAGCCCAATCAGGTGATGTGGCAGGCACGCAGCGCGGGAGAAGAGATAGAGCTCGAGCTCGAGCCGGATGAGTACGCGGTCAGGTTCCGTGAGAGTGTGATGTGGGGGCAGAACTGCCATATATATGTAGCTCAAACGTGGAGCGAGGCAGAGCAGGTGACGCGGTACCGGGAGGTGACAGAATACCGCGAGGTCACCAAGCAGGTGCAAAAAGAGCGAACTATCGTAAGTGAGAAAAAAATATCGCTGTGGAAGTATATCTTCGACTGAAGTATCTTTATCTCACCTGATGCCGCCTTTAATTCAGGCGCTGCCTGCCCACAGGCAGCCCTGTAATTCCCTCAAGTGCCCCGACTCTCCCTCGATATGTCTTGGCGAGACCGGTACGCCGCAGGTCCCGCCGTCTCATATTTCTAGGCGGCACCTGTTTCCAGGTGTCCCTTTTCCACAGGCCTTTTTAGCTCGATATCCTTCTTATATGTCACCGCGAGGATTCCGCCTCAGGTCCCGATAGGAGTGGGAGAGCCAGGATGGCGGTCTCGGAGATCCCGGAAAAGGCGGGATGCACAGATGGCTTTAAGTGGAATGAGACGATCGGCTGTATGTGACCGGTGAATTGGAACAAAGACAGCACACGGCCGCCTGCAGGCAGGCTGCATGCAGGTAATAAAAGTAATTTAGTCTCAGCAGGACACGATATTTATGGAAACAGGTCCTCGAGCAGTTTACGGCGTTCTATCTCAAGGTAGGAAGCGACTTGATACAAAATGGCATGCAATGTCCCTGTTCTCAGCGGACTATGATTGGGTATAGTGATATGGTGCTCATTACCCTTGAAAGTAGAGGTCAGCCGCATATGGCTGCCGGTCTGGCGGCTGATATTATAGCCGTATTTCCTCAGAATGGAGGCGAGCTCCTCCCCTGCTATATCTCTGGGCAGTTTCATACAGGGATGACCTCATCCTTGACCATATGTAGCCGTATCAGATGAGGCTTGTCATTTTCATCAAAGTGACAATATACGGCATCCTTCACCATTTCTTTTAACTCGTCAAAGGAATCGGCCTCCGTACAGATGTCGTGCCCAAGTGCCCTGGCGGCATAGCCGCCTTCCGGCTCTTCTTCAACCAGAAAGATGATCTCCTTCGCCATTACTTACTCCTGTAAATATCCGGTATTGCCCTGCACCTTATACGTTAGTGTAGCACAGTCAGGAGAATAGTTAGAAGGGGGTGAGGTGATTCCTGCTGAACACCTTTTCAGGCGCTGCCTGCCCACATGCAGCCCTGTAATTGCCCCAGATGCCCCATCCCTCCCTCGATATTTCTTGGCGAGACCGGTACGCCGCATGCAGGCAATAAAATTCTAGGCGGCACCTGTTTCCAGGTGTCCCTTTTCCACAGGCCTTTTTAGCTCGA
>CAZFIM010000114.1:0-4658 GCA_964519615.1 uncultured Dehalococcoidales bacterium
TTTTCTAATATTTTCATTGTTGCGGGATGGGGTATTGATTACAGTATTAATACTGTAATGATGTAATAGACTATTACACCGGGGAAAATATAGCTGTCAATTCGGTCCAGGATGCCACCATGACCGGGAACCATTTTACCTGAATCCTTAACTCCGGCATTACGCTTAAGCAAGGATTCAACAAGATCTCCCAGCTGGCTAAAAACGGTGATGATAATACCCAGTACTATCAATTGCCAATAGTGCAGGGGTAGGGACATAACCAGTCCGAGACCAACGGAAGCCGCAGTACCAAACACCATCCCGCTAATCGCCCCTTCCCATGTTTTTTTTGGACTTATACCGGGTGCCAGATAATGCCTGCCTATGCATCTTCCTACAAAATAGGCAGCAACATCATTTACTATACTGATGCAGATAAGCCAGTATAACCATTCCCTACCCATGGGCAATATTCTCAGGTCTACCCAATAACTGATCGTCCATCCCAGATAGAGAATGCCTCCCATAGTCCATGCCCATTTTGAGAAAACATGGTCCCTTGCGTTAAAGAAGAGCAGCCAGATGAGCGAAATAATTATGGCTAGTGTGATAAGCAGCGGTTTAATGGTGTCTAAAGGACATTGAGGGCTCAGAACCAGTAGTACTATGATAACGATTCCGAAACAGCTGAGGCGTTTTGACTTATACTGCAAGGTAAGGCGGTAGAATTCAAAGCCTGCGAGAGCGGCAATAACAGCAGCAACGACGGTAAACCACCAGGTATTTTCGAGCCAATTAACCCCGATAAAAACTATCAGGCAAACGACTGCAGTAACGGTTCTCCGGAGGAGCATGCGTATTCCTTTACTTATTGTATCCTGAGAATACTTTATACCGGTGCCATATTATTTGATTGGCTCATCTAATAACCAAGAGACTGTTAAAGTATTGAACCAGAAATGGGAATACCATATAGTTAGCAGACCACATTATCCTGTAAATAATGGACTAAATTTCCATTATCTCCTTCTCTTTTTCCTGGCTGATTCGATTTGCTTTATCTATATAGTTGTCTATCAGTTTTTGCAGTTGATCAGCAGATCTCTTGCCTTCGTCTTGAGAGATTTCCTTATTCTTTTCAGCTTTACGGGTATTATCTATCCCATCTCTACGTATATTGCGTAAGGCAACTTTCGTTTCTTCTACCCGTTTGTGCACTGCTTTTGTTAGGTCTTTGCGCCTCTCCTCAGTGAGGGGTGGAATAATAATACGAATACCATGTCCGTCTGTGGTAGGATTCAATCCGAGATCGGACTTCAAAATCGCCTTTTCAATGTCTTTTATAGCGGCGCGGTCCCACGGCTGTATCAAAATCATCTTAGCTTCCGGTATGGATATGGAGGCCATCTGATTAAGGGCGGTGGGGACGCCATGATAATCAACCCGGATATGTTCTACCAGTGCCGGAGTAGCCCTGCCCGTACGGATTGTAGCCAATTCCTGGCTCAAAGCGTTGATTGCCTTTTGCATCCTGGAGTCTGTATCTTTCAATATCTCTTCAATCATTTTTTACCCCTGTTGTATATTAAAGTACCGGTAGATTCTCCGCGAACGGCGGTTTCTATACTATGAGGTTCAAGAAGATCAAAGACAATTATCGGGAGCCTGTTTTCCTGGCATAATGAGAACGCAGTCATATCCATGACGCGCAATTGTAAACTTAAAGCCTTTTCATGGGTAATGCGTTTAAATTTTTTAGCATCGGGATTTTTTAAAGGATCATCGCTGTATACTCCATCCACTCTGTTTTTAGCCATAAGCAGAACATCGGCTCCTATCTCAATGGCTCTTAGCGCAGCTGCCGTATCTGTAGTCATATAGGGATTACCTGTTCCTCCTGCAAATATAACCACCCGCCCTTTTTCAAGATGGCGCATAGCTCTTCTGCGGATAAAAGGCTCTGCAATAACCTGGATTGTTATGGCAGACTGAGTCCTGGTGATGACCCCGTGGCTTTCAAGAGAATCCTGAAGGGCCAGGGCGTTGATTATCGTAGCCAGCATCCCGGCATAATCAGCGGTAGCCCTGTCCATATCTTTTGCTTCCTGTCCGGTCCCTCGCCAGAAATTACCGCCTCCGACGACGACGGCGACATTAACACCGAGTTCGACTACATGTTTGATTTGTGTTGAAACATTTGTTAATACAGAAGGGTCGATGCCAAAGCCTCTCTTACCCATTAAGGCTTCGCCACTGAGTTTTAAGAGCACCCTATCGTATTTGGCTTCCTTTTTCGACACTTTTAATAACCTAGCTCGAACCTGGCGAATCTGCGTATTTTAACGTTCTCACCAACTTTAGCTACGGTCTCAGTAATCAGGTCTTGTATCGATTTTGAAGGATCTTTGATGAAAGGTTGATGGAGAAGACAAATTGTTTTGGGATCTGTCTCTTCACCTTCCGCAACTTCATCAGACGAAATATATTTTGGCGACATGGCGGCTATCTGCAAAGCGATATTGTGAGCCAGCTCCATGAATTCATCGGTGTGTGCAACAAAGTCTGTTTCACAATTGACTTCGACCATCACCCCGATCTTACCGCCCATGTGTACATAGCATTCAATTGTTCCCTGTTCGGCAATACGGTCGGTTTTCTTTTTTGCCAGAGCGATACCGCGCTCTGTTAACATTTGCTGTGCTTTATTTATATCACCATTTGCCTCTGTAAGAACATGCTTGCAGTCCATTACACCGGCTCCGGTCTTTTCTCTAAGCTGTTTAATTATATCTGCAGAAATTTGCAAGGTTACCTCCTGAGTGCCAGGGCGCCCGGATGACTACTCTTCTTCCGGGGAGAAGACGTATGACTCGACCATGTCAGAGGTTTCTGCTTCGCCTTTAACTGATTCGGCAGTTTCGGCAGTATCAGCACTGCCGAATTCACCTGTCTCAGCCATCATTTTACCCTCGAGGGCTGCATCTGCAACCATCGTACATATAAGTTTGATAGCCTTTATCGCATCATCGTTTGAAGGGACAGGGTAATCTATATGAGTGGGATCACAATCAGTATCAACCATTGCGACCACAGGAATGCCTACTTTTATAGCTTCTGCCAGAGCGATTTTCTCTTTTGTGGGATCAACAATAAAGAGCGCTCCCGGAAGATCGATCATCTCTTTGAAACCACCCATAAGCCTGTTCAACCGCGCTATTTCTTTATCGATCTTCAACCTTTCTTTCTTGGGCATATAATCCAGTTCACCGCGATCTCTTCTGTCTTCCAGACGTACGAGGTAGTCGATCCTGGATTGAATGGTACTGAAATTAGTGAGCATACCCCCCAGCCATCTCTGGTTCACATAATACATTCCACAACGTTTAGCTTCTTCTTCAATGGACTCATGAGCTTGCCGTTTGGTCCCGACGAAAAGGATTGTTTTTCCATCACTGGTTATATCCCTGATATAAGCACATGCTTTATCAAGCAGTACCGCTGTTTTTTCCAAATCGATAATATGAATTCCGTTACGCTGGGTATAAATGTAATTCTTCATGCGTGGATGCCAGTTGCCTGTTTGATGTCCGAAATGGGCACCGGCTTCCAATAACTGTTTTACTGTAATGGGCTCGGCCAAATGCAAACCTCCTGATATCTAGCCTTTGATAATACTCATATAATGTTTAAAACCGCTCATCAGTATAGCATATGTATATTCCAAAGGCAATTTGCTATAGCTATAGAACCTGGGATTCGGCATCGGCTTATATGCCTGATGCCAAATCCCAGGTTCTGTGGAATATAGAGCTCATATTACCCGCAGTGTAAGTGAGACGCTGAATTTTGTTATGCTTTCAGGGAGGGTAATCCGCCTGGCAGATTATGAACGTTTCTTGACGTCTTCGATCTTGTGTGGCAGTATCCCGACAGGTGCCATGACCTGAACTTCATCACCTTTACTGTGTCCCAGGAGAGCTTTACCTATGGGAGAAATGTTTGAAATTTTCCCTTTCATAGGATTTGCCTCGCTGGGGTCGACGATTTTGTATTCCATCCGTTCTCCGGTAGTGAGGTCACAGATGACCACCGTATCTCCCATAGATATACATTGACTGACTTCCTGTTGACTTACCATAACTGATGCTTCTTTTAACATTGACTCCAATTCCTTAATTCTGGCTTCAACTTGCCCCTGATAATCCTTAGCAGCATCCAGAGGTGCATTTTCACGGAAATCTTTATCAGCGGCTGCCTTTTGTATTTCTTCAATAATCCGAGGTCTTTCTGCTTTAAGGGAAATTAGCTCGTTTTCCAGATCCGCATAACCCTGTGGAGTGAGCGAAACTTTTCTCTGTATAACTTTTCTGGAAGTACGAATAGTATTTGAAGTGGTTTTCTTTGCTTTAATGTGAGCTGCCAGCCTTTTTTTCGTCAGGCCTTGCTTATAGCAGTAACTCAGGAATGACTTAACGGGTTCGAGTTTTTCGACGATTTCAGTGGTTGAACAGGTGATTTGCTCTGAGTAGTTTTCTACCTCAGGTATTGAGAGGTCGCCAATCAAACGGTCTTCGCCATACCATCTGACGAATTTGCTGACTTCTTGTTGTGCAATTAATCTCTTCTCAGGAGCTAAGCTTATAAGAAATTTTGTAACTGCCTCACTGAGAGTAGCG
>CAZFIM010000115.1:0-4310 GCA_964519615.1 uncultured Dehalococcoidales bacterium
ATATAAATTCAGCACTTATGCTACATGGTGGATCCGGCAGGGTATCACCAGGGCACTATCTGATCAAGCTCGCACTATACGTATTCCGGTACATATGGTGGAAATTATTAACAGACTTTACAGGACAAATCGTCGTTTAACACAGGAATATGGGCGTGAGCCGAGTTGCGAGGAAATTGGAGCAGATATGGATATCTCCGCAGAAAAAGTCAGGGAAATTATGAAATTATCTCAATCGACAATGTCTTTAGAAACGCCTATTGGTGATGAGGGGGATAGTCATCTTGGCGATTTTGTCGAGGATAGAGTCACCATTTCGCCAGTTGATGAGGCTTCATTGTCACTGCTTAAAGAGCAGCTTCAGAACGCACTTAATGAGTTGACTGATAGGGAGCGAAGGATCATCGTGCTTAGATTTGGCCTGGAGGATGGAAGAGCGCGAACTTTAGAAGAAGTCGGTGTAGAATTCCACGTAACCCGGGAGCGAATTCGCCAGATTGAGGCTAAGGCATTAAGAAGACTTCGCCATCCAAGCCGTAGTCGCAAGCTTAAAGACTTCCTGGAATAAAATGACGAACTTTAATCTATAGAGAGTGAGTTGCTCGCATTAAATTCCGATACTATTCAAAACGCTATGTTATATGCTAAAGCCTATCCGAATATAATGGGGCAGGATGGGAAAAACGGACATCAAAACCAGATAAAATAGGAAGAAAAGGTGTCTGATTGAAAAAGGCTCCACAAGGGAGATACACGAAGGAATTACGGAAAGAAGCGGTAAAGATGGTATTGGAGGGGAAGTTTCCAAGGGACGTCCGCGAATGGGTGACACGTAGAAATACATCATAGATGATGCCCGTGTATGGTATAGTATGTCCGTGCAACTCATGCAATCCGTTACATTCAGTGTTACTGTAGTTTATGGAGTTGAATTTCTCATAGGGGGTATCATATGATCGAACTGCCGGAAGCGCATACCATTGCAGGTCAATTGAGCATTACTCTCTCCGGGAAACGGGCGGCCGGTATATTACCGCAGCATACCCCTCACAAACTGGCGTGGTACTACGGAGAGCCGTCTAAATATTCCGCTCTTCTTGCGGGTAAGACCGTTGAGGATGCCCGATCATATGGAGGGCTGGTGGAGATAAAAGCGGGAAACGTGAATATATTATTCGGGGATGGTGTAAACGTACGATTTCACGCAAGGGGTGAAACGCGTCCCACCAGACACCAGCTTTTAATTGAATTCGAAGACGGTTCGGCCCTGAGCGCTGTAATTCAAATGTACGGAGGGGTCGGGTGCTTTATCGAGGGCGAACTGGAAAACTCATATTACAAAGCAGCACAAGAGAAACCTTCTCCCTTGTCCGGAGCATTCGATGAGGTCTATTTTGAGCGCATGTTGTCCGCGCAGGAGGTGCAGAAACTGAGCCTTAAGGGTCTGCTTGCCACTGAGCAGAGGATACCGGGGCTCGGCAACGGCGTTCTTCAGGATATTCTCTTCAATGCCGGGATGCATCCTAAGAAAAAGGTAAACACGCTCGCAGATGGAGATAAAGGGGCTTTATGCAGAGCGATAAAAGACACTCTATCGGCAATGGCATCCGCAGGAGGAAGGGATACGGAATCTGATATCTTCGGCCGCCCCGGCGGTTATAAGACCATATTGAGCAGGAATTCGGTGAACAAGCCCTGTCCGGTATGCGGCACTGTAATCAAAAAAGAGGCGTACATGGGCGGCAGCGTATACTACTGCCGGATATGCCAGAGGCTATAAAGGCAGTACTTTTTGCGTTCGCACATGTTGAGTGTTAGCAATACTATTTTTCAGTGGGAGCCTGCTTATGGATGAGAAGAAGAGAAAGAGAGTCAACTACGGCAACTGGGTATCAAAAAGATTTATATATATTCCCGCCGTCTTAGCTGCCGTATTTTTGGTATTGGCCAATTTGTCGCCGTTTTTCCTGATCGGCACATTTTTCTTTTTAATACCTGCTGTCTATTTTATTTATGCCTATATTCAGTTCGCACCCTGGGGTGGTGACCTGCAGGTGAAAATAAGGGAGCTGATATTTGATAAACTGGCCTGGGGTGGAGAGGGAGAGTTACTGGATATCGGCTGCGGCAACGGAGCTCTGGCCATCGAGGCCGCCAGAAAGTATCACCGGGCTATGGTAACGGGTATAGACTACTGGGGCGGCAAGTGGGAATATTCAAAAAAAACGTGTGAGCAGAATGCCCGAATTGCCGGTGTGGCAAAGAGGACCTCTTTTGAGAAGGCAAGCGCATCCAATCTGCCCTTTCCTGACGGAACATTCGATGCAGCCGTGAGCAATTTCGTATTTCATGAAGTTCAGGACGCCGGCGACAAACGGGAAGTGATAAAAGAAGCTCTAAGGGTTGTTAAAAAAGGAGGGGTGTTTGTGTTTCAGGACCTGTTCATGGTGGAGCAGATATACGGCAGGCCGCAGGATCTGCTGGCAACCATAAAGAGCTGGGGCATCGAGGACGTCGCATTAGTGAATACCAGCGGTCAGCCGTTCATTCCGGAACTTATGAAACTCCCGTTCATGGTAGGGCAGATCGGTATAATCCACGGCAAAAAATAACGGCGCAGCGCGTCTTATTTTCCCGCTTTTCGTCCCATCCCATCCTGCCGCTTTTCATGCTCCTTCAACCGGTCACAAATTTCACCGGTATATGGTATAGTATGCCTTGAATGCTGCCGGCTGTTTCTCCTGTGTATTGCCTTGTCGTATGGCAGGGATTTCACTATTCTGGTCAGCCGGGAAAATAATGTGAATTGCAGCATGGCTTTTTATGGGTGCTGCTACCATTAGAATGGTCTGAAGGAGTATTTTATGCCTTATAAAGATATGAGAGATTTCATGGATTTCCTCAGTAAAAGGGGAGAGCTGCGGATTTGTGAGAAAGAGGTTGACGCAAAGATAGAGATTGCCAAAGTGACGGATAAGTCCTCAAAAGTAGATGGGCCTGCTATCCTCTTCAAAAAAGTAAAAGGGTTCGATACCCCGGTGGTGACGGGGCTGTTCGGCACGCTGGATAGAAGCTTCCTGGCTGTAGATTCCACAAAATACGACGGGTTTAAAAAGCTGGCGCTGGGCCTGGAGAAGCAGCTTCCCGTAAAGATTTTAAGCGACGGCCCCTGTAAAGAGGTTATCAAGACCGGCAAGGATGTAGATTTATATGAGCTGCCTGTCCTGTGGCATCAGGATAAAGACAGCCACTTTTTTATAACCGCCACCAATTGCCGGGTACAGGACCCGGATACCGGTACAGGCAACAGCTCCATCAACAGGCTGGCGGTACAGGGGAAGAATACGCTTACCGTGCAGTCTAACCCTCCCCACCAGCTCGGCCTTATTGCCGCCAAATTTATGCAGATGGGCAAACCGTGTCCTGTAGCAATTGCTGTGGGCACTGACCCGGCCGTACTGGCCGCCAGTTCCTGCGGAATACCGTATGATATGGATGAATATGAATTTATCGGAGGGGTTAAAGGAGAGCCGCTGGAAGTGGTCAAATGTCATTTTAGCGACCTGCAGGTGCCGGCTACATCGGAGCTGGTCATCGAAGGTGAAATCCTCCCCGGTACGGAAGAGGGCAGTATCGGCAAGTCCGAGTATGACTATGAAGCACCTTTTGCGGAGGTGACCGGCTATTTCGGGGCTCGCGGCCGCTCGCCAATTCTGCATGTAAAGGCGATCACTCACAGGAAGGACTATATATATCACGGTCTAGGCACGGCGGAGCCCCCTTCAGAACATCAGATTCTCGGCGCTCTCGGCGCTCAGGCTGAAGTATTCAGTATTCTCAAGGACGTTATCCCGGCGGAAAATATCCTGGGGATCAATCCCCAGCTATCCGCCGCCACCTGGGGTATTGTGGTCTCAATAAAGAAGAGCCGTCCCGGACAGGCTAAACAGCTCATCTACACGCTGCTGGCCAGAGCCAGCTTCAAGCGGGTGATTATTGTTGACGGGGATATAGACGTATTCAATCCTTCGGATGTGGATTGGGCCGTTTCATTCAGAGCGGACGCGGATGACTACGTAATAACCTCGCCGCTGCCCATGATCAATCTGGACCCGATGATCAGCAACTCCGCCAAACTGCTGAAAAAAATTGGCATAGATGCAACGCTGCCTCTCGGCGGTGATAAAGCGGGCAGGCTGGAGATATTGCGTGATCTGGGTCCGGCCAAGTATCCCGGTTTAAAAGAGGTCAATCTGCAGGATTATCTGCTGTAGATAGTTGGAGTGCGGCTAAATTCTTAGAGATTATTG
>CAZFIM010000116.1:0-3914 GCA_964519615.1 uncultured Dehalococcoidales bacterium
TGGGAGCAGAACAAAAAGGAGGTCATGTGTCACTAATGTACTGAACCCATACATAACCTTGACACTAATAATATCCAGAGGTTATACTTTTCGCTGCGGGCCATTAGCTCAGTTGGTTAGAGCACGGTCCTGATAAGACCGGGGTCTGTGGTTCGAGTCCACAATGGCCCACCATATTCTATAAACAACCAGAGTCATCCTACTAAGGTTTAAAGTGCACACTTGATCATTTCCTGATTAATGCCACTCCTATAAACAGTGTACTATTTTTCTGAGTTGCTGAGCATATTATTGAAGCGGTATTCGGTGCTTCAGTTTAATTGTACCTGTAATCAAAACATAACATAAAGTATATTCTAAAGGTGTTTGGAATAGGAGTAAAGATACTGTTATAGCAGAAATGTCAAGTAAGCGTTGTCAATGAATTTATTCTTACACGATGACCAGTAAATGAATTTACTATTGTATTGACTATCTGCAAATAAAATAATAATGCATTGCTACATAAGGAAAAATTATAATAGATGACCGCTGCAAATGAAAATAATATACCCATTGACTGAATAATCAGCATATATTATAATGCCCACATATTGTCTTCACTACAGTCTATTAGAGCTTGTTTTTTCGATAAGGTAAATTGCGTAGTAGTAGCATTTTCCCTCTAAGCATTATTGTGTATATTTGATAACCAAAACGATATAACCGCAATAGTAAACCTGTAATACCACGGGTGGTATATGATGTAAATATGAATATTTCATGATGACAATATACATTTTTAGGAAATAATGTATATATGCATGGTGGTCAGGATAAAGCGAGCCCTGATAATTGATATGATTTGACTATTGTAAAAAAAGTTCGATTAATAAATTTCCAGTGTTATCGTCTTTCTATTTATGTGAATAAGTATAAGGAGTAATTATATGGATTTTAAAAACAAAGTTGTCATTGTAACCGGGAGTGGTGGTGGTATCGGTAAAGTATATGCAGAAAGCTTTGCCAAACTAGGCGCGAAGGTCACTGTGTGTGACATTGTTGACTGTAGCGAAACGGAAAACAGTATCAAAGCTATCGGGGGTGAAGTACTTGTTCTGAAAACTGATATCACCAGCGAAAAAGATAACATTGAAATGGCCAAAAAGACTATTGAACGTTTCGGCAGGATAGATGTGCTGGTAAATAACGCGGCCATTTGGGGCGGTCTAAAATTACAGCCATTTTGGGAAATCAGTTCAGAAGATTTCGATAAGCTGCTGACTGTTAATATAAAAGGTATGTTTCTCAGTTGTAAAGCGGTAGTCCCTTATATGAAAAAGCAGCAAAAGGGTAAAATAGTGAACATAGCCTCCATCGCGGCCTTTTATGCACCGCCTTTCAGTCTGCATTATAACGTAACAAAAGGTGCCGTTATAGCAATGACCAGGACCATGGCCAGGGAAGTTGGTGATTTTAATGTCACAGTAAACAGCGTTGCTCCCGGCCTCATTTCTAATGATTCAAGCAAAATCATGATACCTTCAGCGGAATTTGATCGACATACTTCAACGCTTTGTATCAAACGTTATCAGCAACCTGAGGACCTGGTAGGAGCAGTGCTTTTCCTTTCCTCCGAACAGAGTGATTTCATTACCGGACAGGCTCTGGTAGTGGACGGCGGCTGTGTCTTTCACTAGATACTCCGTATGAAGCTACTTGGCTGGCGGTGTTGGCCGTAAATACGTAACATTTAAATTCACTGTTACACAGTTTCCTGTAATAATTCCGCGGCATAAGACTAAGTGAAGAGAAATTTTGCCGGGGTTATATAACTATTTCATGAATTCGACATACCGCCATCGAGGTAAAATATAAATTAGATTACGTACCACAGGATCTTTTGGTAGTGTTTGCGGGTATTTAATAGATCGTATATGATAGTAAAAATATCGTTAAATGGAGTCATAAATGATAGGAAAAATCGAAATGAACAAGGAAAAAAGAGAAAGGATTATTGAAAAAGCTGGTCAATTGGCAAAGGAAAAAGCGGCAAAATATGACGCATGTGCTGCGGGTACTTTTGAGGCTCTTTGTGAGGCATTCAAATCTGAAGGCATAGAATTCTTTTCACCGGATGTACAAAAAATACTGATTCAGGGGATGATAGGACTTCAAGGAGGTATAGGTATGACGGGGGTGGGAACTTGCGGAGCAGTGAGTGCTTCCGCTTTTCTGATAAGTCATGTGGTCGGCGTTACCCCTGAGGAATTAGCAGAAGAGGTAAATCGCAACTATGCTATTGCTGTTCCTATCGTTGAGTATGTTGTCGATAGGTTTGAAGAGGATTACGGCTCAATAGATTGCCTGACATTACGCTATAATCGGGTTCAAAGGGCTTTTGATCGTCTTGATCCCGATGCCCGAATGTTCGAGATGTTTTTTGGTATGTTTGAACAGGACAAGTGCGGTGCCTTTGCGCCTTATTGTGGAGCGTGTGATGTAACACCGGTTTCGCGAGGTGCTCGTTATGCGGCAGAGGCTATATGTGACTTGTTAGCGTTAGAACCTCAGGATAGGAAAGAGATTCCGGCGCATCTTAGGGGTTTAGCTGTAAAGGAAATGGCGCCCAGGCTTAAGGAAATTGTAGCTGAATTGAAAAAATTGGGATTTGGTCGCCCAAGTGAAAATATCTCCTATAGAGATTATTGGACTTTTAAATTAAAAGGGCAAAAAGGTTTGGAAGAGAAGAGAATGGGACTGACAAAGGCGCCGGGTAAGGAGAAATAAGTGAACTGAATGTGACCTGAGCCAGAAAAATCCCGTATCGTGCACTGATGGCGGTATTCATTTGTTTTATAATCACAAATCAAGCTGTGTGGTTATCCGGCCAAGGGAAAACTACGAATATAATTTTTAGCAAACAATTGATCGCGTCGTATTAATTGATAATTGATATGAATGATTTATACAGGGGGAGGAAATGAAGCTCAATCCGCCAAGAGAAAACCTAGCCGTTTTAAAAAAGCTGAATTTAATACAGGAACCTGTCGGCGTAAAATTCCTCTACAATAAGCCAGATGGTATAACTCAGCTGGATAAGAAAATGCCGATATGTAAGATGATAACCGAGGCACAGAATAGCGAGCATCCCTTTTATATCACTGAGGATAACGAGGATTGCTTTGGTGCTATTACACTTGGAATGCGGGAGATGCCGCCTTTTGCAGAAGCAGGCGAAATTGGTTATGCATTAAGTATTTTTAAGGAAGCACGTGCTAACAGCAGGATATATAATTATTTGCCAAAACTGCATAAAGGCGTAGTAAATTTTGTGGTTTTTGCAAGGCTGGAAAAATTGACATTTGAGCCGGACCTGCTGATTCTCACAGCTACAGTCAGTCAAGCCGAAATACTATTTAGAGCTCTGGATCATTTGGCTGGGGGCCCACGCGAGTCAAAAACTACCGGCGTTTTTGGATGTGCCTGGCTTTTTACCTATCCATACCAGACTGGGAAGGTGAATTTCACGGTCGCAGGGCTGCATTTTGGCTCTAAAGTGAAAGAGGCATTTAAAGAAGGTTTAATGTTGATTTGCGTTCCATTTGACTTAATTGAACCTTTGATCAGTGGTTTAAATGAAATTACGTGGGAGTTGCCGGCATATAAAATGGGTGCTGAGGAATTTGTAGTATGGGAAAATAAGATGCTGCAAAGATTAGCTCAAGAATCTCAGAAACCCTGAAATTGAAATACAGACCATTGTAAACGTCCGGAAATATAACCATTGAATTATATTTGGAGGTAAAACAGCCTTTCGTTAGATTACATAATAATGTTTCTATGCTAATCTAAGATTGCTGTGTACCTTCTTATTTGCTTCTATATGTAACGTCCTAAATTCTTGCGCATAGTACTTTAAGAACAGAGTTTGG
>CAZFIM010000117.1:0-3817 GCA_964519615.1 uncultured Dehalococcoidales bacterium
CCCAGTATATTCGATATCTCAGCTAAACGCAATATATTATGTCGTTATATATAGTTGTGATACCTGTGGTGATTTGCCGTATTATTTGGTATTTGGTGCTCCCCTATAAATCAATGCATCATACGGTCTATCAATACGTGTAAACAAATCTTTTGCAGTACAGCATCATTGTCAGATATGAATGACCATTTCAGTGCAAGATATTTTAATTGATTCTGCAAGTACAGCCATCCTATCTTCCAAGGTATGCTTTTTTTACCGCATCGGCTGCTCTGAAATCCTCAATATTACCTTCCATGACAACTTTACCGACCTGCAATGCATATCCCCTCTTGGATACTTTCAAAGCCAGGGGAATATTCTGTTCTATAAGAAGAATGGTAACACCCTGACGATTAATATCTTTGATTATCTCCGCCACATGCTTCACCATAATAGGGGAGAGTCCCAGTGACGGCTCGTCGAGCATCAATAACGTGGGACTTGCCATTAAGCCGCGGCCGATGGCTAACATCTGTTGTTCACCACCGCTTAACGTTCCTGCTTGTTGATTCCTTCTCTGCATCAATATGGGAAAACGCTCAAATATTTTCTCCATGTCTTTTTTAACGGCAACCTTATCTTTACGCAAGCTAGCACCCAGCTTGAGGTTAGTGAGAACGGAAAGATATGGAAAAAGACTTCTACCCTCGGGGACATGAACAATGCCAAGTCCTACAATTCTGGTTATCTCCATGGTATCTATTCTAATATCATTAAACCATATTTCCCCTGATGTTAATGACTTTAAACCGGATATCGCTCTTAAAACGGTGCTCTTGCCTGCCCCGTTAGCACCGATAATACTCACTACTGATCCATCGGCGACTTCGATTGAAACGCCATCTAAAGCCATGGCTTTACCATAATGTACCGCAATATTATTAACTCTAAGCACCCTCTTCACCTCCAAGGTATGCCTGGATTACTTCCTCATTTTCTCTGATCTCCTGAGGTGATCCTTCCGCAATCTTTTGTCCGAAGCTAATCACGACAACCCTATCACATAGATCCATAATTTGCATGTTGTGCTCGACTAATAAAATAGTGACTCCTTGCTGTTGTGTTTTTCTAATAGCCATTAGGGTAAACTCTATTTCATCCGGGTTCATTCCTCCTAACGGCTCATCAAGCAGGAGCAAAGTCGGTTGTACAGCCAGAGCTCGCGCAATCCCCAACATTTTCTGATACCCGTGCGGTAAATTCTTAGCCAACTCCTTTTTAACTTTATCCAAACCTACAAGGTCTAAAATTCGCAGAGATTGTTCCATGATATACGATTCGTTACGTTTATAGGTTTTCGTGTTGAAATATATATCCATTAGGCTTGATTTCGGGTGAAGGTGGAATGAGGCAGAGACATTTTGCAGGACGGTAAAATCCCCGAAAAGAGGATTAAGCTGAAATGTTCTGCCTATTCCGCGTCTGGCAATCTGATGCGGTTTTTTCGCCGTTATATCCTCACCATCGAATATCACCAAACCTTTTGTTGGTTTCATGATCCCGGTCACTAAATTAAATAAAGTGGTTTTGCCTGCTCCGTTGGGGCCTATTAATCCCACTATCTCACTTTTATTCACATACATATCGAACTGGTTTACGGCGGTAAGTCCACCGAAGTATTTGGTTAATCCTTTCGTTTCAAGAAACATGGGCTATCCTTTTCTCCTTTCTACGGTCCAGATACCATGTCTTTATTAATCCGGGCAAACTAACCAGTCCTCTGGGCATTAAATAAACGACAATAATCAATAGAACAGCAGAAAGAAAAGGAGAGTATGCTTTCAAATCACGTGCATACTCTGGTACAAGAACGAGAATGGCAGTTCCGACAATCGGTCCGGCAAAGTTATTGATACCTCCAATAAGGACATACATCACTAGCCATAATGTTGCCATAAAATTGAAACTGGCGGGCGCAATTGTTGTATTGTAGTGCGCGTAACCGGCACCGGCCATGCCCGCAAATAAACAGCCTACTCCAACTGCCAATATCCGATACCAGGCTTCATCTATACCGACGCTGGAAGCGACTGTATGGGATTGGGCAACAGCTTTTATTGTAGTGCCGATACGGGAAAATTCAAACCTGTAAAGGGCAATAATACTCAGTACAGCCAATCCTAAAAAAAGATAATAGAATGCAATTTTAGAACCATTAAACATGGTGGGTATGCCAACGAGACCGCTGTAGCCGCCTGTCCATTTTCCACCCGCATAAATCATATATACAACCCCAATACCAAAAAACAGGCTGCCCATAGCATAGTAGAGGGCGCGCAGTCTGGCGAAGGGGTAGCCTATAAGCATACCGATACCCATAGTGACCACCGCTGCGGAGGGAATGGTTAACCATGATGGCCAGCCTAACCATTTTGCGGCCACACCGGCAAGATACGCGCCTATCCCCATAAATGCACCGTGTGCAAGAGGGAACTGACCGGAAATGGTTATGGTTCGAAGGCTTACTGTGGCTATTATATAGATAAAAGTCAAAATTAAAATATGTAAAGTATAAACAGAATCAAGTAACGATGGTAATACTGCTATTATAATTACCAGTACTGCCAAAATAGCTGGTTTGCTAATATTTCTCCTGCTGTTTGTAGAAAGCTGTTCAATATTATCCATATCTTCTTAACCTACATTTCCATTTCGTGTCCGAAGAAACCCTGAGGACGTATTAGCAGAAGAATCACAACTATGACTATAGCAATAGCATCGCTGGTATTGCCGCTTGTCAATATGGGTAAAATAGAATCCAGGGCACCCAGGACGAGCCCGGCATAAAATATACCGCTGATACTGCCTGCTCCGGATAAAATTGCCAGAATAAGCACTTTGACCAGCATAAAATCCCCCATAAAGGGACCCAGACTTAAATAGGCACCTATCAGACATCCGGCTATTGCTGCCAATGCACAACCTATAAAAGAAGCAAGAGCTGATACGCGATGAACATTTATACCCTGTAGAAAAGCTCCCTGCATGTTTTGTGAAATGGCTTGCATTTGCTGCCCCCATTTTGTCTTGTTTACAAACCAGATGATTACCAGCAGCAGAAATACGCCAATAGCGAAAGTCACGATTCTTTCATTGCCAACCGATACAGGTCCGATTTTGCTAGTGCCCTCAGCAAATGGAGGTAGTGATAAAATTTGCGTTCCGACAACAATATTTACAGCAGTTTGAAGAATAACAATGATGGCCACACATATCATCACTATACGGTTAAAATCTCCGGCAAAACGGCGGAAACAAAACTTTTCCAGAAATATGCCAAAGCTGCCGATTATCACCGCTGTTATTATTAATGATATCCATTGATTTACACCAATTGCCGATATGAGCACCAGACCAATATAGCCGCCCAGCATGTAGATAGCACCATGGGCAAGATTAGGTATACCGAGCATATTAAAAAGAAAAGCAAAGCCAAGCGTGACCACTATATACATGGATGATAGTATCAATAGATTTGTGATTGTTGCAATGACAAGTTCCATATACAGCTCTCATTCAGATCAGTATTTCGGCAAGTTTCAGACTCATTTTTCAGGGGGAAGAGAAATCCTCCCCCTGAAAAATGATAATTAACAGAAGCTCAAGGTATATACCCAAGGTCTATCCAGCCGGCAGAAGTCTCGACGCCGTCCTTGAGTACCTGTATAGTCTGCGGCGAGGCTACGACATGCTTGATCCCGAATGTCTTTTCGCCGCTTATTTTCGCTGGCCCCCAGATTGTGTCAACTTCGTCCATGGATTCCAGCTTTTCCTT
>CAZFIM010000118.1:0-3735 GCA_964519615.1 uncultured Dehalococcoidales bacterium
GGGCGCTGGGGCATTCGGCATAATGGACGATTGCTTCAGGTTTGACTTCATCGAGGAACTCCTTCAGTTCTTGACGGTTAAGCAGGTCCATCTTACGGAAATTAATAGCGATGCCAAGCTTCTCTTCAGCCGCTTCCAAACGCTCTGTCATTCTGGCAATCGGCACTATGCTGTGGGCGCCTCTTCCCATTACCCAGTCACGCCTATTATAATTATCGATACCGCTGATTTGACAGCCCATTGAACCTAGTTTCAGCGCGAGAGCCCAGCCGAGATAACCGTCAATGCCGAGGATAAGCACTTTCATGTCTTTCAACATGTAGCCATAGGGAGTTTCTTTATATTCAGGGCATTCTTTAAAGGTAATAGACATTGGATCAAATAAGCCAAGCTCGGGACGCCTTTTGCATTCTGCCATGATATAGCTGTCATTAGCCTGGCTGATATCACCTGACTCGAATTTTTTAACCGATTGTCCGCATGCCCGAAAATCAACCTTGCCGGCAAGGTCAATGGCCGGGCAGTTCCAACAGGTTAGATTTGCGTTATGCAATGGCATATCATTCCTCACTTATTTTGTTCATTATTTGAACGAGATCGCTCACTCGCGGTTTATGTGTGATAATTTTATCAGAACCCCCATAGACTAACAAGAAAGCGTCATGCTGTGTGTGTTTACCTGTAAGTGTCCCATTCGAGTAGAGCGTTTGCGGATTTAAAGTGCCGCGCAGATTTAAGCCGGAATTGGCAGTAAGTACTATGTCAGGGGCGCGATCAATATATGGGCCTTCATAGATCTCTTCACGTCTGTGACAACGTTCGATAACTTTTCTACCATCTATGGTAAGTGAATCGAACATATCTATTAAATCTTTAAGTATCGTTTCTCTGTCATCCGGAGTAACGCGGCCTTTGGGAAATCTGGCTTTATCATTGAGATAGATCCGCCCTGGATCTAGTGCAAAAGCTCTGGACTGTGCTGAGATATCCTTAAGATTGGACGGGGGTTCTGTGTCAAACAAGAGCATCTTTTCTTGGATGAGGACATGATTAACAAAGACATCCTTATCAAGCCTTTCGAAACCGTGATCGGAAAGCATTATAAGCGCGTCATCCTCGTTCATCTTGCCAACGATCTCGCCTATGACATTATCTATTTGTTTGAAATGGTCTAAAAAAGCATCGTGATGTTCGTGGTTTCTGTCTTCATATGCGTTCCAAAGGAAATGCATTAAGCGGTCGGTTCCGGTAAACACCAGCATAAAATTGTCCCAGTCTTTGTCCTGCCAGAGGTATCTATAAGCAGCAATGCGTGCCTTAAGCGTCCTATCAAGGTCTTTTAGAAAGAACCCTAAAGATTCCGCGGCGCGCTCAAAGTCAACGTCAATCCGGTAATCCATCTCATTGAGAGCAGGCAGCAGAGACTGTGGGTAAGTAGCACGTTTTAGATCCAGCGCAACAAATCCGGAGATTAAGACTCCATTCATTTCTTTGGCCGGGAAGGTAGACGGAACATTCAAAATAACCGACCGCTTAGAGGGATCTTTATCCCAGAATGGCTTTGCTTTGAGAGACGAAAAATTTGGGAAGGTGGTAATGTATGAACCCTCCGCCAGATCTATAAAGCCGAATATTCCATGTGATCCGGGATTGACTCCTGTGATTGCAGAACTCCAGGCAACGGATGAAATTTCAGGGATGGAAGATTCCATAGGTGTAAAAATGCTGCGTTCAGCAAGGGCTTTAAAGTTAGGCATAATATCGTGGTTGGTCATGTATTTCAATAAAGGGAAAGGGACCCCATCAAGACCGATAGTTATAGTATGTTTTTTATGCATAGCCTATTTACCCTTTGCTCTTCAGAGTTACTACAAAAATGAGGAATTATAACAATGTGTTGTCGTTTCATTATATCAGATATAAGACTGTGTCTAGTATAATGATGGTTTGGATTATCGTTTATGCAGTTTGTTAAAGTAATAATCAACAGTAACAGGATGAAATGGTATAAAAGAAGAGTATTATATGCCTCGCAAAACTTCTCCAAGAATCTTCCCCGCTATTTGTGCAGAGTGATGTCTTTTGACATATTCATAGCCTTGCATGCTCAGATCATCTCTCATGTTCTTTTCCCGCAGCAATTGCAAAATATATCTTCTAGCGTCTTCAGCCGTATCTGCCAATAGACCGGTTTTACCGTGCTGAACCAGTTCCTCACTCCATGAAGCTCTATTGACGATTACAGGTAATTTACTCGCCCATGCTTCCAGCACGACATTAGGGCATCCATCAAGATGTGAAAAATACGCGAATATGTCTGAAGACAAATATTCTGAAGCGACATCCTGGACGAAACCGGATATCTCCAGTTGTTGGCGGTATTTCTCCATCAGAGGTGTTGTTAATTTGTCCGAATAGTTGCCGGGGGCTATCAATTTATAGCGAAGCTTTTTTATATCACCTATTCCAGTAAATATGGAAGGCAGATATTCCAGCATGGCTTTGACTTTAGGAAGAAAGTTTAAGTTAATTATTGTTAATAACTTATAGCCATCATGGTCTATTTTCGGCATATCAAATTTACTCATGTTGATATGTACCGGTACTATTGATACTGACTCCGGTTTTTTCCCTGTCTCGGCACATAACCTGTTTTTCATATCCTTTGTTACTACAATAATCCGGTCCGCATTTTGCAGATTTTTGAACATGAACCAGTAATGAGAGCCGAATACCACAGCTTTAGTCTTTTTATAAAGGGAAGAAACCGCAGTGTTTTCTCGATATTCGTCATATATATGGCCGCCTAATCTCATGACAAACTTTTTTTGCGCTCTTTTGGTTTCCAACATCAAAGGGTAAGCCTGTCGTCCCCCTTGTGTGATAACAATATCGGGATTATATGATTTGAGGAGTTGTTTTGAATATTGGCAGCTCGATGGAGAATACCTCATCAATAATCTTATCGGGATTGTTGTTATGAGCTTCAGAGATAGAGACAATGAGTCCGAGTGCGTGGTGATTCTGACCGTATCATATTCCACGCCGCAGTAAGGTAGCAGGGCATTGACTTTTTCACTGCGATGCCCCAGTACAGTCAATACCTTTGTCATTTTACCCCGGTAACAGCGATTATCTTTGTGAGATATTTTGGGTAGTTCCCTCTGTACATATTCTTGTACAACCAACACAGAGCCCATAAAAACGCTCTTAATTTATAATCTGCGCGTCTTGGTTTATCAGGGATTATCTCGATATCCGTATACCCGTGTAGTGCAAGCAGCGTATTTAAACTTCTCTCTGTATAGCCGCATTCGTGATCAAGCCCATTCCACAATATAAAATTGGAGCCGAAGGCAGCCATATTTCCTGTTTTAAGTATTATTCTTCCCCCGGGTTTCAGTGCATCTTTAACCAGTCCGACAAACTTGATCCCCTGTTCTCTTGTCATATGCTCAATAAAGTCATTTGCTACAATCAAATCATATTGATCATGCTGAGCTGACAGCCAGTTGAAGGCATTATCCTCCGCTACTTTATCAGTAACTGCTCCCCGCACGTAAGCAACTTGCTCCGGCGAAATATCTATCCCGATGTAATTGCTGTATCCCTTATTGCCCAAATACTTTAAAAATTGACCGGCTCCACAGGCAATATCAGCGATAAAAGCGTTTTTATCGGCAGGCATATATATGCCATACATCTTTTCATATATCTTTAGCATGCCTTTAAACT
>CAZFIM010000119.1:0-3655 GCA_964519615.1 uncultured Dehalococcoidales bacterium
CACCCGCTTCCCCGCCTTTACAGCGGGGACCAGTACCTCATGCCAGTAAGGCAAAAAACGACTCACGGTATCTTTTAAACATTCCGTATAAGGCAGGTCTTTTTCGTCCAACTCAGCGTAGCGGGGATCATTGCCCGGATAGCGTTCATCGGCCTCCGTGAGCGCAGGCGGCCTGATATCATAGCTCCGCCTCCAGATCAGGACCTGCTCATCGCCGTATTTTGCAGCCGTTTCAGCTTTATTCAATCCCTGTAACGCGCCATAATGTCTTTCGTTCAATCGCCAGGAGCGGTATACAGGAATCCACATAAGGTCCATCTCATCGAGCACCAGCCACAGTGTACGAATAGCTCTTTTTAATACCGATGTATAGGCTACATCAAATACATACCCCTGCTCTTTAAGACTCTTTCCTGCTTCCTTTGCTTCTTCCATACCGCCTGCAGAAAGGTCGATGTCCGTCCAGCCGGTAAATTTATTTTCTTTATTCCAGGTGCTCTCACCGTGTCTAAGTAATACCAGTTTATACATTTCTTGTTTTCCCTGTAATATAAATCGGTTTATTGTAACACACTTTGTTATTATTAAAGATAGTATCAAGAAGAAAAACGGGCTATCTATGCTCGCGCAATCAAGGTTAAACTAACAGCTAATAACAGCATACCATCTATAAGGGTTGAATAGACGGCCGGGACATGATAATGTGTTTTTATCAGTATTGAATAGCGACAACAGGTTAAAGGTAATGGGGATAAAGCTTATTACAAGACCGGAACTTGAAAATCCGGTGATGATTGCCAGTTGGCCGGGTATCGGCAATATTGGCCTTGTTGCGGTTGATACTCTGCGCGAAGCACTGGAGGCGGAGCAGTTCGGTTATATTGAGCCGTGGGACTTCTTCTATCCGCGAAAAGTGACCATCCATGCGGGAGAGATTAGAAACCTGGAATATCCCAGCAGCTTTTTCTACTATAAAAAAAAGGCCGGGCAGGATATCATTCTGTTTATAGGTGAAGAACAGCCGTCCTCCGCCGGAAGTTCCTACGCGTCTGGCAAAAAAGCATACCGGATGGCCAATATGGTGCTGGATGTAGCCCAGGAATTTGGCTGTAGAAAAATTTATACTTCCGGTGCTGCGGTTTCTTCCATACACCATAGCATGAAACCCAGGGTTTGGGCTGTGCCGAATAATAAAGAGTTATTTGCGGAAATTAAGAAACAGACAAATACTGTCTTGATGTCCGATATAGAGGGACGCCATGGGTCAGGCAATATCAGCGGATTGAACGGCCTCTTACTGGGTGTGGCACGACAGAGAAACATCGATGCAATATGTGTCATGGGAGAGATTCCGGTATATCTGCAGGGCTTTCCGCTGCTTTATCCTCAGGCATCTAAATCCGTGCTTGAATTTATAAGCGCTTCTTTAGGGCTTGATATGGATCTTACGGATCTTGGACTTTTCGCAGAGCGTATAAGTAATGAAATCGATAGTCTCTACGATAAATTGCCGTCGGATATAAAAGCACAATTCGATAAATTGAAACACATTTCACCTCAAAACACACAGTCTGATGCAATAACCGATGAAGATAAACAAAAGATACTTGACGATATCGATAAATTTTTCCGGAAGGGAAGCGATGGGGGCTAAATTGTGAGCCGGAATTCTCTGTATAGACTATATGGAAAACCTGATCTGCATAATGCGGCTCTAATCGCCGGCTGGCATGAGGATGTTGCCAGTTTTGGTTCGAGAGTTATGGATTATTTGATCGATAACCTGCATTGCGAGGATTTCTGCATCATTGAGCCGGAGCATTTTTTCTCATTGGATGGGGTAAAGGTACAAAACGACATTGCGCAATTTCCCACAAGCCGATTCTACTGCTGTCCTGAAAAAAATATCGTCCTGTTTATTAGTACCATGCCAACTAATGCCTGGTACCGGTTTTTAAATCTGGTTCTCAATATTGCAGTTGACCATTGCGACGTTCGGCAAATTTATACCATTGGTGCGATGGTCGGTAATAGTACACATACTCTGCCGCGATCACTGTTCTCTGTATTTACAGATAGTGATATCAAACAGGATTTTATGAGCTGTCATCTTTCTGAAACGATTGACTATGAGAGTCCACCAGGGCAGAGACCTACAATTAGCTCATACCTTATATGGCTGGCAAAACAAAGACACATTCCCGGAATTAATTTATGGGTGCCCGTGCCTTTTTACTTGATCGAAAACGAGGATATAGAGGCTTACAGAAGAATCATCGACGCACTTGATAAAAAGCTGCTACTGGAACTCGACCTTTCTTCCATAGATCAGGCAGTAGACAGGCAAACAGAGTCCATTACACGGCTTCTCAATGAATACCCGGAACTGCAAAATTATATTCGGAAACTGGAGAGCCGCCTCAGTCTAACCGAAGAAGAGAGCGAACATCTGATAGAGCTCATGGATAAACACCTCAAATCTTAGCAGTTACGAAAAAAAAATAAGTACGGGCTATTCAAAGAAATAGACAATCATTTCTTAATGCTCTGATTCCGTCAAACAGGATAAACAAATCCGTTTCAAGATATCATGGAATACGGTAATACGTTGCAGCGCAGAGATTGTATTTGTATAAAATAATAAGATAGTATTGATAGGTTATAATATAAGGTAAGCAGCTAACAGCATTGAAAGGAAAGTATACGATGAGCATTCTTGCTAAAAAACTGGTTGATATTTGTCACACTTCCGGACCTGAAATAGGTTTCCGGCGGTCATCAGGCCTGTCAAAGAAGAGACAAATGCTGGTTGTTGCAAATGTCTCCGGACAGGATAAAAGTAAAATCAAGAGTGTTGCAACAAGCGGCATCGACGCCTTACTGGCAGACAGCAAGACGCTGAATAGCGCCATCATACAGGATGAAGGTACTATCGCCGGAGAAATACCGCTTGGCATAAAAATAGACGATATCGGCAGGAAAGAAGAAATATCTTTATCAAAAAACATTGATTATGTCGTTGTTAATCTGGATACACCGGTAGAAGCAGTTGATAGTGAAGAAACAGGCAAAATACTTGTAGTAGAATCAGATCTATCTCCCAATATGATTCGTATGATCAACAATCTTAGTATTTCTGTTGACGGTGTTTTATTAGCTGACAATGAAATACCGATAACATTTAGACGGTTAATCACATGTAACCTCTTTTCGGAATTGCTCCATAAACCGCTATTGATATCAATACCCGCGGAAATAACCGGCAGCCAGCTGGGAAATTTATGCCGGGCAGGAGTAAAAGGCGTTATTATAGCCCCGGGAGCTTCAGCAAAAGCATGTTCTGTTATCACTAAAGCGGTTGACAACCTCCCCAGGATAACAAAAAGGACAACGAAACAGGATGCACTCTTACCTGCTCTCAATCACAGCCAGGCCGACACCGATGAAGAAGAGGAAGAGGACATATAAGCGCAAATAGCAACGCATTTGCACTTTTTATCGTCAGGTATTGCTCAGGATATCAGACAGTCTGCAGCCCGCTATCAGTAAACAGGCAACCCGTGAGATTGAAGCCCTTAACATGTCTGACAACGCATATGAATCTATATGTAACGTCCTAAATTCTTGCGCATAGTACTTTAAGAACAGAGTTTGG
>CAZFIM010000120.1:0-3509 GCA_964519615.1 uncultured Dehalococcoidales bacterium
GTGCCTCGATGCTGTGAAAACGCTGCGATAGCATGTTTGCCGTTTCCTCCCCGATATGGGGAATGCCCAGCGCAAATATTACCCGCGGCAGTGCCCTGTTTTTGCTTACTTCTATAGACTGCAGCACATTGGCTGCGCTTTTATCAGCCATGCGCGCGAGCGTGAGCAATTTATCGGCCGTCAGGCTGTAGAGGTCTCCGGCATCATGCACCAGCCCTGATACAAAAAGAGACTGTGACAGCTTTTCTCCAACGCCCTCTATATCCATGGCGCCGCGGCTGACAAAATGCTTAATTTTTTCCAGTGCCTGTGCCGGACAGGCGGCATTGGTACAGCGGTGCATCGCCTCACCTTCCGGTTTATATACTTCCGCACCGCATTCCGGGCAATGAGAAGGCATACGGAAGACCTGCTGGCTGCCGTCCCTGCGGCTTGTCACCGGCCCCACGATCTCCGGTATCACTTCGCCCGCACGCTGTACGATCACATAGTCTCCGATGCGGATATCCTTTCTCTGTATATCTTCCTCGTTGTGAAGCGCGGCGTGTTTTATGGTCACGCCGCCTACCTGGACGGGCTCAAGAACGGCAAAGGGATTGAGCCTGCCCGTACGGCCGACATTGATATCGATTCTCAACAGCCTTGTTGTTGCCTGTACCGCCGGAAATTTATAAGCGATTGCCCAGCGCGGCTCACGCGCAACAAAGCCCATCTCGCTCTGCAGGGCAAAAGAGTCCACCTTCACCACCACCCCGTCTATCTCATAGGGCAGACTCTCCCTCTCGTTTACCCATCTTTGATGGTAGCTTTGCACCTCATTTAGTGAGTGTATAAGCTTCATATGGGGATTTATTTTGAATCCCAGTGATTTTAGATACTGCATCGTCTCCCAGTGCGTTGCAGGCAGTGTCTTTCCTTCCGCCCAGCCAAGACCATATATGAAAATATCCAGCGGACGCCGTGCGGTAATGCGTGAATCAAGCTGGCGTAGAGAGCCGGCTGCTGCATTTCTGGGATTGGCAAAGAGCGGCAGATCCTGTCGGGAGCGTTCATCATTGAGCTTTTTAAAGCCGCTTTTAGAGAGATAAACCTCTCCTCTCACCTCAAACCGCTCCGGGGCATCGGGGGGGAGGGCAAGAGGAATACTCTTTATTGTTCTGATGTTCTGCGTAATATTTTCTCCGCGGTAACCGTCTCCTCTGGTTGCTCCCACCTCAAAACGGCCGTTTGCGTAGGTAAGGGCTACGGCCAGCCCATCGATTTTCAGTTCACAGACATAATCGAAATCGTCTTTGCCGGTAATGTTGCTGCAGCGCCGCTGCCAGGCTGCCAGCTCTTCGTCAGAAAATACATTGCCAAGGCTCATAAGCGGCTGGGGATGCTCGACAACGCCGAAGGCTTGCACAGGCTCTGCACCTATCCTCTGTGTTGGCGATTCCGGGGTAACAAGGTCAGGGTAAGCAGCCTCCAATTCCTGAAGCTTTCGCATCAGTTCATCATACTCTGCGTCGCTGATCTCCGGACTGTCCAGTACGTAGTATCTGTAGTTATGATGGTTGATCTGTCGGCGTAAATTATCGGCTTTGGCGGTTATTTCTTCTCTGGACTGCATGATATTTTCCCGTTGTTAGTATAGCATGTCGGCTAAAGCTGTAGAAGGTTCGAATAAATAGGATGGCGTATTGACCTTTATGTAGCCGCGGGTTAGAATGCCGGTATGTGTATAAAAGCAAGCCATTTTTCGCCCGTAGGATATACCCTCTATTCGTTTATAGGTACGGTAATCGAGCAGGGCGCGATATTTATAATCCTCTACTATTGGCTTCCTCAGATAGGAATAGAGGCCCCCTGGTGGGGGATAGTGCTTGTTATGGGGGCATTTCTGGCCTATTCCATCTATACCTACAGCAAGGGCAGAGCCGCAATGCGGCGCAATCCTGTCGTTGCCCCCGAGACGGTAATCGGCTGCAGAGGACGGGTTGCCACATCCATCGACCCGCGCGGGTATGTACGGATTAAGGGAGAGCTGTGGAAAGCTCAGTCACAATACAGATTAGAGGTAAATGATGAGGTGGTTGTAGTGGCGGTGGAGGGCATACAGCTTATAGTGACTCCCGCGGACAGGAACTCACGCGAAAGCCTGACTAGAAAACATTAACAGGTATAAGGCTAGTAAAATCTGCCGCGCAGGATAAACTCACGCACCTGTTTTGTGCGGATGACCACCACGGCAAACCACAGTAAAATAGCCCCCCCGATAATTTCGCACACATAGACTACCGTGTCTGTGAACATATCGTGAATGATCGAGGCCAGCCAGCCTGTAAGGTCTTTGTACGTAAAGATAAAGCCGTAGGCAGGCCATAGCAGTGTACGGGGTTCATGCCACATCGCATCCAGAATAAGGTGCATACATACGCCGATAGACAGCATTATAAAGACATTTTTATGATTCTTGCGAAAGAACAGTAATGCGGCCGCAACAAGCATCAGCAGAAAAAAAAGGGTATGTCCCACTATCCGGCTGTTGTGAAATATTTCAGGGAAAAACACGATACCCAGCGGCTTATCTATTATATCCGGAAGGAGTGATCCTATCAGCAGGATGCGTATATCCCCCAGAGAAGCAAGCGGTGAGAACATGTTTTTGCATTCGGAGTGCGTACGCGAATCATCCGTATCCTTCTCAGCCATTCTCCGCCGGCGGTCCTCACAAAAACAATAGGCACCGCTCACTAAAGCAGCGGCGCCCAGTGTAATACCCGTGTGTGCCAGTGCTAACATGCCCCATTGTACTAATGCCAACAGGAATAATGCAAAATAGCACTATTGGACAAGCTTAAGGAAATGATTTGGGATAAGGAGGCTTGGGGCTGATGGCAGCAAGTTTAAGAGACTTGTTGCGCACCTTTTCCAGCATCGCGTAGAATTCAGGCCTTTCATCGTCGCTGAGCACGGACATAATCCGCTGAATAAATACCCTCTTCCTGGCATTTTCCAGTGCTTTAAAGCCCTTCTCCGTAATGGTGACGCGTACAAGGTTCTTGCGGTGCAGGTCCTTTGATTTGATGATGAGGCCGTCCTTTTCCATTCTTTCCAGCAGACCGGATACGGAATGAGACCTGCGTAATAGCCACCTGGATATCTCCGCCGGTGTGGCCTCCGGTCCGATTTGCTCAACGATAAACAGTACCTCTGTTTGCATCGGAGAAACCTTGTATTTTGCCAGTTCTTTTTCTCTGGCAGCGAATGCTGCGGACTCAGCTTGCTCCAGCATTACCCAGAGCTTATAGTCCTGTTCGTTAGACTTCTCTTTTTTCATTGCCTTTTCACCACCCTTTCTTTTCTCAATGTGGCTTGATTTTTCTGGCATTCAAGGATAAGACAATTCGACTATACCATATGAATGACTCTCAGGATGATTTTAACACATTTTTAATAATTAGGAAATTACCTGTATGGGTTCAGTACATTAGTGACACATGACCTCCTTTTTGTTCTGCTCCCAT
>CAZFIM010000121.1:0-3120 GCA_964519615.1 uncultured Dehalococcoidales bacterium
TATCTTCAAACCCTATGCGATGAATGGACAGATCTCCGGCAAGAGAAAGCAACCACTGTCCTATACTAGCCTTGACCTTAAAGATTTGGAATTCAGGAGCTTGAGATTTGGCCTGTTCAATATACCGGAAATCAGTAGCAAGAAATGCGTGTTTTTCGGTTATAAATAACCAGCCGTTTGAACCGTTAAAACCTGAAAGATAGCGAATATTTTCATATTGTGAAACCAATAAAGCTTCGTATTCCTGATTGTGAAGGCTGTTTTGAAGCTTTTTTAGCCTGCTCAATCTGACTGGTCTCCTTTGAGTTCACTTGCCATTGTTCTCAAAGCAGCTATATAACCACGCCATCCGAGACCGGTTATCTGGCCTTTACAAATCGGGGCAATAACAGATTTAGCTCTCCAGTCCTCACGTGCATAGATATTGGAAAGGTGCACCTCTATTACAGGTAGTCCGCTGTCAACCAGTGCATCTCTTAAGGATAAACCGTAGTGAGTTAGCGCACCAGGATTGATTATTATCCCGCTGGCGCCGGCACTATACTGCTGAATAAAGTCTATCAGTTTTCCTTCATAATTTGACTGTATGCTGACGATATCTATATCTAGAGATTTGCTCTGTTTTTGTACCAATTCAGTTATCTCATCCAATGTTTTATTGCCATACACCTTCACTTCCCGAACGCCAAGCTTGTTTAAATTGGGGCCATGAATTAGAAGTATTTTCATTTAACTGCCTCCAGTTTTTTAAGACCGGTTGTTTTTCCCTTATAGCCGCAGCTTGAACATCGTACCCCAGACTTACTATCACTTAGAAGAAGAGCACCGCATTCGGGGCATGGGAGCTCATATGGTTTCTGCCAACTTACAAAGTTGCAGTCAGGATAGCGGCTGCAGCCATAGAATCTACGCTTTTTCTTTGTAAAGCGTTCTATTAATTCGCCTTTTTGACCTTCTGCGGCACATTTGGGGCATGAGATACCTGTTTTGACAACGAACGGCATGGTCTTCTTGCATTCCTGATTACTGCAGGCAAGGTAATCACCGTATCTGCCTGATCTCATTACCATAGGTTTGCCGCACTCAGGACATTTCACATCTGTTTTGACGACAATCGGCATTGTTTTCTTGCAATCTGTACCTGTACAGGCAAGGTATTTACCGAAACGTCCTGATTTAATGACCATAGGCTTTCCGCATTCCGGACATACCTCTTCACTTGGCTTATCTGTATTTATTTTCTCGATTGTAGTGGACGCTTTCTGCAGTGTTTTATCAAATGGTTTATAGAAATGTTGCAACACAGAAACCCAATCTTTATCTCCGCGCGCAATATTATCAAGATCTTTCTCAAGCTGTGCAGTAAAATTGAGATCAACAATCCTCGGAAAATGCTCGGTAAGCATATCGCTTACGATCATGCCGATTTCATCCGGCCGAAATCTTCCGTTCTCTTTATAGACATAATTTCGTTCTTGAATGGTGGCAATGATAGGAGCATATGTACTGGGACGTCCAATTCCTTTTTGCTCCATGGCTTTTATTAATGTAGCTTCCGTATAACGGGGTGGAGGCTGAGTAAAATACTGCTGGGTAAAAATGTCTCTGAAGTTCAATTCATCCGATTTTGTTAAATTCAACAAAAAGGTGGTTTTGTTACCGTTTTCTTTGCTATAACTGTCATTGTCCGTGCCATCCTCATCCTTCTCTTCAATATAGAGTGCCATAAAACCGGGGAATTTCACCGTTGAGCTGGTAGTTTTCAGTAAATATTTATTCGTTGAAATAGTTGATAAGGCCTCGATTTCAACGGTGATGGTATCTATTATCGCTGTCGACATCTGGCTTGCCACCATACGTTTCCAGATGAGGTCATATAATCTGAGCTGATCTCTGGTTAGATGTTTTTTTAGATGTTCAGGCTCGCGATATATCCTTGTAGGGCGGATTGCCTCATGCGCTTCCTGTGCCCATTTCGTCTTTTTCCCGAAAGAACGTGCGCGGGCGGGTAGATATTCCCTCCCGTATTTTCCCATGATATATTCTCTTGTTTCCGCAAGTGCGCTTGCGGCAACATTGGTGGAATCAGTGCGCATGTAGGTGATCAAGCCTACAGATCCTTCTTCTCCAATTGCTATCCCCTCATATAATTGTTGTGCGATTACCATAGTTTTTTTACTGGGATAACGCAGCTTCTTCCATGCTTCCTGCTGAAGGGTGCTGGTGGTAAAAGGAGGTGAAGGATTCTTCGGATTCTGTTTATTGAAAATATCCCGAATACTATAGTGTGATTTTATAAGTTCTTGCTCAATTTGTCTGGCATTGAGCTCATCTTTTATTTCCAGCTTTGTGCCGTCTATGAGACCTGTAAGTGTGGCGCGTAATGAGCTTTTTTGATCGGCGCTATGAATAAGCTCAACCTCAATGACCCAGTATTCCGCAGCTTGGAAATCTGCAATTTCCTTTTCTCTATCAACGATCATGCGTAATGCCGCAGATTGAACTCTTCCTGCAGATAGACCTCGCTGCACCTTTTTCCACAGGAGAGGACTCAATTTATAGCCTACGAGACGGTCTAATAAACGTCTTGCCTGCTGTGCATAGACAAGATCCATGTTGATAGTACGGGGATGCTGAAATGCCTCTTTCACTGCTTCTGAGGTAATCTCATGAAATGCGACTCTCTGTATCGATGTCTTTTTATCATCCAGACCGGCAGCTTTAATCAAGTGCCATGAAATTGCTTCTCCTTCGCGGTCAGGATCAGTAGCCAGAAATACTTCGGAAGCCTTTTGTGCAGCTTTTTTCAATTCATTTATCGTTTTACTTCTTTGTTTCGGTATGACATATTTGGGGGTAAAATCATTTTCGATATCAATTCCCAGTGTTCCTCTCGGTAAATCGCGCACGTGTCCCAAAGATGCCTTGATACTATAATTCCGCCCGAGAATCCTGGTCAGAGTTCGGGCTTTTGCCGGTGATTCTACTATTACCAGTTTGTTTGCCATAATTACTTAGCTCTTATTCTATCACGGTGTTTTATTTCTTTAGATATAATATAGTGCATTGCACCTAAATGACTAATCAATCCTTTTAACTCCATTGTTGTCAAGTTACTGC
>CAZFIM010000122.1:0-2988 GCA_964519615.1 uncultured Dehalococcoidales bacterium
TGCCAAAAGTGTTTTCATTTTGGTTGGTAATAAATATAAGGAGGTTTAATTACATTAACTTTTCTTACTATTGAAGTGATTTAAAACAATAGGTTTCTTGCCAGGATCAGTCATCTTAGCTGTAGGCAAACGATTAGGATTTTGCTTGAATAAGAACTTTTGCATTGTTGTGGTCATCATGACTTTGGCCGGATTACCTGCTATAACTGAATTCTCCGGAAATCGTCCTCTGACAACGCTCCCAGCTCCGACAATACAATTATCACCAATTACAGTATTCAATAAAATGGTACAATTAATCCCAATGTGTACATTATTCCCAATTATTATCTCCCCAAAAATATCATCTTCCGGAAATTCACCCCTAAAACATCTTATGCCTCCGTCATGAGTTATGAAAACAGTCCCATTTGCAATGGCGACATGGTCTCCAATCTCAATAAGATATGGCTCAGTTGAGAATGACATTGTTTCAAGGTGACAATTATTCCCGATTTTTGCCCCTTCTTTTCTTAAAAATTTTATTTTCCTATCTGAATTGGAATGATTAATAATCATTCTATGTAACCTTCTTAAAGTCTGTCTGATGAACATTTCACAATCTATTAACTATGTATATTATTCAAATAACCATGATACTCAGATTTGCTCTCACAAATATTAATGAGGGACGCATTTAATTAGCCCAATAAAACCTCCAAATTTGAACGTATCCCCAGTCAGGAGACTTTATCCAATTCATTTTTCTTAAACATCAGCAAGTCTCCATCGTTAAGCTCTTTCTGATTTAATACCGACATTACAAGATCTTCATTCCCCTGGTTACGTTGAAATCGTAATTTGGCAAAGTTATAGCGGAAACCTGGCTTTTTAAAATCCCATGTTCCACAAGTCAAAGTTGATATCTTCCCTTTTTTACTTAAAATAAAGAGTCTAGTCTTGTCATCCTTTTCATTTGGAAAATTCTCCCGGTCTGTGCTCATAACTATTGTTCCGTCAGCAAGCATTGTTGAATAGAATATTGCTCCTTCAGTATTTATCAATTGGGTTAGTTCCATCGTCTCCTTATCCCACCTGTAAATGCCAGCCAGATCTATAGACCCTGTATCAGTTCCCCAGTATATTGCGCTCTCAGTAAATACAAGCTGACATGCACGCCACTTTTGACTACCCTGTCCAATAGGGTTGATAGTTTTGAATCCATCATCGGACCATCCGATCATAGGCTCAATACCCTCGTCGCCTGTACAAATCCATAGCTTGCCAGAAAACGGATCAGTCTGAATAGCATGAACATGGCGAATCAGCCCAGGCGTAAATTTATACGGAATTACCCATTTCTTTTCAGAAGAATCATACTTATAGATTGCAACTCCTATTCTGTCCGGATTATTAAAGTATTCTCCGAAGAAGAACTCACCGGCAATTCCGGCCATAATACCATGACTCATCACTCCCCGGCCTACCCCTCGACCGAAATGAGGCATAGTACCTGTTTTCATAAATTTTGTCGTGCCCTGATTCAATTGCCACATCGTGCCTGCCGCAAACGCGCATATAGTTCCATTCGCGTCGATAGCTATCTCAGTACACTCAGCACGTAAGGTCAACCTTCGGAACAGAGTGAAATTATTCAGCCAGAATAAGGAGAAGCCACAAGGGACACGTGCAACTTTTATAAATCTCATTTCCCGCTTTTCAAGTTTATACAAGACCATTCCTCGCGAGGCCCACAGAGCGCCATCCTTATCAGTTTCCTGAATGATCAGTTCTCTTGCCCTTAAGCATTTCATGCCAAAAGCGCTACTATACTTCAGCTGGATCGAATCAGGACTGTAATAATCAATTGCCAGACAGACAATGAGAACCAATATGATTGGTACAAGCACTAAAAAAGATATAAATCCCATAAGCTTAATGGATATTTAACCGGAACACGGTATTAAATATTAACTTAATATCTCCCCAAAAACTTTGATTGTAATAATAATCAAGGTTAATACGAACCTTATCCGGCCAGATTACCTCGTCAGTATATTTTTGTGGATCATCTACTTCACTTAATAATTTCTCCTCAGATGCGTACTTAAGCGATGCAGGTCCTGTAATTCCAGGCCGAAGTTTAAGAATCAACTTTTCTTCTCCGGTAAGTCTTTGCGTAAACTCTGGGACGTCAGGTCTCGGACCTACAAGACTCATGTCACCCCGTAGAACGTTCCATAATTCAGGCAATTCATCAAGCTTATACTTTCTTAGTATCGCACCAAAAGGTGTAATCCGACTATCACCCAAGACGGATGTCGTACTGCCTCCCTTATTAATAATCATTGTTCGGAACTTTACTATTGCAAATAGCTTACCTCCCCTCCCGGTACGCCATTGCCGAAAGAAGATTGGGCCCGGCATAAATGACTTAATCAGGACGGAGATGATTAAAATAACAGGGCTGATGATTATCAGCCCGAAAATTGATATCGCAAGATCTAGGATTCTCTTAGCCAAATCTATTGAGATTTAACAATTTATTAAAACATACTAATCAGTATCGTGAAAATATCAGTCCCGAACAAATTCAACGAGCAAATAATCGTTCTGTAGCTCTTTAATCACTTTGATATGTGAGTTTCGGGAATGGGCGTGCATTACTAACCGGTTATTTCGCGAGATTGTTGAAAGACATTTGAAGTTCAACTGCCAAGCTACTTCGTACATAATGGCATTCATTACATTACCAATGCCTCTTCCTCTGTAAGGTTCATCTATCAAGCGTCCCACAAAGCACTTCCGATTGCAGAAGAACCTTAAAAAAAAGTACCCAATCAAATTGTCCTTGTCAAAAACACCCATCATTAATAGAGCCCGGTTATTAAACTGGTTTTCAATATCTTTCAACCCGAATCCGTGAGGATGGAAGTACTCAAGATCAGTGTCCTTCTGCTTCTTGATGAGCTCATAGAGTTGTTTTGCATTGCTTGGGCTAAGTTTGAT
>CAZFIM010000123.1:0-2893 GCA_964519615.1 uncultured Dehalococcoidales bacterium
TGCTCAAACCAGAAGTCACCGAAGTTGTCGGTCTTGACCGTATACTTCTTTTTGCTCTTTGCGTCCGTAAGCGTACAAACAGCCCCTATGATGACCTCTTTCTCCAGCGGATCATAGACGGTACCGGCCACAAAGCGTTTGGGCACATTCAGGTAGTAGACCCGCGGTCCCGTCTTAAACTCCGGATTGAGCACCTGGGCCTTTTTGATCAGATCGGCAAAGTCTGCCTCATCACCGAACTTAATGCACTGGGTGGGGCAGGCATCCGCACACCGCGGCTCCTTCCAGCCGTCATCGAGCAGGTGGGCGCAGCCCGTGCATTTCTGCGCGATATTGAGGTCATCGTTGAAGTAGATGACCCCGTAAGGGCAGGCGTCCACGCAGGCCTTGCAGCCGGTGCATTTCTCCGGGTCGATGATGACCAGCCCGTCATCGCGCTGGTAGATGGCGCCCTCAATGGGGCAGGCGGGCATGCAGGGAGCGTTGGCGCAGTGATTGCACAGTATGGGCTTGTAGGCCACTTTTACCTTGGGCACTGTGCCGCGCACCTTCTCTGTGAGCTTGAGCCAGAACTGCCCGGTATCGGGCTGCGGTTTGGCGTAGGGCGTCCAGTCGTTGGCAACATGCTCGTCCTTGCATGCGATCTGACAGTTATAGCAGCCGTTGCAGCGTGCGATATCGATAACAAATGCTTTCATGATTACATGCCTCCTTCAACCCAGGCGTCAAAATCCAGGCCGGCAGCCGGATCATATTTCCGTGCGAACGCCTCGGGATATTTCTTATTAAGTTCTTCCATCTCCGCTTTCGTGACTTTGGCTACCTCCACCAGATATCCGCTAGTAGCCATTCCCCAGCAGTTTTGAGACGTTCCGTTCTCGGGTGAGATGAGATTGTTGGCACCGCCTCTATCCAGGTATTTGCCCGGGGCAGTAATAATGAAATCTGCCCTTGCTCCGTGATCCTGAGAGACAACCCCGGGTTTAATTCTTTCCCAGACGAGCGCACCGGCAAGCACCGTCCCTCTCTCATTAAAGACTTTCACGATATCGCCGTTCTCTATACCGCGTTTTTTCGCATCCTGCGGATTGATCCAGACTGGCTCATAGAGATAGCCGTCATAGGCTTTCACCTTACATGTCGGTATCTCACGCGTCCAGGAGATATCGTCGTTTTCGGCATGCGTCCTCCATCTGCCATGATTGCTCATTAGCAGCAAAGGATATTTATTAGCTCTCTCACTGGAGATACGTTCGTCATGAGTTGGCCCTTTCTCGATCCATTTGGGTATAGGAGGCCTTTCCTGATCCCCCGGAAAGGCTTTATCCAGCCGCTCGGAATAAAACTCCAACTTCCCGGTAGGAGTTTTTAGGGGATATTTCTGGGGGTCTTTATAGAAATTATAAAGTCCCGCCGGATACCGCTCCCAGTTATCCTCGGTGGGAATATAGTAATACTGCTTGGCTTCGAGGTCCTCAAAAGTGACTATGTCCTTGACGCCGGACACCTCCCATCCCATCTTGATTTTCTCTTTTATCGTTTGACTATCGGTATATTCCTCATAAAATCCCAGTTTCTTGGCCACTTCACCCGCGGCTTCATAGTCACTCAGCGATTCACCTAAGGGTTTGATTGCCTGTTTTTCATACGCTATGCCCTTTAATGGCGAAGCGCTGCTGATCATGGAGAAATCTTCTTCTTCCATCTTGGTATTGATAGGCAGAATGATATCAGCAAATACGCTGTCATTCTCAAGCCATGGATGCTGAACGACGAGGCATTCAATTTTGGGGCTGCGGAATGCTTCGATAGACTGGAAGGCATTATTCCAGCAGGTAGTACGGCAGGGATTATCCATCCATAGCATATGTACTTCACTGCCGCCTTTTTCCGCAGGAATGGGATAGGTATACTGTTTGAACTGGTCATCTACGTGAGCATAAAGGGAGGTGCTTCCCCAGGAAGAGACCGGAGGATTTAAAATAGCCTGATGGAACTGTGTCTTGGGAATAATCTGCTCTGTAAGCTCAAGCAGCGGCCTTCCCGTCCATACTTTACGGCGCAAGGCATCAAGGTCCAATAGCTTTGTCGGGCGCGGCAGATCAAGCTGGGTAAGACCGTCAGCAAGCTTATTGTATATATGAACGCCGGGTTTTCCCAAACCCTGCATCCCCATCAAGCAGCATTCCAGCCTGGCCGGCTCATGCGAGTAGGGGCCTCTGACATAGGAACCTCCGTAATAGTGGGCTGTGGATGTCACTTGTCTCGCCCATTCACGCGCCAGAGCCTTGATAGTCCACTCCGGTATACCGCATTTTTCGGATGCCCACTCAGGTGTTTTAGGTATACCGTCCTCTTTACCCATAACGTAGTCCGCGAACTGCTCGAAGCCCACCACATGAGTTTTAATGTACTCTTTGTCGTAGGTATCTTCCTTTATCCAGGTATAGGCAATTGCCAGATGAAGGGCGGCATCGGTATTGGGTAATATCGGGATCCACTTATCGGCATGGACGGCAGCGGAGTAGTTGAGATCCGGGCACACGAAAACCTGTTTAATGCCGATTTCCGACCAGTAAAAGACCACCTGGCTGGGAAACTGTCCGCCAAAGCCCCAGGGAGTAGTCTCCAGGTCTCCTCCGATATGGATGAGCAGTTTTGTATGCTCGCAAACATCGTAAAGAATATTGTCATAGGGTGCCATATGCCCCTGAGCACCCTCGCCCCATACATGTTCTGCCCCCCAGTACCATCCTTCCCAGCTGTCTGCATTACGTACCACCTGCGTGTAACCGCCTACCTTCTCCATGAGGAGCATATGACATGAATGAGGTCCATGTACGGTCTTGGTCTCACCGTGACCATCGCCGTGACAGCATACAGCATAGGGGCC
>CAZFIM010000124.1:0-2676 GCA_964519615.1 uncultured Dehalococcoidales bacterium
GAACAAAAAGGAGGTCATGTGTCACTAATGTACTGAACCCATACATGCTGTTGACTTCATTATAAAGCTGTGTTTACAATTACACGGAATAAAAGCGCCGGCACAGCTAAAACAGCGAGCGATATGTCTGAAAACCAAAAGATAATACCAGCATCCATGTACTCGCCAGAACTATTCTCTCTTGTTCTGGAACAGAGTCCGCTTGCCATCCTTGTCACCGATGCCAGCGGCATCGCTCTATGGGAAAACGATTCATACCGGCGGCTTTTTAATGAGGGAAACGGCAGCCCCTCAGCCGGCAAATATGACCTGTTTAAAGACGAACTTATCAACGAACAGGGGTTTGCCGGTGATCTCAAGAAAGCATTCTTGAGCGGACAGGTATCCACCTTTATTCTTGAAAAGCCCCAATGTACTGACACTGCAAAGGATACACAGCAAATTCTCCAGACAACCATTCTTCCCTTGAAAGACCCGGCGGGGAACGTGGTCAATGCGGTCGTGCGTTATCAGGACATAACTATAAACCAGCAGCGTGAAAGGGAGCTGATAGAAAAGCTAAAGAATTACGAAGCTATTTACAACACTACCAGCAGCGGTGTAATTATTTATGAAACCGATGATGAAGGTAACTCTTTTATCATCAAGGATATGAACCGTGCCTCCGAATCTATAGAACGCTTACAGAGAGAAGATGTGATCGGTAAAAGCCTCAGTGAAGTATTCCCGGGAGCTGATAAATCCGGTCTTTATTCCCTTGTAAAAAGAGTATGGCAAACAGGTACACCTGAATTTTTCCCGGCCACGTTTTACCAGGACCGCAGAATAAGCGGATGGGTGGAGTCCCATATATTTAAGCTGGCTACGGGAGAGGTCGTCATGATATTTGACGACATTACCGAGCACAAACAGGCCGAGGAAGCGCTGAAAAAAAACATCGAGCAGTTCAAGGCTATCACTGATAAAAGTTTTGATATTATTGTCGTGATTTCAGCTGAAGGTACTTTTTCTTATATATCACCTTCTTGCGAAAAGTTCCTTCAGTTCAAGCCGGAGGAGATGATCGGCAAACCGATAATGGAATTTGTTGCACCTGAAGATATCGTTAAGGTAACGGAATACTTTAAACTTTTACTTCAAGGTCGGGATGTATTTGACGTTACTTTTGCAGCCTTCAGAAAAGACGGCTCGATGTGTCCGCTCCAAGTACGCGGCACACCCGTGTACGCCAAGGGGATCATTACCGCAATACAGGGTACAGCCAGGGACATTACTGACCGGATAAGGGCGGAAAAGGAGATAGCCCGCAGGGAATCCTTCCAGAAGCTGGCTGCAACCATATCCTCCGAATTCATCAATTTGCCGCCTGAACAAATTGATGAAGGCATCAACCGGGCAATTGAGGCCGTCGGTAAATTTTACAACGCGCATTGTGCATTCCTGGTTCTTTTCTCCCGGAATACAGCAAAGCTTACTCCATCTCATTATTGGTGCGCAGAAGCATCAATATCCCCTGAATCGACCCCGGTTGATTTTAACACCATAGCTAAGGTTATCAAATCGGGAAAAGCATACAATGTTACTGACATCGAAAACCGGCAAAACGGCGCCAATCCCGAAAATGAAGCTATCGGTACCGGCAGTATTAAAAGCGTTATCGCTGTGCCCCTTATATCTCACAAGACAGTGATCGGTTTTACGGGACTGATGACAACAGGAAAGCAAAGGACATGGCCGGATGACATAAACGTATTAATGCAAATGGCAGGCCAGATATTCACCAATGTCCTCGAGCGCCGAGATTCGGAACAGGCATTGAGAGAGAGCGAGCAGAAATACCGCAGCCTTCTGGAAAATATTCAGGAAGGCATTATCTCGGTCAACAGCACCGGGGCTATTGAATTTATCAACGAGAGAGCGGCGAATATGCTCGGCTATAAGGTAGAGGAAATGATGGGTGCAAGCTTGTTGACATTTATGTACCAAAATGTCGCATCGCAGTATAGGCAGGGCCAGCAAGGGTTGGCCGGTGAGTTCGACCAGGATTTTACCCACAAAGACGGCGGTACCATTCACACGCACATTAAAGTAAGCCCTGTTTTTGACAATCAAGGCAATTTCAGCACAACAATCGGCACAATTAATGACATCACCGCAATTAAACAGGCTCAGCAGGAGCGTGAACAGCATATTCAAAAGCTTCTTTCCGTAATGAGATCGGTCATCGATGCTATGGTTCTCACCGTAGAAAAGAGAGATGTGTATACTGCCGGCCATCAGCGGCGGGTTGCAGACCTGGCCGTGGCAATCGCGCAGAAAATGGGACTCTCTCAAGATTTTATCGACGGTCTTTTTATGGCCGGTATAATCCATGACATAGGCAAAATGTATGTTCCCTCGGAGATATTGAGCAAGCCCGGCAGGCTCAATGAGATAGAGTACAGCATGGTAAAAATCCATCCTGAGGTCGGATACAATATTCTGAAAGAAATTGATTTCGATTACCCGGTAGCGGAAATAATTCTTCAGCATCATGAAAAGCTTGATGGAACCGGCTATCCCAAAGGGCTGAGAGCAGGCGAAATATTATTTGAAGCCAAAATACTTGCAGTTGCAGATGCCATGGAAGCCATGGTTTCCCACAGGCCTCACAGACCAGCAAAAGATATCGAAGAT
>CAZFIM010000125.1:0-2618 GCA_964519615.1 uncultured Dehalococcoidales bacterium
GAGCAGCGGACTGAAAATCCGCGTGTCCCCAGTTCGATTCTGGGCCTCGGCACCACACGCTTATTCGAGCCGAAGTGGCGGAATGGTAGACGCGACAGTCTCAAAAACTGTTGAGAGGCAACTCTCGTGTCGGTTCGAGTCCGACCTTCGGCATTACCTCGTCTTGAAGTCAACAAATGGTCATTGTGCTTATATTGCCGCATGCTTTTTCTTTTTATTTCAGTAATATCCGCAAAAAGAGGTTTTTTGGTAACTATTTAAAATTGAAAGACGACTAGGTAGAAATACGGGTGTAATATTTTGCGCTATATACTATACTTCCCACCAGTGCGGTGGCAGACATATTTTCGCCGCAGAGAAAATACATAAGAATAAGCCTCCTTACTAAATCACGCCATACGCCAAAACACACTTATTTGAAATTCTGCCACCGCCCCTCCCATCTTAGTTCAGAGTTATGCGTATAGGTGTGCCCGGCACAAACGGCTAGAGGACAGGTGACGCATCCCGCTCAAGAGCTGTACTGATGAGAAAATGCATTCTAGTCCGGCGGGGGCTCATTGAGAAGCAGCCAGTATATTCCAAGCTGTTTAATGGCAGCAGTGAACTCGGCAAAGTCTACCGGTTTACGTATATAGCTGTTCACACCCAGATCATAGCCGCCGATTATATCCTTTTCCTCTTTGGAGGAGGTTAAAATCACCACCGGGAGCCGTCTGGTACTTGCGTTTGCGCGGATCTGTTTCAAGACCTCCAGCCCGTTCAGCTTGGGCAATTTCAAATCCAGCAGGATAAGAACCGGCTTTTCTTTACTATCGCGGCTTTTATACTTACCCTGTGCAAACAGGTAGTCCAGTACTTCCTGCCCGTCTCTGGTGATGACTATTTCATTAGCAATGTTATTCTTCTTGAATGCCCGCAGGATAAGCTCCTCGTCATCCGGATTATCCTCTACTATCATAATATATGCCTTCTTCATTTCTCCACCTCACTTTTTAGCGTAAAATAAAAGGCAGCGCCTTCTCCTACCTTCCCTTCCGCCCAAATCTCGCCTCCATGTCTGCGCACAATGCGCTGCGCCGTTGCCAATCCTATGCCGGTACCGGGGAATTCTGATTCCGAATGCAAACGCTGAAACGCATTGAACAGCTTGCCCGAATAGGCCATATCAAAACCGGCGCCGTTATCACGCACAAAAAATATTTCCCGGTCTCGCTCCTCTTTTACGCCGAACTCAATCTTAGCTTTATCTGTATGGGCGGTAAATTTCCACGCGTTGCTCAGCAGGTTTTCCATCAGTATGCGCAGCAGATGTGAATCTCCTTTTACCGTCACGACATCCTGAATGTCAAAGCTTACTTTACGCTCCGGCTCCGATTTGCACAGCTCCGCTGCCACTGTCTTGACTATGCCGGACAGGCTGATTCTGCGCATTTGCATCTGGCTGCGCGCTACGCGCGAAAGCCCCAGCATATCATCGATCAAGCGCGCCATTCTGCCGGTAGCTGCCCTGATTCTTTGAATATAGCGTTTCCCTTCACTATCCAGCATATCGGCATATTCTTCTTCCAGTATGCCTCCGAACCCGTCTATTCCCCTCAGCGGTGCGCGCAGGTCGTGGGAAACGGAATAAGAGAACGCCTCCATCTCTTTATTAATGGCGGCAAGCTCAGCCGTGCGCTCTTTCACCCTCTGTTCCAGAGTCCTGTTAAGCTGCTGTATCTCTTCCTCGGCGCGTTTACGCTCGGTAATATCCTCACCCGAACTGAGGAAGGCAGCAATCTCTCCTTGATCATTTTTCAGAGTAATGTTATGCCAGGCGATGAGCCTCTCTTCCCCGGCTGCAGTTAACACTGGACATTCACGGTACTCAATCATATCGATCTCGCCTTTTAATATACGGGCAAAGTCACCCCTGAGCTCCTCTTTTAATCTCGGAGGGAAAAACTTATCCAGAAAATCCGTTCCTTCTATCTCTTCTTTGCTCCAGCCCAGTATCTCGCAGCCCTTATTATTGATGAGGCCGACCGTCCAATCCGTATTGACAACCACCATCATCACACCGGCGGTATTGAGATAATTCTGAGCCATATTCCTTTCCTCGATAAGTGCTTCCCCTACCCATTTACGCTCGAGCACGCTGGAAAACAGCTCTCCAATGATCCTGAAAAGGGTTACTTCATCCTCAGAACCTCTATACACAGCACGTACCGTATCCAGACCCATAAAGCCGCTCACCCGGCCGCGCAGGACAAGCGGGATAAAAATCAGTGATTTGATTCCCTCACAATGCAAAACCTGTTTCGGTATCCCGTGATCATCAGAAATCTTAGCAACGTCCGGTATCACATGCGGTTCTCCTGTACCGCGGGCATGCGGGGAATCCGCAAATCTTTTCCAGATAAACTGATCAAATTGCTGTGTATGCGGTGTTACACCCCCGGACTGCCAGAGAATTTTTTTCTTTATGGACATGTCTGCGGACATAAGGTAGATATAACCTCTATCGGCATTGAAGAAAGCGCACAAATGCTCAAGGGAGCGCTGTACGGCGCTATCGATGGAATCAAGGTCAGCATTGACAAAATTGGATGATATGCCGGCGATAAGCCTTTCAC
>CAZFIM010000126.1:0-2609 GCA_964519615.1 uncultured Dehalococcoidales bacterium
TTATTAAGCCGTTATCAATAAAGAAATCATCCACATCTCAAATTTAAGCTTCTCACATCTGCGCTAGTAATATTGTTAATAATCTTCTTCTTACTTTCATTCTGCTTATTTTTATGCATGTTATAATCAGGATATGAGATAAATAATAATTTGCACAGCTTTAGTAGTTATTGCTATGTTGCTGGCTGTGATAAATCCCTTGCTGTTCCTCCAAATCTGCCCGCAGCGCCTCCTGAATACCCCTACAACCCATTATAACCAACCGCACAACCAAAAGCAGATACCAGGCCTTCATCTTCGCATCTCTGCTCGCCATCTGTGCATGTATCTCATATAACAACAGATGAGCTTTTGCAGAAAATACACGCTAACGAAGATATCATTCTTGTCGACACACGTGAAGAACCGAAATTGCAATACAATGTCGAGCATATTGAAGTAGCAATTTCTCAACCGTTATCTGACATCGTATCTGGAACATGGAAGCCGGATATACTTGAGCAAGAAATAGTATTATATCGCACATACGGGAATACCAGTGACCGTGCGACACTCGAACTGATTGATTATGGCTACACAAATGTAAAAACTTTATAAGGCGGATTCAATGAATGGAAGGAGGCCGGTTATCCAACGGTAAAGGGAACGCCACAAGATTCTTAGGCTCCTCTTTGGATTTACTATATGTTCCCTTTGTCTTTCCAATTCCACCACTTCAATAATGCCGGTTCATACACCGTATTCTCTACAAAATATACGGCACAACGAAAAACATATAACACACACCGGTCTACATGGCACCCACGCAGTATACAGAGTCTATCATACATGTCATCAGGATTCTGCCCTGCGATATCTGAGATGTGACGATACCCCAGGTCAATCAGGTCAGATGCTATATGTTCCCCTACACCGGGAATGACCTGTAATTCCCTCGCCGATGAGTGATGAACCAATGATTTGCTGCTTGTGCGCATGAAAATTATCCGTTCATTTCTTTTTACGTCTGTAATAGATCTCGACCATCACCAGATTTACTATCACCGCTAACACAACGGGTATGGCAATCACCCACAGGTTCTTCAATATATCAATGCCTCTTGAATAACAAAAAAATACAACAACAAAGCTAATAATAATGCCCATAAGCCCGCTGATTATACCGAAAAAAACATATACCATATATTCGTCTTTCGGATTTCTCTTTATATCACCTGTTCAGCCTATAGATAAATTTTACCAGTTCTAGAATACAAATAATACTTGGTTCACTCCCAAATTACATTTACTACGGCCGTACGAAACACCAATATCCAGAAAGGGCATGAACAGCATAAAGCAACAAGGAAATACCAGCTTCTCAATAAAAAATATTGCGGTTATTACACCACGGCAGAGATAAAGTTTATAATAAGCTAATAGTAGTAGATATACTATCGCCTGTGCACTTATCGCCAGTGAGTGAAAATGTTAAAATAGTAAATTGGAGTAGGCGGCGGAAAAACAATACTATATTAACTTTGATTGCCGTCATAGAGAGAGATTTCTCGGGGAAAGCGCATAATTTTCCCTTTAGTAATATCAACGCTGCCGGTAATTATTTAATACAGCCGACTACAATAAGGCAATATTTCAAGGGAGAATATAAATGAGATACATAGATCCACATTTACACACACACATGATCAGAGACGGAGCCATGGTCAATCTGGCTATGTCCGGAATGGAGGCCGCAGTAATACCTATGACTCATTGTTTCATGGGCAATTTTACAGCCGATACCGTTTTCCAGCTTTGGGACAGGTTCCTTGGTTTTGAGCTCAAGCGCGGCACCGCTGTTGGATATGAAGCGTTTATTTCACTGGGAATACCCATGTACGGCCTTGATACCTCCGCCACGGATGAATGTCTAAAAAAGCTTCCTGATTTCCTTTCACACGAACGTGTTGTGGCGATGGGTGAGATCGGACTGGACGCCGGCTCGGGCAACGAGGAAAGATTATTCCGCGCCCAATTACAGATGGCCAAAGAACATGACCTTCCTGTAATCGTTCATACTCCCATAAGATTGGCTGTGCACGCACCGGAGATGATCAGAAAAATTGTTGGAATAATTAACGATGAAAAGTTCGATATGAGCAGAGTAGTACTGGATCATGCCGGAGAAAGTACATTCGATTACAGAGCAACGACGGGTGCGATGATAGGTCTGAGCGTGTGCAGCGATAAAATGCCTCCTGAAGTGGCAGCAACCTTTGTGAAAAACAATCCTGACAAGAGAGAAAAACTTCTTATCAATACCGAAGTAGGCAATGGTGACGGATTTGGCTATTTCACAATACCCCGCGTCACTCTAGCGATGAGGCAAATGGGTATGAAACACAATGAGATTGAGGAAGTTGTCTATGAAAATCCTAAGAACTTCTTCAACCTGCCGGTTGAATAGGGCTTCCACATATTTAATATGACAGGCCGGGGGCATTCAGTGCCGCTACCGCCCAACCAACCCATTCAAAACGAAGCATTTCCGCTTCTACCGGCGTAGCATGTGAACCTCCGGCAATCATCCTTTGTTTTGGGCCCGGCGCCCGTTCATAAAGGGTGGTAAA
>CAZFIM010000127.1:0-2584 GCA_964519615.1 uncultured Dehalococcoidales bacterium
TCGATATCCTGGAAAACAAGACCGTGGCGCGGCCATGGAGAAAATATTCTAATATTAACCTTTAAGGAGAAATGATAAAGTGGCACAAGAAAGAGTAACTTCACCATTACCGGGAAAAGTAATAAGCGTAACCGCGAAAGCCGGAGATAAAATATCCGAAGGCGATGAGCTTTGTGTAATCGAAGCCATGAAGATGGAAAATCCTATTGTGGCAACCGCCAGCGGTACCGTCGCAACGGTATCCGTCTCTACCGGTCAGGCTCTTAAAGCCGGTGATCCGATCGCCACGATCGATTATTAAACACAAGTAAATAATACTGATATTGTAATCCGGTTTTTGACCGGACAGGCTATCTTTTTAGAGTTATTGTTTTGATAATATATCTCTAAGAGAGCTTGCTATGGTCAGGAAATATAAAAAAGGGAACGCTGCGGTGTTCCCTTTTTTATTACCGCTGATAACAAGGCCTTCCTGGTAGAAGCAAGGAAAATTTCAATAGTAACTTCTTAACGCCCTGTTGGGGTTGATATATAATGATATTGCAAAGGATCATGGTTAAAGCAAATAGAGCTTACGATTATATAGAGCACACCGCTGATACAGGCGTTATTGCCCGCGGTAAAACCATGGAAGAGATATTTATTCGTTGTGCCCTGGGCATGTTAAACATTGTTACCGATCTTAAAAAAATCGACAACTCTGTAAAAAAGGAAATTCTGGTACATGCCGGCGATAATAACTTCGAAACCTTGCTGATAGAGTGGCTGAATGAACTGCTTTTCATCCTTGACGTGGACCATATCGTTTTCTCCAACTTCGACGTCATCAGTCTCAGCCCGGGCAGCCTTGAAGTTAAATGCTCAGGTGAGCACATTGACCCTGCCAGGCATATAATTAAAACAGAGATCAAGGCAGCCACCTATCACATGCTGGCAATTACGCAGACCGCCGGTATATACCGCGCGCAGGTCATTTTCGATATTTAAGGTAGACATTATGAGTTCAATGGAGCATAGTCTTAAGAAAATCGATGACTTCAGATGGGAGATTCCCTCTGATTATAAGGAAGGGATGCGAGTCCCGGGGCTGGTATATGCGGACCGGGCAATGATAGATACAATTATTGGCGATCAGTCCCTCGAACAGGTGGCCAATGTTGCATTTCTACCCGGCATAGTAACACGCTCAATGGCGATGCCGGATATCCACTGGGGGTACGGCTTCCCCATCGGCGGTGTTGCCGCCACCCGCGTAAAAGATGGTGTCATATCTCCGGGGGGGGTGGGTTATGATATCAACTGCGGCGTACGTTTACTTCGCACCAGCCTCACTGATGATGAGGTCCGTCCCAGAATAAGAGAGCTAATCGAACAGCTTTTCCGTGATATTCCCTCGGGGCTTGGTTCAGAAGGCAGAATACATGTAAAAGAAAAAGATATGGATAGAATTATGGTAGAGGGAGCCAGATGGGCGGTAAAACAGGGATACGGCATGGCTGAGGACCTCGCTGCCACTGAGGAGGGAGGTTGTTTGAAAGGGGCCGATCCTGCTAAAGCCACCCCGCGCAGCAGAAAACGCGGCTCGCCCCAGCTCGGCACCTTGGGCTCAGGAAATCATTTTTTGGAAATACAGATTGTCCAGGAGATTTTTGAGCCTGACACAGCAAAGGTAATGGGCATCGAGCACAAAGGACAGGTCCTGCTGCTCATTCACACCGGTTCACGCGGCTTCGGCCACCAGATCTGCGATGATTATCTGCGTATCATGCACAATGCAGTACAGAAATATGGTATCAGCCTTCCCGACCGCCAGCTTGCCTGCGCGCCTGTCTCCTCAGAAGAAGGTAAAGACTATCTGGCCGCTATGGCCTGTGCTGCCAATTATGCATGGAATAACCGCCAGTGCATCGCTCACTGGGCACGTGAAGCATTTATGAAAGTCATGGGTAAAAATCAGAGTGAACTCGGTATGCGGCAGGTCTACGATGTAGCGCATAATATTGCCAAAATCGAAAAGTATACTATTGATGGCCAGAATATAAAGCTTTGCGTACACCGTAAAGGAGCAACACGAGCATTCCCCCCGGGCATACAGACCTCCCCTCCCGCTACAGTAAGATAGGACAACCCGTTCTTGTACCCGGTGACATGGGAAGAGCGTCATATATAGCAGTGGGCACTCAGAAGGCCATGGATGATAGCTTCGGCTCTACCTGCCACGGTGCCGGCAGACTTCAGAGCAGGGGTGCCGCCAAACGCAGCCTGCGCGGTTCGGATATCGCCGCTTCCCTTGCGGCGAAAGGGATTACTGTCAGAGCCGCCAGTATGGCATCGCTGGCTGAAGAAGCCCCGCAGGCATACAAAGACGTGGACCAGGTCATTGAGATCGCCCATCAGGCAGGGCTATCACGAAAAGTTGCCAGAACCGTACCGCTCGGCATCATCAAAGGATAACGGTTTTCTCAGTCGCTGTTCATTCCATACAGCTTAGCTTCCACCAATCTGAGCTTATCCAGTCCCTTGATCTCATGTGGAACGCGGGCCATCGCGATAATTCCGGGATCATTATATGTATCGTGACGGC
>CAZFIM010000128.1:0-2579 GCA_964519615.1 uncultured Dehalococcoidales bacterium
CAGACATCGCTCAGTGCTGGTATTGAGGTATTTTAATGACATGTCTTATCAGGAGATAGCTGAGGTACTGGAAGTACCGCTGGGAACGGTAAAATCGCGCATCAACCATGCGCTCTCCTACCTGAAACAGCAGATGAGTCTGGAAACGGGCGAGGCAGCGGGATGAACAAAAAAGAAATGAATTGCAAAAAGATATGTGACCTTCTGACAGCCTATCTTGACGGCGAAGTCACCCCGCAGGAAAAGGATACTATAGAGTCTCATCTGGGCAGCTGCCCGCACTGCCGCCATGAAATGGAATTGTTCAAGGCAGCACAAACGGGCCTGCGCGATGTCTTCATGATAACTGCAGGCAATGCCGAGCCTTCTGCGCAGGTCTGGAGCCGTATAAGAACGCACATCGAGTCAGAAAACAACCGTCCTGCTGAAGGGATTCACCGCTGGCTGAATAGAAATCTGCTGTGGCAAACGGCTGTGGCAGCGGCAGGTATCGTAATAATCCTGTTTGCGGCTTCTGTATGGCAATTCGGGAGTATGTCCAGTGCACCGAATAAAGAGGCTCCAACCATGCCTGCTCCTGGCCGGAGTCCGGCTTCTACTCCCACTCCTGCGCCCGCCCCGCAAGCGCCTGAAGAGTCGATGCCTTCCATGCTTAGCGCCCCTGATGTGGAAGCAGTGGTTTCAACATCGACGCAGACCGATGCATTCAGCAATGCCTTCGGCAAAACGATACGTATTGAAACATACATCAGCAATGTTTCACAGGAAGACGTAACTCTGTCCCCTTATCCTCCCGCTGTACAGGTGTTGGACCCCTTCGATTACAGTACTGTCCGTTCCTTCCCGGCAGGAAATTCCACCTATGTTCTGCAGGCCGGACAGTCGACCGCTCAAAGTTATAAGTGGGATCAGCGTGATGACCAGGGGCAGCAGGTCCACTATGGGTACTACTATATTCAGCCGGACGTAATGCTGGCAGAATCAGAAAAAGCGGTTTCCTTTGACGGTGCAGGGTCAGCAGAGGTTCTGATCCTACCGGAAGGAGGTGTTCTTCAGAAGACAATAGCAGTTGACCAAACACAAACAATCGCTGGTACAACCGTTACTATGAAGCGGGTCGAAATGACCGCCGCCAATACACGTTTCTTTGCTTCTACCAGTACATCATTTGCTGCAACAGTACACCCTGAAGACTCCGGCTATGGTGTTCTTCCTTCCCCTGCGGGTATGGTAAAAGCACAGTACCGTATCGATAACGGGCCCGTCCAAGATATCGGCTATGCTGAAATCGGGCTGGCGGATGACGGCATGGAATTCAGCTGGACACAGCCCTATATCAGCCCGGTACCGCAAACGGCTGAAACACTGACCTTCATTATCACTGCCGTAAACGGCGGTGAAGACCGGTGGGAATTTACTATCCCGCTCAAATAGTGCTGTCTTCATACGCCTGCTCTATTACTTTACCGCATCTCCGTATCACTATTCATTTCATGCATACATAGTCTTTTCTTGTATGATAGTTTGTTGTGTAAAATGATAATCGCTAAGGCAGCCAAAATGTTTAGTGGATAGCATGCTCTGAAATGCAGGCGGAATGAGATGAACTCATAAAGAGCCAAAGCAAGCAGGTCCGCTAAAACCCTCTCCGGAATGATAATAAAACGTACCAATTCCTGGCCCGGCTTAGCGCTCGCCTGAGTCAGATAATGAGTTTTAGCGGACTCTACCCTTCAATGCTGTTCTCGACAGCGGATAATCAGAAACAGGATAATCTACTTCTATTTCTTCACGGGCCCTATCGGCCAAATATCCTTGCCGTATACTTCATTGAGCACCTGGGCAAGACCTGCATATACAGCAGACAAACCGCAAATAATACCCTCTATTCCCGCAATTGTGCCGATAACCGCGCTACCCGTTATATCTCTTATTGCCAACAGGAAGAATAAAATTGTCAGCGAAGCGAAGATAAACTGCAGTGCCCGGTTCAATTTAAGCGTACCGATGAATAAAACGAGGGTAAAAATACCCCACATGATGAAATAGGCGATCATGGCTGTATTGTTATCTGCAGGGGCATCCCACCAGCCCAGTTTTGGCATAACCAGCAGCGCAACAAGGGAAAGCCAGAAAAGCCCGTATGAAGTGAACGCGGTGGTTCCAAAGGTATTGCCCTTTTTCCACTCCAGGATTCCGGCGATAACCTGCGCCAGACCTCCGTAAAAAATACCCATGGCCAGAATCATAGGTGCCATGCCGTAGACCCCTGCATTGTGAATGTTCAGCAGCACGGTTGTAAGTCCGAAAGCTACAAGCCCGAGCGGCGCCGGATTAGCCGTCGTATCTTTTATCATACCCATAGCTATATCCATTTTTTCATGTTCTTTCAATTGCGCCAAGATATATTTCCTCCTTTGTACATTATAGATTTCTGCCCATGTAAGTTCTGATAATAAAAAGATAGTTTGCGAGTGTATTTAACGGCGTATTGTAGTAAAATACATTGGTCACTGTCAAGGTTTTGTATGGGTTCAGTACATTAGTGACACATGACCTCCTTTTTGTTCTGCTTCCAT
>CAZFIM010000129.1:0-2566 GCA_964519615.1 uncultured Dehalococcoidales bacterium
TGTTCAGCCATTTTACTCTCTTAATTTTGCCTTTGTCTTAATGGGGAGCAGTATAGCTAGCTATTATTAAGACCACGCAAGATCCAATAGGAACGGCGAATAGGGAAGGTCTGTCATAATACTAAAGAAAACATTCGAGATATGCCATCGGAGTATGCCTTATTATTAGTTTGATTGCATAAACCTCATGTTAAAATTTAATAGAAAGTTACTATTATTGCTCCCATTTTTGTGTTACCAAATTCCATTGTGCGGCATCGGAGATTATTCCTGTTAGCACGGGATCAAGGAAGGCCTTAACATGTTTATAGCCTGCACTCATGTCTATATCAAGCCCGATTTCGGTCGCTGTTTTACGATATGAAGTCTGCCATGATGATGATGGTGGTGGTAGTTCCGTTGGAAGAGGATGGCTTTTTCGAGTAGTAAAAATGGCTTTCAATGCCTGCCGCAATTGTCCTGCTTTAAAAGAGAAGAGCGATGATATCATGACTAGGTCAATAAGGTCTTTAACGCGGCTACTAGCTATTCCGCCAGCATAAGTTCTAGTGTAGGCATGAACTTTTTCAGCAATGTGCTGTTCCAAGGATAATGTGGGTACTTCAACAGGTGGTATCTCTGCAAAACTCAGTAGATCGGGCCCATGTACAATTTCCGGCATAGCAATAACCGGGTCTCCAAAGCCCACATCGATTGTAACATCATCAAATCGACGGCCTCCAAGCTGCGCTGTTGCATGATACCGAATAGTGATATTGTCTATCTCCACCTCTAGTTTCCCGGTTCGTTCAATAATAAAGGTGAAGTAATCACCAAGGTCGACAGATTGTGCTGCAAGGAAGTCCAATGTTGCAGCTTCCTCATTGTCGTTGCGACAAAGATCTAAATCTTTGGTCGTACGAAATCCCGATCCCACCCTGAAGTTAAGGGCTACAGCTCCTTTCAGAAACCATCCCGTTGGTGCGACGGTATGTAAACGTGCTATCAAGCGGTCAAAAACTACCAGCTTTCTTAGACGGACGAGTGGAACTCCTGTTTGTTGGGAAACTGTCGAGAGCCGCTGTTCCAGGGCTCTACGGAATGCACTGGCAGTAGCGTATCTCATTTCTTTGTCTTGCTGAGGGAATCTGAAATCAGTTTGGAGACCCGATGTCCTCTTTTGGCTGCTTCCTCCTGGAGACTCCGCGGCATTACGAGTCCACGTTCTATCGCCTGGATAACCGCCATCTCAATTTGTTCTGGCGCTGTCCCGGCCTCGGCTGCATCGAGGATACTTCGTTCAGCTGAAGTAACGATGATACCATCGCGGGTTACTGTATCCTCTTTCCATTGTGGTCTAGTAGTAGTATGTATCCTCACGTTGGGGAGGGAGGGGAATTTCCTCCTTGAACGGGGCACAGTGAGATGGACTGCATCGGGGATGACGTCACTGAGGTCAAGGATATCAAGAGCACTCTCATGCGATATGATCGAACTGTCCTTTCCAACAGCCATCCATGCAACAAGTACGTCTTCGCGAGTAGACGCAGGAAACTCACGAAGACGGTAGAGGCCATTCCTCACCCTTGTAAACGTACCACGTTTAGCATGATGAGACAGGAGTGAGCGGCTATATCCACATTTGCCAGCCTGCTCTGAAGTAAAATAGCCGCCCTGATCTGAAGCTATTTCAAAAAGCTTACTACGGTCTGGAGACTGCCCTGTTTTCGTCGTTCTTGTTATTTCTGTCGTGTCTTCCATAAGTCAAATTATACTTGACATATCGACGACATGCAAGGGCAAGTTGTAGAGATGAATAGAGAGTGTATGGTGTAATGCCTGGGTATGTATAGATATTCATTACGTGTCATCTGCCCACAGATGATCGTAATACTGTGTCTTCGCGAGGAGTCCGCCTGGGGCGGATGACGTGGCGATCTGCGCAGATAGCTTTTAGCAGAGTGAGGCGACTGGCTGTCTTTTGCCTATGTGCTGAGTTTATACGGCCACCTGGCACAGGTAGCACGTAGGAAAGAGGTCGGGAGCAAGTTTTTGGAAGCCTGGTGAGACCGTGGGTACGTCCATTCTGATTGAGTTCCAGTAGTTATAAGATACTAGGTAAGAGCCATCTATAGAAACTTATGCGTTATAACTTTCTTCGATACGTTGTTTTACCAAATCCTGTAGCTTAGGCAAGCACATACGTATTTCCTGCAAAGGGAATGCTTTCTGCTCCGGTTTTACATGGATATTGTCCCTTAAATACGTGTAAATAGAATGCTCATACTGCCTCTTTTTATTAGAGAAACACTGTACTGATGGTTCCTTTTTCTTGATCCAATTGGTTAATGCCTTGGTATCGTTATTGAACATATACTCTAGTAAGCGGTAGAGTAGTAAATACTTTAATGCCGATGTTTCAGTGCTTATAGCTTCTTTCCAAATTGAAATAACTTCATTGAAATCCTCCGGATATAATTTTTCGAGATTCGCAATGAGGTTCCGAGTGGATTTATCATCAAAACCTTTGACACTATATATAACGACATAATATATTGCGTTTAGCTGAGATATCGAATATACTGGG
>CAZFIM010000130.1:0-2255 GCA_964519615.1 uncultured Dehalococcoidales bacterium
AACGGCAGGTTATACGGAAAAAGTGTGTTACATAACGTAAAGGAATCGGTCTTTCAGGGATTTAGAATTTGGTTTTTAGTAATCGGAGAGCGTTTTTAATGCGTGATAAACTTATTTCTATTGTTATAACATCTTATACCACCGAAAGGATAAAGGATATATACGAGTTATTGGATAGTATAAAAATGCAAACCTATCCATATATGGAGATATTATTTGTAGCTGAACGCAGTCATGAATTGGAAGAAAAAGTAATAGAATATGGCAAGGATAATAATATCAAGGGATTGAAAGTATTCTTTAATTATGGGGAACACGGGCTTTCGGCAGGCAGAAATGTTGGTATTCAAAATGCAGATGGTGATGTTATTGCTTTTATTGATGACGATGTTGTCTTGTCTCCCGAATGGGCTGAAGAATTAATGAAAGCTTTTAAAGACACTGCGGTAATCGGTGCTACTGGTCCGGCCTTGCCACTATGGGAAGACCCTTCGATGTCGTGGCTCCCGGAAGAATTTTACTGGCTTATAAGCTGTACTGCATGGAACAAAATTGAAAATGAAGATATCCCTATCGAAGTTAGAAATGCGTGGGGAATGAATATGGCTTTTCGTAAGGATGCCTTTGATAAATACGGTTTATTCTCAAATGATTTTGGATACCATAAAGGTATCTATGCAGAGGATAATGAAATATCAAAGAGATTTAAACTAGGCTCAGGGGGAAAAATACAATGTATGCCAAGGGCTAAAGTCTGGCATAGAGTGCATAACTACCGCTTTTCATGGCGTTTTATAAGAGACAGGTCTTTATGGATAGGGCGTTCGAGAAAGGCGCTTAGAAAAGAGTCATTTCAATTAAAAGGAGAAAAAGCTCTTTTAGGTCGTATTGTTACGAATCTAATTCCGCGAACGCTATTACTATTTTTTACAAAGCCGGTTGTTGCTTGGAATAAGTTACGCGTAACCGTATTGGTGTTATTTTTTATCGCTGTTGGTTATATATTGTAAAAACAGGAGGCATTAATTGAAAAAACATTTTATAACAGGCGGAGCAGGTTTTATTGGCAGCCACCTCTCGGAAACACTGCTGGTAAAGGGCAACGAAGTAACAGTGTATGACAACTTGGTGTCAGGCAGCAAAGAAAACATTAAGCATCTGGAGGGAAAAAAGGGTTTTCAATTTATTCAGGACGATATGCTCAATCCTGAAAAACTTAATGAAGCGATGAAAGGGTATGATGTTGTCTGGCATTTGGGAGCCAATACGGATATACCAAAGGGCAACAAAGTAACCGATCTTGACCTCAAGAACTGCACCGCCGCCACCCGTAACGTTCTGGAGGGAATGAGAGTGAATGGTATAAACCAAGTACTTTTTTCATCCAGCGCCTGCGTTTACGGTGATGCTCCTCCAGTGGCACTCTCAGAAACCTTCGGGCCGCTGCTGCCGATCAATCTTTACGGGGCGGGAAAACTCGCCTGCGAAGGGCTAATGAGCTCGTACAGCCATTTATTCAACATTAAAGTCTGTATGTTCCGTTTCGCCAATGTAGTGGGCGCACGTATGGGACACGGTGTAATCTATGATTTCATTCAGAAACTAAAGAAAAATCCCCAAAAGCTTGAAATTCTGGGAGATGGCCATCAGGAAAAACCTTTCTTTTTAGTTGAAGATTGTATTAGCGGAATGGAAACCGCCTTTCAAAAATCCACCAAACAGTGTGATGTATTCAACTTGGGAACAGAAACATTCAGCGTAGTGACACGAATTGCAGAAATTGTTTGCGAAGAAATGGGGCTGAAGAATGTAAAGTTCATCTATACCGGTGGAAAAAGAGGATGGCCGGGTGACGCTCCGTTAGTGCATTTCAATATTGACAAGATAAAGAAGATGGGTTGGCAGGCAAGCCATACATCTGATGAGGCGGTTAGAATCGCCGCCGGAAGGTTACTAGGCAAACAATAATGAAAACGGTAGTTACGGGAGGGGCCGGCTTTATCGGCAGCAACCTTGTCAGAGCTTTGCTGGATCAGGGCAGAGAAGTCACTATCGCAGATGACTTTTCCCGCGGCAGTCGTATCAACCTGTCTGATCTGGATATTAAAGCCAAATGCCTTGAGTTGGACCTAAGAAACTACAACAGTGCCCTACAAGCCACCGCCGGAGCGGATATTGTCTTTCATCTTGCCGCCAGAGTGGGCAGCGTTGACAGCCTTCATGGTAGCGAAATGATTGAACTGGAGGCGCTCCAG
>CAZFIM010000131.1:0-2241 GCA_964519615.1 uncultured Dehalococcoidales bacterium
GGACATTTGAAATGAGCTGGCTCAGAACGGAACTGACAGCAAGAATTGTAAAGGTGCCTGTTAGATCACTATTTACATAAGCGATAATTTTTTGGAAAATTCCGGTATCCCATACGCTTCTCATCAGGATGAACATGGAAATGAAGAATACCAGTGTCGCCCAATCGATTCGCCTGACAATCAGCAGCCGCTGCGGGCTGCCAATGAGCACCGGCAGCGCTGCGATAAGCGCAATATAGGTAATGCTTAAATTATGCGGGACATCCAGCACGGAAAAGATAATCTTAACCATTATCATAAGCAGCAATAAAATAAGAGAAATTCTCACAAGGATTGTAAGGTGGCGGTCCTTTACAGGTTTTTCCTGATACGGCTTTAGCGGGATACGGAAATACTGTCTGTAAAACAGCCTGATAAAGAGGTAGGCAGTTAACAGGCTGAGGAGGGCGGGCAATAAAAGATGGCTGACAAAGGTTACAAACGGATTGGTGATATTCCCGTGGACTGCGATTAACAAATTTTGCGGATTACCTATCGGGCTTATCGCACTGCCGGTGGTTACAGCAATAGCCAGGGAGATCAATAGAAGCCGCGGATTTACACCGGTATGCCGGGCCAGCATAAGCATAACGGGAGTACCGATTATAGCTAAAGTATCGTTCATCAGTACGGCAGAAAGCAGGCCTATTCCGTAGAGGATGACAAAGATGAGACCGGAAAGAGATTTTACGCGGGAAAAATATTTGAAAGAAAGGTAAGAGAGATAGCCGCTGTCTTCCAGCGCCTGTCCCACAATGAATATCCCGAAAAGGAATAACATCACATCCGGGTCAATTGATTTCACTGCGGTGCTGAGCGAAATCTGGCCGGTAACAAGGACCACCAGTGCCCCCAAAAGCATGCTATGCCAGATTTTAATACGCAATTTACCGATCTGTCTTACGGCGATCAGCAGAAATACGATTATGAGCGTTACAACAGAAATCATGAAATAGTAATCATCATTAGTTGTTCTTCTATAAACTGGCGACAATTATATACTTTTCCGGCGGTGCAGCACATTTTGTCTTGGAATTACGGTAAACTTTCTGCCGTCATATTCCGCAGTGGAACACGCCGGTATAGCTATATTTGCCGCGTTCTATTCAGTTCAATACACAACGATCTCTCTGTTACAATATATCGGGAGGCAGCAAGGTGAGTACGCACGTACATCAGGGCATGACTTTGCAGTTGCAGGTGGATGGGTACGGCCGGTTGGGAGAAGCTCTCTCCCGCTATGAGGGTACCCGGGTCTTTGTTTTCGGTGGTGTTTCCGGGGAAGAGGTAATTGCAGAAGTAGTCAGCAGCCGGCGCGGCTATATTGCTGCGCGGGTCAACGAGGTGGTACGGGGCATGCCTGAAAGGACTGCGGTCCAATGTCCCTATTTCGGACATTGTACGGGGTGCCAATGGCAGCACATTGCTTATCCATGGCAGCTTCAGATGAAACGTGACCTGGTGGTGCGGGCAATGCAAGAGGACGGGGATTTGAATGATAGTCCTGTTGCTGAGGTTGTTCCCGCTGATCAAATCTTCTACTACCGCAATCATGCGCGTTTTACGGTAGATGAAGGCGGTTCGCTCGGCTTTATCAACAGGGAGAGCCGCCAATTTGTGCATATAGAGCATTGCATGTTGATGCATCACTGGATAAACGGCGCTTTAAGCAATCTTCAGGGACAGTGTTCCTGTACCACTCAGGTCTCGATACGATACGGTATCAATACCGGCAAGTGGCTTATTCAGCCCTCTATGGAGAATATCCGAATGCTTAAGGTGGGACAGCAGTACTTGGAAGAGCAATTGCACAATTACAGGTTTCGTATATCCTCTCCCTCTTTTTTCCAGGTAAACACCCTGCAAGCGGAGAAGATGGTAGACATTGTGAAAGAGAAGTTGATGCTAAAAGGCGGCGAGGTTCTGGTAGATGCCTATGCCGGCGTGGGCACATATAGCGCGCTGCTGGCTCCGTATGCGGGCAGGATTTATGCTGTTGAAGAAGCCGCTTCCGCTGTCGCTGATGCGGAAGTGAATTTTTCTGGCTTAAACAATATTGTAGCGGTCAAGGCAAGGACCGAAGATTTCCTTACGTCTTTTTCTGAGACTATACATGCTATCATCATTAATCCTTCCAGGTCCGGATGCCAGAGTGAAGTTATCGATGTACTTAAAGCCCGCCCGCCCGAACGAATCGTTTAT
>CAZFIM010000132.1:0-2226 GCA_964519615.1 uncultured Dehalococcoidales bacterium
CAATCCATATTGGACTTGACCAAGCTAATTCTTCATCAGCTCTGGTAACTCTTACATAATAGGATCCATGTATATTGCCTGATTCCTCAAATTCCCAAATTGCATCATTCTTATTCGGTTCATACATTCTGAAGTCCTCTCCGTTTTTCACTATTTCTACTTTAATAATCGGAACTTCGGCAATAGCATGTACTTTAAAATGCAATTTTGAGGGTGATTTAATGATTGATCCCATAGGGTTATCATTTATGCTGAATCTTAGAAATGTTCGTGTACCTGTTGTGCCATACACTCTTCTGTTCCAAATTGCTTCAAATACACTCTGGCGGTCAAGTTGATCTGCCCAGACTCCCATTAATCCACACAGTATTTCTTTACCATTTCGTCTTTTGATGGCATGGCCAGGTCTACCTGTATGAATGTCACCTGAAGCGATTATCCCGTATTTTAACCCCCTTTTTAGAGCATCTATCAAGAAACTACCCGGATGCTCACCTGAGTTTATTGTTCTTAGATGATCAGGCCCTACTGGTCTCTCACTGGTACCCCAACAAGAATATACCTCTAACAGCCTTTCACATTGATCGTCTATATTCATCGACCAATCACAGGGGAACTGCTTAGATGCAGAGTGATGTACTATTGCCAGTCCATTATTATCTTTGACAAAATCATACATTGATTCCAATGTAGAATATTTTGGATCAGTAGATCTTATACATGAAACCTTTTCGGAAGGAAAGTACAAGCAACGATGGCCAAGTTGAAAATTTGTCCATTCAAATGCCTGCAGGGTAACAAACCGTCCGGGCTCATTAAAACCATTGGTAACAGCGGTGAAATAATCCCACATATAATCTGTAAGATAAAATTCAGGATGATCACTTAGGGCACAAATATCTAGGAATGCTTCATCTCTCGCAAAATAATAATACTCCTCTGGAGAGCGAACTCCGTCTGTTAGCAGGGTATGCCCGTGAATATCACCCCAGTACAGGTTTTGCTGTTTTGTGTCCGTCTTAACATATATCGGATTACTTATTTGCTCCAATCCGGTTTCTTGGTCTTTCAATATTATAAAATGCTTCCCTGGTTTGGAGAAATTCATCGGCCCAATTTTAACAATTGGTCTCTTATCATGGGGATAAGGTCCAGGACAGCCCTTGAATGAAAATTTTGAAGGCCCAGAATAGCTTTTATCGCTTACAATTGCCAGATTACCTTCCCATTTATCCGGAACATCACTGTGATAATGCATGAATTCCTTTCCCTTTTCCATAAAATGCCTGAATGAGTAACTTGTTGAGCTTGAGACTGTAGGATAATGACGAGTAAAACATGTTAATCGAACAGGAAACAATTCAGTCAGCATCTTAACCGAAATATTAAAGCTCTCATTAATATTAACAACGCTGGGAGCCACAATAAATATTCCTTTTATTTCCTTTGGTGCTTGTGTTTGGATAGGTATTTCAGAATCGGCAGACTTTACCTGTAGCCTGTTTAATGCAACCAGACCTCCAGAAACAAGTCCAGTCTTGCTAATAAAAGATCTTCGAGTAAATTTCATTTCTTAAGATTTAATATTAAATAATGGAATAATTTATTCTTGTCAATATTTTGCGTTTTATGCAGTCTATTTCTCATACAGTCAGGATAAGAAGTCAGTATCCATTAAGGTAGGTTATGACCGCATCTTTAATATCCCTATCTGCAGAAGGTGTAAATACTGTTGCAGTAGGCTCATAACCATCATACATAAATTCTTTTTCTGAAAGCAGGTAGAGAAGTCCCCCATTTGTATAGCCAAAATAAAATGTATATAGGTATGGAGAATGGTCCCTGATTTCATTTGATATTTCACAGAACAACTCTACTGGTGCACTCCAGATGGCAATATCTTCATTTATAATCAGGAAACGAATAGGGATCTTCACAAGATGAATTCCATGACTGGTCGTTCTTGTATATTTTCCAAATTCTGCATCTGTCGGCCATTCAAGACCTTCCTTCCTTGGTGTTTCAACTGTTATGGAACTGACATGAAGATTTATAGTACTTGTCGTCTTACAAATATTGTCATAGGTATCTATTATTCTATCACCCAGCAGTGTTTTAAATTGGCTAAAATAGGCCTCTTTGTGATCCTGATACACGGGGAAACTATATAGAGGGGCAATATTTCCTGCTGCTCCATTTATGAAGAGAAGGGGTACTCCTGTCTCT
>CAZFIM010000133.1:0-2035 GCA_964519615.1 uncultured Dehalococcoidales bacterium
GCTTTCAGCGGCATCGATATTCTCTTCCGTGAATGTAAGAGGGCTGCGGTAATGCGAGCTTAGAATAAAGAGTCTGATTGCATCGGCGCTGTGCTGACTGAGCATCTGTTTAATGGTGATTAGGTTTCCAAGAGATTTGCTCATCTTATCACCACTGAGTTGCAGCAAGCCGTTGTGCATCCAGTAGCGGGCGAAAGGCTCTTTCCCCGTAAAACTTTCCGATTGGGTAATTTCATTTTCATGGTGCGGGAATATCAGATCCTGTCCGCCGCCATGAATATCTATCGTTTCTCCCAGATATTTAAGTGCCATGGCACTGCACTCTATATGCCACCCCGGTCTGCCTGCACCCCATGGGCTAGGCCAGGACGGTTCACCCGGTTTGGAGGCTTTCCAGAGTGCGAAATCGAGTGGTGACTCTTTTTCATCAATGTTCTCTGCAACATTAGGAGTCATATCATCTGTTTTTTGATGAGACAGCTTGCCATAGCCGGAGAACTTCTCCACCCGGTAATATACGCTGCCGCTTGCCGCATAGGCATATCCCTTATCGATAAGTCCGCTTATGACCTCGATTATTTTTGGTATTTCTTCAGTTGCTTTGGGGTAAATGTTTGCCCTCTTGATATTGAGGGCATCCATGTCTTTAAAGTACTCATTGATATATTTGCCAGAAAGCTCGGCTGTCGATATTTCCATCTGGCGGGCACGGGTAATGATTTTATCATCTATATCGGTAAAGTTTTGAATATGAAGAATATCAAGCCCGCGATACTCAAGGTACCTTTTAATAACATCAAAGATTATATAGCTCATGGCATGGCCGATGTGGCAATCATCATAAACAGTAACCCCGCATACATACATCGAGACTTTATTATCACGGGTCTTGAAGTCTTCCTTTTGCCCCGATAAGGTGTTGTATATTTTCATAATGAGCTCCTGATGTGAATTGTCTTTAAGTTGCTTTGGTCGGATAGTCCGATTTTAATGATTTAAGCGTGTCTTCCAGATTTATGATACGGTTTTCCAGAGACTGAATTTTTTCCCATACCGGATCAGGCAATTTTTCTACGATCTCAGTATCGGGATTCCTGATTTCAACGATGCGTCCCGGTACACCCACTACAGTAGCATTGGAGGGTACTGATGTTATCACTACCGAGCCTGCTCCTACTTTAACATTTTCTCCGATGGTAATCGCCCCAACCAGAATGGCCCCGGCACCGATAACAGAATTGCTCTCGATTGTAGGATGCCGTTTCTTTTTTTGCAGACTGGTTCCTCCCAGGGTTACTCCTTGATATATTACCACGTTGTCTTTTATCTCCGCAGTCTCGCCGATAACAACTCCCATTCCATGGTCGATAAACACACCTTTTCCCATTGTGGCGCCGGGATGTATTTCGATACCTGTGAAGAAACGGTTGATATGAGAAATCCAGCGAGGGAAGAAGGGTATATGCCACATGTAGAGAGTATGTGCTACCCGGTGAAACTGTCGGGCATGGAAGCCGGGATAGGCAAAAAATACTTCACAGACGCTTTTAACGGCAGGGTCGTGGTTGAAAACTGCCTTTACATCTGCCTTAATGTCTTTTATCAGTGCCATTGTGGTATTACTGCCTCTCTCTACCTGTCTGTTTTCCTTTGTTCAATTAAAGCTACTGCATGTGCGGCAATACCCTGACTGCTCCCGATAAAACCAAGACCTTCTGTGGTAGTTGCCTTAATCATTATGCGGTCTAGAGGAACAGAAAGAGCAGCACAGATACGGTTGCGCATTTCATCTATATATGGTGACAGCTTCGGCTTTTCAGCTACAATGATAGAATCGATATTAGTAATGGTATAATTGCCCTTTTGCAGCAGCGTTCCTACTTCAATAAGCATTTTTATACTGGAAATATCCTTATACGCGGAATCTCCGGGTGGGAAATAGTTGCCTATATCACGCAAACCTGCAGCGCCCAGTAAGGCGTCCATTATAGCATGAATGAGCACATCAGCATCACTATGGCCTTCAAGACCTTTT
>CAZFIM010000134.1:0-1987 GCA_964519615.1 uncultured Dehalococcoidales bacterium
GTGATCGACCAGAGAATAATGGAAACCTTCAAGATCAAGTTTGATCGTAAAGCATTCTTTAAGACCATCAATATCGCAGTTACAGTCTAACATCGATTTCAGCAAACGAGCCTGTATTTTGGGCACTATTTTCCAAACTTCATTATCCAATTCGAGTGCATTTTCAAATCCATATTTGTCCTCTACTTTCATAAACCAAAGGCCATCAACTGCTGTATAACTGCGGTGGTAGAATGACTGTATTTGATTTTCATTTAATTTCATGACGTATAACCTTCCGGAAGTGCATTTTAATTGATATTTTTTACGGCTTATTCAATATCTTAATATAAATAATGTTGATTTGCTATTTATATGCCTTCTTGACTTGAGGATAAATATTTCTTTTATGATAAGAGCTTCAGACTTGTAATGATGCACTATTAAGTCTTGTTGTTAAGGTCAGACCCCTATTGACAAATACGCTGAAATAAACAAAATATAAGCTAGATTATAATACGGAGTGTTTTTATGTCTGCTGTAGAGGATATTATTAAAGTATTAAAAGAGAAAGGTTCGAAGGATAATGTGGAAGGTATGGCAAAGTTCGGTATGACTCCAGAGAAGCGTTTGGGTGTTTCAGTTCCTGATATAAGGATAATTGCCAAATCTGCTGGTAAAGACCATGAGCTTGCTCTGCAGCTGTGGCAAACCGGCATCGCGGAAGCAAGAATTGTAGCAGCACTGGTCGATGAATCCGCGAAAATTACTGAACAGCAAATGGATGATTGGGTAAAAGATTTTAATTCATGGGATGTGTGTGATCAGGTATGTATGAATTTATTTGATAAGGTCCCTTTTGCATGGCAGAAGGCTCTCGAGTGGTCGGAAAGGAAAGAGGAATTCGTCAAACGTGCTGCCTATGCCTTAATAGCATGTCTGGCCTGGCATGATAAACAGGCTCATGATGAAAAATTTATCGCTTTTCTGCCTGTTATTGTGCGAGGTGCCGACGATGAACGAAATTTTGTTAAAAAGGCTGTCAGTTGGGCTCTCAGACATATTGGTAAACGTAATAAGGAATTAAATAAAGCTGCCCTGGATACTGCACGGCAGATAAGGATGACTGGTTCCCGTGCAGCAAAATGGATTGCCTCAGATGTTATAAAAGAACTTGAAAGTGCGGCAGTACAGAAAAAGCTAGTCTGATTTAAGACTGATACCGGCCTTTTCAAAATATGCACTGGTTATATGATTATCTTTTTAGAGGCAGGATTTACTTTATTGTTTTACCAATGCTGAAAGCTTTAGCGACCGTTGATCCGAATGATTGATAACATGATGCGGGAGACGGTAAGTAGAGAAGTGGTCTGATTTTATCTATATCCGGTTTTCCAGCGGTAAGACAATTATCCGAAATATAGGTTTCTATAATCTGTCCTATGACAAGCGAGTGACTTCCCAGCTCAAGGATATGAATAACTTTACATTCAAGGTTGACAGGACACTGGTTAATGCAGGGGGCATATGAAAGCATTCCGTAAAAGACATTAAAACCGCATTTTTCAACTTTGTTCGATTTGGTACCGGAGATGATTCCACAGTAATCGACTTCTTTAACCATATCAGCAGAAGGGATGTTGACAGAGAAAACCATATGCTGCGTAATGCCTTTTAATGTATGCCGGCTTTTGCGTATCGCGACTGAAATCATGGGCGGATCCCCATTGGCGATGCCACCCCAGGCTGCTGTCATAAAATTGGGAGAATCTTCGATGTCAGATCCGATAAGCAAGACAGGCATCGGATACAATAGTGTTTGTGGACCGAATTTTGTTTTATTCACCGATTAATTACCTTTTACGTAAGGCTTAATATCTCCTTACTTGTTGTTTTATATTATAGTCTATTTGTATTTTAATCCATAATACAGCCTTATATCGTTAGTACTTCTGTAATGCACCCCATGAAATCAAGCCGTAATTAAGAGAGTATTCTGGCTGGTGTA
>CAZFIM010000135.1:0-1917 GCA_964519615.1 uncultured Dehalococcoidales bacterium
AGCAGATAGAGAAAAAGCCATTGTGTTCAGTTCAGGAGCCAATAGCGCCAGAAAACCATCATTATAAAGCACAAGCGGGGAAATATGGATAATGCCATTATAGATGGATTCTGCTCGGGTAAGCATTTCTATGCTGGGATTTTGTACATCAGGGATAAAAGCAGTGGCGATGAAAGGAGCGATTACTTGAATAAGGAAAAAGAGTATGAGTAATCCTATAGAAGCAAGAAGAGCCGTTGCGATTCTCTTAAAAACGACCGAAAAAAGCACGGAAAGGGACATCCAGAAAGCTCCATATATGATACTGATAAATATAAAAGCGAATATTCGCAGTATTTCTTCTGCTGTTGGCGGCACTCCTATCATACGAAGTCCCATGCCGGCAACTAAAGCAATTATGCTGGTCAAGAGCACCGATATGGTAATAACGCCAGCTAAGAATTTACCATTGATAACCGAGTCACGATAGACCGGCTGGGCAAGAATACGGCTAAGATTACCACTGCTCCTCTCACTATTAATGGCATCGAAACCAAGTGCGATACCAATTATTGGAATGAGGAGCATAAGAAGATTGACAAAAGACATCTGGATGGCTGCATCAGGATCTGTCACCCAATAAAGCGGGATAAAAATGAAGCGGACATCAGGTGTTACCACAGAACGTATACCCTGTGATGCCTGGTAAATGGCATATATGCCTGCAAGATATACCAGAACCATCAGAATAATAAAACGTTTACTCAAGAAATGGTCGGTAAGTTCTTTCCAAAAAACTGCTAATAATCCTGTCATAATTCACGACTCACGGAAATACTTTAAGTAGATTTTTTCGAGGTCGAATTCCTCTATCTTGACCTCGGTAAGCATACTGTCATTTTCAATAATGATTTTGGAAATTTGAGATCGCAGGTCTTTATCACAGGTGACAATTAAGCGGTCTCCAGCGCATTCAACTCCAACTACGCTATCCAGCTTCTTGATATTTGAAATAAGATTATCAGTTATTGGCGAAGCCTGAACATCGATGCGGAATTTACCTTCGGACATCGTCGCTCTACCCAGAAGTTCGATCGGCCCCTCAGTAATAAGATGACCTTTGGACATTATCCCAACACGGGAACAGACTCGCTGGATATGATGTAATTGGTGAGATGAAATGATAGCGGTAATTTTCTTGGCGGCCATATTGGATATTAGGGTTAGAACTTCATCGATGCCTTGAGGATCGATACCCGATGTGGGTTCATCGAAGAAAATGACTTTTGGGTCCTTGATAAGTACGTCAGCAATTCCAAGGCGTTGTTTCATACCATGTGAAAATTTACCGACTTCTCTGTTCATCTCTGCCGTTAAACCCACGAGATTTATTACCTCATCTATTTTGCCCGGTATATCCTTCCACGTTAAGCCGTTCAAACGTGCCGTATATTCTAGATTTTGCCTTGCTGTCAGGTCTTCATAGAATCCCACTTTTTCCGGTAAGTAGCCAACGAATTTTTTAACATCAACGGGTTCACGGGAAGGGTTGTAGCCGCACACGAATGCTACTCCGGATGAAGGTTCAGTCAATCCCATTAACATAAGAATAGTGGTTGTCTTTCCTGCACCGTTTGGTCCCAGAAAGCCGAAGATTTCACCTTCACCTATTTGTAAATTGAGTTTATCAACGGCTGTAAAATTGCCATATACTTTGGTCAAATTTTCAGTTTTTATAATTATGTTATCACTCATTTGTGCTCTAACGCCTGCCCAGTCTCCAGAACATAAGAATGAGGCCGATTACAACCAGAACAACGATAATCACTCCCACCCATCCCCATATTGTGGGTGTGAGAACTGTGGTTCTTATATCCATGCTGTCAGACGCATCTTTTGATTCTGTTTCTGCTGTAAAAGTTATTTCATAATCTCCGG
>CAZFIM010000136.1:0-1899 GCA_964519615.1 uncultured Dehalococcoidales bacterium
AAATTTCCAACAAGCTTGAAGACGACTTCATAGAGAAAGTCGAGAAACTCGCGAAAAGCCGTGATTATAACCGGTTGTCCACACGTAACGAAATAATCGAAGGTATTGATAAATCTGACACCTACCTTTACTGGCTCGACGCGCTTGGTGTTGAGTATTTGGCTTTCATATCAGAATTAGCATACAAGCACGGGCTGTCTATTTCAATAAATATTGCCCGTGCGGAGTTACCGACTATAACTAACTTTAATCAAGATTTTTACGAATCTTGGCAAGGTAAAAAAGAAAAGAATGATGAACTCGACAACATAAAACACAATGATACGGGCGGGTATAATTTTGAGAATAATGAGTTGCCTATTCATCTTGCTAAAGAACTGGATATCATATCAGGGGTTCTTGATAAAGCGGCTACAGAACTTGCCTTACGTCATTGCGAGCGTTTCCTAATTGTAAGTGACCACGGAGCTTCTCGCCTTGCTGTATTGCAACGTAAGGAAGAAAAGTATGAAACAGGCACCAAAGGTGAGCATTCTGGTCGCTGCTGTGAATCTTTTGATTCGTATAACAATGACCTGCAATTTGCCACTGAAGAGAACGGGTACCTCGTTCTTGCGGATTATGGACGATTTAAAGGAAGTCGTGCAGCTAACGTTGAGGTTCATGGAGGGGCTTCTCTCGAGGAGGTTGTCGTTCCAATTATTGAACTAACGCTGAAAGATAGCAAAATAACCGTTGATCTGGTAGAAGAATTTGTAACCGTTGACTACAAAACTGGAACGGAGATAACACTGTTCTTCAATAAACCATTGAAAAAGGAAGTGTCGATTGTTATGAGCAGTATACGCTATCCCGCTTTTTCCCTTGATGACAATCACTATAAGGTTATACTTCCTGATACAAAGCGGGCAGGCAATTATCCCGCTGATGTATATGTTGGAGATGACTTCATCGGGAAAATACTGATTAAAGCACAAGGCAAGAGCGGCAAGATCAACGAAGGATTTGACAATTTACTTTAAAGGGAGATGCTTTTCATGATCGAAAAACTGCGAAATTGTTTCGGTGAAATGGTTGTATATAAAGACCTTAAGAAAAGCAACTTCTTTTCTGCACTAAGTCTACCTTCATTTATGCGCGACTGGCTCTTGAAGAAATTTGAGAATGAAAACGGACATTTTGATTCGGACGAATTGGCTCGATTCATGCGTACGTATCTGCCACACAAGGAAGATTGGACAGCGATAAAGAATAGAGTAATTATTGAAAATGAACGCGTGAAGTTTCTTGCCAAGGTTTCTGTTGATATAGATATTAAAACTGGGGAGGTATCTTTTTCACTCCCTGACTTTGGTCTTGCAAGTAAAGACACCATCATTGAGGATTATGTCTGGGACAGTTGCAAGGAGGACTTGGTTCGCGGACGAGAAACGTGGGGCGTGATTGAAATAGGATATCGACCTCCCAATGGCTATGATTTGGGATTTTCTCAGAACAAAACCAAAGGAGCTAACAAAGGAAAAATCAAGCTCACTTACTTCAAGAGATTCTGCCCCTATATAATTGATGTTGACTACTATAAAGATGCCCGTAGAGAATTCAGTATTTCAGAATGGATTGATATATTATTAGGTGCAGTTGATTATAATGCGAGTGGTTACCTTGGTGATGAGGAAAAAAAACTCACAATGCTGACCCGCCTACTTCCTTTTGTAGAAAAGCGGTTGAATCTTATCGAGCTTGCACCAAAAGGAACAGGAAAATCATACCTATTTGGGCGCGTGAGCCGTTTTGGTTGGCTCTCTAGTGGAGGCGTTATGAGTCGCGCAAAAATGTTCTATGACCAAAACAAACGTCAAGAAGGTTTGATTGCCGGAAATGATTTTGTTGTTCTTGACG
>CAZFIM010000137.1:0-1849 GCA_964519615.1 uncultured Dehalococcoidales bacterium
ATATTAAATTTCTGCCTTTCACTTTTTATGGCATAAAAATATACAAATGCTATGATCAGGGAATTTAGTGCTAAAGCAGAAATAACACCTGTCAGTTGCCAGATGTAAGCGGCTAATACGAGTATTAGGGATTGAATCGTGCTTGTAATTATTGTTATTAAAGCACTAGTACGAAATGCCTCAAGGCCAGTAAGCACGTTCTGTTGAAGTGAATTTATTGTTCCCATGGCAAGACTTATTGCACTGATTTGCAGCATCGGAGCAAGGTGAGGTGCTGCAAGAGTCTTGGAAGCAAGCCATGGAGCCAGAAGAACAAAAACGATAGCATATAATAATGCGCTTATCCAGTTTATGATGGTAGTTAAAGTATAAATACGGCCTGCTCTTTGAGGATCTGAAATTTTAAACTCAGCCAGGTGTTTTACTATAGTAGCTCCCAACCCAAGACCGGAAAAGGTACTTACCATTCCCACTGTGCTATTGATTACTCCATATTCACCAAAACCACTTTGGCCTAAGATCCGGGCGAGAATGAAGGAAGCAAGAATCGTTATTACCCTCGGAACTGTTGCTGTTATCACTCCCCAATAAGCTCCATAAGCAAGGCGTTTCTTTACCGGTGATGTTTTGTATTGACTTATCTTTCCATAAAGATCAGGGTAATACCTTAGAAGATATTGTAAAATATATGATTTCAATTTGCAGTGGGCTTAAAAATGGTGTAAGTATTTAAATGCGCCATTTTAATATTGAATGTGGGCTTAATTACTGGCAATAATTCAGAAATATATCGTAACTATTATAATTCTAAACCACCTCCTTATTGTTCAGAGTCTATTGGGGCTGACATAAAAGCATTGGGTAGTTTCATTTATTAATTTCGGGTAGCCTCAAATTTTTTAGCCTTGATTTTTAATTCGGTTTAGACTAACTTTATGAAAGTGAAAGCTATATTCTAAATTTAATCGACATGAAATCAAAATTTTTAACTCTCGACTGGAAGGACTTTTCAAGAGGCCTTCTGATTGCATTCCTGACTGCTGTGCTGACCGGGGTCATTAATATCCTCGATACAGGTGCAGTATTCACATGGATTACTGTTAAACCCGTGCTGATAGCCGGTACCTCTGCTGCGCTATCTTATCTGTTAAAATGCCTGGCTACAAACTCGCAGGACCAGATGTTTAAACGTGAGCCGCGTCTCACCTAAAGACCAAAATTACCTGTGTCGATCCACCGCATGTCAAGGATTGACCAGAAATCGAGAGCAAGTCCGTTTAGAACATAGTCATACGGTAGCCAGCCATATCCGCTATCACCCCAGCTCCTGCCCCAGGAGTTGCGGATAAGTATCGCTCCCTTGGTCTCCTTTTTGCACTTCAGATTGGTGACCTTCCTGTCATCATCATACCCTGCCGCCATCACAGCATGACCCCACTGCGCCTTCTCTCCCTTGCACGGATATGGTATATCGCCGGGGCTGTCAGAGTCTTCAAACGATTCAAATCCCCAGAAACCGAACATTGACGGTATCCCGGCAGTCAAGTAGCTTTTGACCGAAGCCAGAACATCTGCACCCTGCGTCTCTGAGCCCTGGGGATCATGACAGAAGTACCTGACCGTAGAGTAGTTTTCAGCAAGCGCATATACAAAACCAGAAGGCTCATCATCAAAGTTCTTGATCTTGTAAGGCCAGTACTTCTCGTCCGGCACTCCGCAAAGAACCAGCGCCCCCATGGCCTCCCGCAGCCAGGCGCCGGTATCACCTGTCACCTGCATCAGATTACGGGTTGTCTTGTAAAGAAACAACCGCGAAGCGTCTATATGCTTCCCAAAAGCACGCTTTTCA
>CAZFIM010000138.1:0-1846 GCA_964519615.1 uncultured Dehalococcoidales bacterium
TCTCCCGCAGGCTCTTTGCTTGCCGAAGCTAAGAGCGCAGCATTGCTGCTTCTATTATTTGCCAAATCTGTACTCACAGGTTTTACGGATAAAAAATTGACAAATCTTCCCCGTGATACTATAGTCAACATTTGAGCCGGCAGATGCGCTGTAAAATCCGGCAGGGAGGGCAGTCAGTATGACCCATTTCACACTGAGAGAAGTAGAAAGAGTCGAGATTCTCACTCTTGACGATAATTATATCAATGCCACCGCCTACGACGATGACGATATCATCACGCGCGCAGATATAAGGGGGCACAACTGCGTACTGGCCGATCACGGCTTTTCTGCGCTTATCGAAACAGTACGAGAAAATGAGACCTCCTCCGTGCTCTTCGATTTCGGACAGGGGCCTGATACCGCCGCCCGGAATGCGGACAATCTGGGAGTAAACCTCCCCGGAATTCATGCCGCGGCTCTCTCACACGGTCATATGGACCATTTCGGCGGCATTACGGCTCTGGGTAAAAGGATCAGGCGCAAGAATATCCCCCTCACCCTGCACCCTGCGGCTTTCCGCCCGGGCAGGATGGCCATAAACAGCTCAGGCAAGATGAACGATATGCCCGCTGCCAGCGAAAAGGAGTTTAAGGCGGCGGGCTTTAAAATTATCGCCAGCGAGAATGCCTGTTTCCTCTCCGGTACGGATGTGCTTTTTTTAGGAGGGATACCGAGGCTCACCGATTTTGAAAAAGGCGCCCCCAATCTGGTTTACCGTGAGGGAGACCGTATAGTACAGGACACCATGCCGGATGATACGGCGCTGGTGATACACCTGAAGGGCAAGGGGCTGATAGTCATATCCGGCTGTGCTCACTCCGGTATCATCAATACTGTCAACTACGCCATGGACGTCACCGGCATAAGCGATATCCACGCCGTTATGGGCGGCTTCCACCTCAGCGGTAAAGGCAGGGAGGAGCTTATTGCCCGTACTGTCGCCGCCATGATGGAGATCGGCCCTGACTATATCATCCCTACCCACTGCACAGGCCGGGAGGCTGCGGCGGCTTTCGAGCAGGCTATGCCGGAAAATTTCATCCTCAACATGTCCGGCACCCGGTTGACCTTCAAAGCATAGCAGGAAAGCTGTGTGTTAATTTATCTCCTGCCGCGGCATTTGGTATAACATTCCATTAATTAGTATAATAAATCGCACAGTTTGCGGGGCTGTAGCTCAATTGGGAGAGCGCCTCCCTTGCACGGAGGAGGTCAGGGGTTCGAATCCCCTCAGCTCCACCAGCAATTTAGCTTCGGGTCATCTGCAAAAAAGTTCACAAAAGTTCACAAAAAATCTGCTCGATGAATTCCTTGCATCCAGAGCATCGGGAACAAGCTCAAGGAGTATTGAGAGCTACCACTATACTCTGGACAATTTTATTGGCTATCCTTTAAATGCTGATGGTATTAGTTCCTATTTGAAATCCTTAACCTGTGGCAACGGTAAAGCTAAATTTTACTCTTGTCTTAGGACATTATCACGATGGCTATATCGTAATGGCTACATAGCGGAGAATATCATTGATAAAGTCTCTCCACCTAAGACACAAAGGAAGCTGTTACCTGCTGTATCCAAAGAACAACTAGATATACTCCTAAATCATTGCCAATGTGAACGTGATAAAGCTTTGATTAGCTTCTTATGGTATTCGGGTACAAGGTTAAGTGAAGCTGTCAATGTCAGAGCAAGCGATTTCAATTGGGAGGAAGGGACTGTGGTTGTGTTAGGCAAAGGTAACAGATATCGGAATGAGGTGGACCCCGAAATTTAGACAGGTTGTTAAGGTTGGGTCCTGCCCTTAGA
>CAZFIM010000139.1:0-1702 GCA_964519615.1 uncultured Dehalococcoidales bacterium
TACTGCAAAGCATCGAGTTTCCCTGGCCTATCGCCCAGATAGTACGTCAACACCATGAAAGGATGAACGGCTCCGGCTATCCGGGCGGGTTAAAGGGGGAGGACATATTACTGGAAGCACGAATTCTGGCAGTTGCCGATACGGTGGAGGCTATGGCATCTCACCGCCCCTACAGACCCGCACTGGGAATAGAAGCAGCGCTGGATGAGATTACGCTGTGCAAAAATACTCTCTACGATGCTTCCGTAGTCGATGCTTGCGTTACTTTATTCAAAAATAGCGAGTTCTCTCTTACAGCAAAGAGTTTTTCCGGATAGTAAGATCTAAAGTTGAATATTGGAGTCATATCCTGTAGCATCAACCGTATGTTTACAATCAAACAGGAAACCGCAGAAGTTCTCGACCTTATACATTATGTCAACACTCAGGCATTTGGCAATCCGTTAGAGGCAGACCTCGTCAACATACTGAGCACCTGCTCTATGCTGCCGATATCGCAAGCAGCCATTCAAAGCGATATCGCAGCTGGACATATTGCCTTCAGTCCGGCAGTGATAAAGAGAGGCATTTCACAACTTGAAATCATCGCTCTAGCCCCTTGAGCAGTACTGCCTGCGTTCTAAAAATGGGAACCGGTTCCGCATTATTCAGGGCAAGACTTGATTGCTGCCGCAATTAGCGATATCAGATTGTAGTCCTTGCGGCACATCCGCACTACTACCCCCGTTTCGGTTTTACGCCGGCAAAACCATAAGGCATCGATTGTGAGTTTGAAGTGCCGGACGAAGCATGGATGGTATGCTAACTTGTACAGGGAGCACTGCAAGGGAAAAAGGGAACCTTCTATTTCCAGTCAGAATTCAAAGAATATGCTTAAGCATCAGCTTCATATCATCCGTTGCTTTCAATCAGCAAGGAATAGCAGCGGCGGCAATTGCCGCGCGGCCCCCAGAGCGGATTGATTTGCGGGTAAAACCTGTGTTTGGCAAGCAAATGTAATAGTGAACAAACCGGCAGACCCACCACATTCAGATAACATCCCTTTACCGTTTCCACAGGGTTGAACCGTTCATCCTGTATGCCGTAGGCACCCGCCTTATCCCACGGGCTGCCTGACTCGATATATGCGGCGATTTCCTCATCGCGATAATCGCGCATACGCACCCTGCTCTTACAATGAGTGATAACTATGCATTGCGAATCACCGTCAATAACGGCCACTCCGGTTACTACCAGGTGTTCTTTCGCTTTCAGAAGCCTCAGATACCCGTAGATGTCCGCTTCGCTTGCGGGTTTTCCCAGCAAAGTCCGGCCTTCGGCAACAACAGTATCGGCCGCTATTACAATGCCCTTTAGCCTCACCGCCGCGGTTTGCGCTTTGTGCAGCGCACTGCTGCGGGCAGCGGCAACAGGATCCGCATCCGCCGCAAGCGGCACCTCATTTCCTGAAGCAACGGTATGAAATGAAATGCCCAGTAAGCGCAATATATGCGACCGTCTGGGAGATTCGGAGGCCAAAATAATATCTCTGTTCATGCTCATGGAGTACTCCCTGCTATTTTCTCATGAGAGTTACCACATTCTCCACCTGAACCGTATTGGGGAAAAGATCGACAGGCACAATCTCCCCGATTACAAAGGGACCGCCGCAGAATAATTTAAGGTCTCGTGCCAGCGTCCGCGGATTGCAGGAAACATAAAC